>NZ_LS999839.1:5848888-6198518 GCF_900564155.1 Pedobacter schmidteae | reverse complement strand
GATATGTCTCGTTCCAGAAAAGGTTGACAGCTTAAAATGACAACTAAAAATGGAATTAAACAATTCAAGAATACCCCGAAAGGTGAAAGAGCGAATGATTTGTGAGTATACAAGCGGTGTAAAAACAGCTTCGATGTTAAGTAAAGAGACCGGTATGAGTACGGAAGCTATAAGGAAGATGGTTTCTAGATACAGAGATAGATTTTTACCTACCTTAGATGATAGACCAATAGTTTCAGCGGCTATGAGAAACAAATCTAAAACAGTTAGTGACACCGACCTAATGCGGGAAATTGACGAGTTGCGCCGACAGCTTAAGGATGCCCAGTTAAAAATTGAAGGTTATAAACTTATGGGCGATATACTGGAGGAGCGGTATGGTATTGATTTGCTAAAAAAGTCAGAAGCCAAACAGTTACCAGGCTCAGGGAAAGATATGCAAAAATAGATCTGAAAACCCTGTGTGGATTGTTTGGCTATACAAGACAAGCCTATTACAAACAGATGAAATCAACTAAAAAACGTCTATTAAAAGAAGAAGTCCTACTTGATATAGTCAGCAATTACCGTAAACAAATGCCCCGCTTGGGCGGTACGAAACTGCATTTTCTGATAAATCAGTCCGGGTGCAGGATAGGAAGGAAAGTACTTTACGATTTTCTGAAAAACCACGGACTGTTGATTCGCAGAAGGAAAAAATACGCCATTACCACTAATTCAAACCACTGGATGCGGAAATGGCCCAACCTGATTCGGGGATTTGACTTTAACCGCTCTAATCAACTATGGGTTAGTGATATTACCTATATTGTCGTTGCCGAATGTTTTGCGTACATATCATTGATAACTGATGCCTATTCCCATAAAATCATAGGTTACAGCCTTGATCGCACCCTGGAGAGTAGTGGCAGCATAAGAGCATTACAAATGGCGATCAAAAATACAGGGATACACCGTCAGCCGGGATTGATCCACCATTCGGACAGAGGGGTGCAATATTGTTGCAAAGAATACGTAAAGATGTTAAAAGACAATAATATACGAATAAGCATGACCGAGAACGGAGACCCCTATGAAAATGCTTTAGCTGAACGGGTGAATGGTATCTTAAAGGGAGAGTGGATAGACCATGAAAGATATGATGATTTTGATAAGGCAAGCGATCGAATTAATCAAATCATCAATATCTACAATACACTTAGGCCACATTCAAGTTGTGATATGTTAACCCCGGAAAAAGCGCAAACAAAACAGGGAAGACTCAAAAAAAGATGGAAAAAAAGAAAAAGCAGGAAAAAAGAAATAATTTTATACAAACCTATGTAAACCCATAGTGGTATTAGGATTTTTCAGATAGACAGGTAAGTTATTATTAATCAATATCTGTCAACCTCTTTTGGAATAAGACAATCTTATCATCAAAATGATGCAGAAGTGCAATCGGCCAATTCTCGTATCGGTTTTATACAGAATTTTGTTGGTCGGAAAAATGAAATTTCGCTTTAGAAAGCTTTTATCATAATCGATTTTTAACAAACCCTTAACATGACCACCTTACTTTTGTGGCATAAATATTTGGTTAGTATTTATAAAGTTTAGGTTTAGTTGATAACAAAAAGCCACGATGGATGTCGTGGCTTTTTGGTTTAAAAATTCTTTCCAATCTTCTCCAGCATCTCTGGTGGTATGCTTTGTGTATCCACCACAAGGAAGCCATCCAGACAATCTGAAAACTTAGGATCAATATTGAAACAGATAATTTTTGCATTGAGGTTCATATATTGCCTTAGCAATACAGGAATTTTGATGTGCGAGTTTTCAATGTCCGAAATCAAGCTGTCCAGATCCTTTAGCGATTCGCTGCTCTCGATCAGCAGATCTTTGTCTATGGCCGACAGATCGGCCTTAAATTTGTTTTTAGGTTTTACATAGTGCGCCAGTTCATAATCAAAGTGGTTTTTGGTGATATAATCCACAATCAATGATTTAGAGAACTTGGAGAAATTGTTGCTGATACTTACCGGACCAAACATATAGCGGTATTGCGGGTTGTCGAGCAGATATTTCAGGATGCCTTTCCAAAGTAAAAACAATGGTAATGGCTTTTGCTGATATTCTTTGCGGATCCAGGAGCGGCCCAGCTCAATCCCTTTTCGTAATACGGGGTAAAAAGGTTCTTTGATTTTGAAGAGCTCAGAAAGATAAAAGCCCCTCCGGCCCATGGTGTTTAATATTTCGTCACCTTTACCAATGCGGTAAGCCCCAACAATATTTTGTTGCTCCTTATCCCATATAAACAGGTGATGATAGTAAATATCGTAATTATCCAGATCGATTTTTTTATTGGTGCCCTCGCCAACTTCACGGAAAGTGATTTCCCGCAATCGTCCAATTTCCCTTAATACATTCGGAATGGCTGCGGTTGGCACAATATAAACTTCATAATTTTTTTCCTGCCATACCCTGAAACCTTCCAGCTCCTCTATCTCGTCCACAATCAATTTACGATCTGTTTCCTCAATAATCTGCTCAGGCTTTTTCTTTATTTTAAAAAGATTGATGGGATTAAACATCTTTTTCTCCTCTTCCAGTCCGGTACCCAGGGCATAAGTACGGGCTCTTAAAAAGTCGAGCAGTTTATTGGTGTTTTTATGATAAGATATATCCTGAATGTGAATAGGCTTGCCAATTCTGACTTTAATTTTAAGCCCTTGTTTGTTTAAAAACTCCGATGGCAGTTTTGCTGTACGCAATGTTGGGTGTATAAAGCTGAGGATATTGAATAAAACGCCATTGTTGCCATGAAAATAGATCGGTACTACCGGTACCTTGGCCCTGGCAATAAGTTTGCCCACTACAGGATGCCATATCCGGTCGGTAATTTCCTGCTTGTCCAAACTAAAGGTCGAAACCTCTCCAGCAGGGAATATCCCTATAGGCGTGCCACTTTGTAATAAATCAAAAGTAGCCTTCAAACCACTGATGCTGGACGAATGCTGTACATTTTCGAAAGGATTTACTGCAACAAAAAACTCGCTCAGATTAGGAATCTTTTTAAGGATAAAGTTGACCATTACCTTTGCTTCGGGCCTTACGGTGCAAAGTAGTTTTACCAAAGCCAAACCTTCCACACCACCATAAGGGTGGTTGGCAATGGCAATAAAGCCACCTGTTTTAGGAATGTTTTTAAGGTCGTCTTCATCAAAATCAATGGTTACGCCTATGGTTTCCAGTATTTTGTCAACAAATTCAAGTCCGTTGAAATGCTCGTTTTGGGAAAAAACCTTGTTGATATCATTTAATTTCATCATCTCCATGAGCAAAGCGGCCAAGCCGGGCACCCCTAACTTGTCAATCTTGGTGGCCTTTGCAAACTCTTTGGTAGTTATGATTTTCATAGATGTTTAATTTATCTGTTATGATGCGATCAGGACTGAAGTCCATTCTTTTGACTGAATGTTGGCCTCTGATACGCTCATTTGAATATAATAGTTTTTTAACTTTATGAATAGTAAAGCAACTTCAAAAATAAGACTTATTATTTTTAATTTAGTTACATGCCGAAAATATAACATTCTGGCAATATTAATAGCTATCAACTGTGGTTGATATAAAGCTTGTTGCTTAAATTAGCTGATGAGGAAATGGTTGAATGTTTATTTTGGCTTTAGCAGAAGAGAGTTTAACGGGCTGATAGGGCTTATTATATTAATATGGATCGTTATACTTTTCCCTTACGCTTATGCATTTGTAGTGGGCGAAGAGCCGGTTACCGAGGCCGACCGGCAGGCGGTAATGCAACTGGCACTGGCCGAAAAAGAGCGGCTGAAGAAAATTAGAGGCTATAAAGAACACTATGGGGAAGAAACAGTGGACACCGATAGGCAGGGCGAACTTTTTATTTTTGATCCAAATACAATTGACCGTGGCACCTGGGAACAGTTTGGCCTAAGTGAACGGCAGGCCGGAGCCATTATAAGATATAGGGAAAAGGGTGGCAGGTTTAGGAAAAAGGAGGACCTGCAAAAGATGTATACCATTAGCACGGAGGTGTACCATCGTATTGCTCCTTTTATCAGAATTGGCAAAGTTGATGAGCCAGGTAGGGATTTTGAGCAAAAACAGGTTGGCAAATCCGGCCGCTTACATATGCCACCGGTATTGATAGAAGTAAATGGTGCCGATACCACCGAACTGGATAAAATAAAAGGCATAGGATCAACTTTTGCAAAACGCATCGTTAAATACAGGGAACGTATAGGAGGTTTTTATAAAAAAGAACAATTGATGGAAGTATTTGGCCTGGATTCGGCAAAATTTATAGAGATCAAAGACCAGGTAACCATTGATGTAACTAAACTCAGAAAGATAAAAATTAATACTGCAGCGGTTGAAGATTTTAAAAATCACCCCTATATCAGGTACAAACAGGCGAATGCGCTGGTGGCTTATAGAAAACAGCACGGAAATTATAGTAATATTGCAGACTTAAATAAAGTTGCCATCTTAAATCCGGAAACGATTGACCGCCTGGCAGCTTACCTTGAATTTTAATCATGATTGAATCAAAAATAAAACAAACGGTACGAGATGTAAACGATTTTCCTAAACCGGGAATTGTTTTTAAAGACATTACCCCAATCTTGAAAGGTCCTGCTTTGTGCAGAGCTATTGCCGAGGCGCTGGCCGAACGGGTAAAGGAATTGGAGATAGATGTGGTGGCGGGAATCGAAAGTCGTGGTTTTTTGTTTGGCCCACAGCTGGCAGAAATTTTGAATGTGCCCTTTATCCCAATAAGGAAAGTAGGAAAGCTGCCTTATAAAACGGTACAGCAATCGTACGACCTTGAATACGGATCGGCAACCATAGAAGTACATGAGGATGCCCTGGCAAAGGGACAGAAGGTATTGATACACGATGATTTGCTGGCTACGGGCGGCACTGTGGTTGCAGCATCTAAATTGATGATGCAGTTGGGCGCAACAGTTGCAGGATATTCTTTTATCATTAGCCTGGATTTTTTAAATGGAAGGCAACGACTGGCACCTTATAACTCCCAGGTGTTTTCTTTGGCCTCGTATTAAATCTGTCTTAATGATGTTGTTTTAGACTTTTTGCTTGTTTTTTTATTTTTTTATCGAAAAAAAATAAAAAAACTTTTCGGCCTATTTATTTTGTCTAAAATGATAGGATAAGGTTAATGAACTAAATACCATTTCGTTCTATCTTTTGATGGGTTTTTGCCTTGTGATCGTGTGATTTTATTTGATTATCATTGCCCAAATTCAAACAATAAAATATGTTAGAAACGATGGATAATTCTGTAGGCTACAATTTTAGTATTTCAGAAAATCAGGAAATGATCAGAGGAATGGTACGGGATTTTGCCGAGAAAAATATCAGACCGAAATTGATGGAATGGGATGAAGCGCAATATTTTCCGATTGACGTTTTTAAACAATTGGGTGAACTTGGACTAATGGGCGTGTTGGTTCCGGAGGTTTACGGAGGTTCGGGCTTTGGTTACCAGGAGTATGTAGACGTGATTGTAGAGGTTGCAAAGGTGTGCGGCTCGGTAGGTTTGTCGGTTGCAGCGCACAACTCATTGTGTACCGGGCATATCCTGGCTTTTGGCAATGAGTCGCAAAAGCAAAAATGGCTACCCAAGCTGGCCTCCGCACAATGGATTGGCGCATGGGGCCTAACTGAAGCCAATACAGGGTCCGATGCTTTGCGAATGATGACTACAGCGGTGCTGGAAGGAGATGAGTATGTGATTAATGGTTCAAAGAACTGGATTACCCATGGTAAAACAGGAGATGTTGCTGTGGTTATGGTACGTACGGGCGAAAAAGGGTCTGCAAACGGTATTTCTGCAATTGTAGTTGAACGTGGAACCCCGGGATTTTCGGCTGGTAAAAAGGAAAATAAGTTGGGGATGAGGGCTTCGGAAACTACAGAAATGATATTTGATAATTGCCGCGTTCCTGCTGCAAACCTATTGGGTAAAGAAGGAGAAGGATTTAAACAGGCCATGAAAGTGCTGGATGGCGGAAGAATATCCATTGCGGCCTTGTCGCTGGGAATTGCCAAAGGTGCTTACGAGGCTGCAGTAGCTTATGCCAAAGAGCGTCATCAGTTTGGTCAGCCGATAGCCAATTTTCAAGGCATTAGCTTTAAGCTGGCAGATATGGCTACCGAGATTGAGGCAGCAGAGTTGTTGATCAGACAAGCAGCCGATTTAAAGAACCGTGGGTTGCCTATGACCAAAGAATCGGCCATGGCCAAGTATTTTGCATCGGAGGTATCTGTAAAATGTGCCACCGAGGCCGTACAGATTTTTGGTGGTTATGGCTACACCAAAGACTTCCCGGTAGAGAAATTCTATCGCGACAGCAAATTGTGCACAATAGGTGAGGGGACCTCAGAAATACAGAAAATTGTAATTGCGAGGGAAGTATTGAAAGGTTAATACACCCGATTTAAAAAAGACTATTCTAACCAAATATAAAACTGGTAAGTCCGGTGTATTGAAAAATACCCGGATTTATTATTTTACAGAGATAATGCTATCAACCACAAATGGACTATAACCTCGCCATGGTAAACTATTAACGTATTCTTTATAATGCAGTTCGAAGAATTTTCCGCTATTCAGCATCATTTTTTCGGCAATGGCCTTATCACTTACCGAAAATTCAAACTCATTGGACTGAATGGTACCTGTTTGCTTAGACCGGATACCTGATTGGATCAGTTTTCCTTCATAGGTTTTAAACATATATCCTTTTTTTACGACATAATTGAGTTCGCCAGCTTTAACACCTTCGCCAAATACAAAGTAATAACGGTAGTACAAAAAGCCGCCCAGAATTAACAAGAGTACGCCAAGGATGATAAATAGTGTTTTTTTAGATTTCATAGCAGTTGAATTGAGCTGATATAAAGATATATTTTTTAGTCGTTTAATGACGTGAAAAATATTTATTGCATTTATTCTTTTGATTATCAAATGCAAGCTGTATCTTTGCAGTCCTAAAAACAACGAGAGGAGGTATATTACGTTATGATCATTATTAATATTAAAGACGGCGAATCATTAGATAAGGCGTTAAAACGTTTCAAAAAGAAATTTGAAAAAACTGGGGTGTTAAGAGAATTACGTAGCCGTCAAGCTTATGAGAAAAAATCAGTAGCTCGTCGTACACAGGTTAAACACGCTATTTATAAGCAAAACATGCAACTTGAAGGAACAATTTAATCCTTAAAGTTTATCATAAAATTAAAACGCCATCGATTATTCGGTGGCGTTTTTTTTTGTCTTAAAAAAGACATTGTTATTGGGAATGTTTTGTATATTCACTTTAACGAGCAACGCGAAATTTTCTATGACTGTTGAGCAATTTTTAACCTATCTGCAGCACGAGAAGAGATATTCTTCACATACCATACAGTCTTACAAAATAGATCTGCTTCAATTTGATGGCTTCATGCACGAAACATTTGAATTGTCTTTGTTAGCTGTAAAGTACGTCCATGTGCGTGATTTTGTGGTTTCGCTGATGGATGGTGGAGTTTCTGCAAGCTCTGTTTGCCGCAAATTGTCTACGCTGCGTAGCTTTTATAAATTTTTACTTCGGGAAAATGTCGTAACCATAAATCCAATGGCCCTGGTGAAGGCGCCAAAGGTACCCAAAAAACTGCCTGTTTTTGTGGATGAAGCCAAGCTTGATCTGTTGCTCGACTCGGAGGAGCTTTTTGATGATAGTTTTCCTTCGGTAAGAAACAGACTGATTATTGAAACTTTATTTGGTACAGGAATGCGCCTGGCCGAGTTGTTGGCCCTGAAGGATTCGGACATTAATTTTTATGATTCGACCGTTAGGGTAATGGGTAAAAGGAATAAGGAAAGGGTAATCCCTATTGGAAGGATATTGAAGGACCAATTGAAAGCTTATTTATCATTAAAAACATTACAGAATTTTGATAACAAAACGGCATGCTTAATCGTTACTGATAAAGGAGCGGATGCTTACCCGGACTTTATCAGAAGGATAGTGCAGCGCTATTTGGCGTATATATCAACACAAGATAAGAAGAGCCCACATGTATTACGTCATTCCTATGCGACTACGTTGTTGAACCGTGGAGCTGATTTGAATGCGATTAAAGAGTTATTAGGACATGCCAGTTTGGCCGCTACGCAGGTTTACACGCATAATTCAGTAGAGAGATTAAAAACAATATATAAACAGGCCCATCCAAAGGCGTAAAAAAGGAGGAAAATATGAAAATTACAGTTCAATCGATCCATTTCAATGCAGACCAGAAGTTGTTAGATTTTATTCAGAAGAAAGTTGATAAGTTGGATCAGTTTTTTGATCAGATCATTAGTGGCGAAGTATATTTAAAATTAGAGAATGTAGACGATGAGGCAAATAAAATCAGTGAGGTGAAATTGATTGTACCAGGCGGTACAATGTTTGCAAAAGAACAATGTAAATCATTTGAAGAGGCAACAGATTTGGCGATAGAATCCTTAAGAAAGCAAATTACCAAACATAAAGATAAGACGAGAACTAAGCTAAGTGAGCATAAGGTGTTGATGAACGCAAATGAAGTGTCTGATTATTAGATACATATTTTTTAGCTTTTTGATAGGAAATTGGCAGATTTAGATCTGCCAATTTTTTTTTGAAAATAATTTTGCTTCGTATAGAAATTCTTGTAGATTTGCATTCCCATTCAGAGAGGGCGTTGGCCCGGTAAGAAAGAGGGAAGTTCTGTGAAAGATTAATATTGTAGAAAACATTGCCTGATTGCAGGTAATGGGATATATAAGCCTCCTTAGCTCAGCTGGTAGAGCAACTGACTTGTAATCAGTAGGTCATTGGTTCGATTCCGATAGGAGGCTCTTTTAAGTGCTACGTAGCGATATGTGGTAATTAGAAGCGGGGAGATACCAGAGTGGCCAAATGGGACAGACTGTAACTCTGTTGTCGCAAGACTTCGAAGGTTCGAATCCTTCTCTCCCCACAATAAAAGCGGAAGTAGCTCAGTTGGTAGAGCGATAGCCTTCCAAGCTATAGGTCGCGAGTTCGAACCTCGTCTTCCGCTCAAAATTGGAAAAAAAAAAGCTGGGCAGTCTGCAGACCGTAAGGTTTAACTGGATTTCAGTTAGAAAAGGCAGGCTAAGATTAAAAGCCGAAGTAGCTCAGCGGTAGAGCACTTCCTTGGTAAGGAAGAGGTCGTGGGTTCAAGTCCCATCTTTGGCTCAAAAAAAGAGATGCTTTGTGAATCTGTTGTAGGAAGCAGCTGAACAAGGTTTTTCGTGTTGAAATAGTATCAAAACAAATAATAAATAAAAAGTTAACCTACTAATAAGTATAAAAACATGGCAAAAGAAAAGTTTGACCGCAGCAAGCCGCACTTAAACATCGGCACAATCGGTCACGTTGACCACGGTAAAACAACCTTAACAGCAGCTATCACTAAAGTGTTATCTGATGCTGGTTTATCTGAGGCGCGTTCATTTGATTCTATTGACTCTGCTCCAGAGGAAAAAGAAAGAGGTATCACTATTAATACAGCACACGTTGAATATTCAACAGCTAACCGTCACTATGCACACGTTGACTGTCCAGGTCACGCGGATTACGTGAAAAACATGGTTACTGGTGCTGCGCAAATGGATGGAGCTATCATCGTTGTAGCTGCTACAGATGGTCCGATGCCACAAACTCGCGAGCACATTCTATTGGCTCGTCAGGTAGGTGTTCCTTCATTGGTTGTATTCATGAATAAAGTGGATATGGTTGATGATCCTGAGTTGTTAGAATTAGTAGAGATGGAAGTTCGTGAATTGTTATCATTCTATGAATTCCCTGGTGATGATATTCCTGTTATTCAAGGTTCAGCTCTTGGTGGTTTGAACGGAGATCCAAAATGGGTTGCTAAAATCATGGAATTAATGGATGCAGTAGATAACTATGTACCAATTCCTCCACGTTTAACTGACCTTCCATTCTTAATGCCTGTTGAGGACGTATTCTCGATCACTGGTCGTGGTACTGTTGCAACTGGTCGTATTGAGCGTGGTGTAATCAACTCTGGTGATCCTGTTGAGATCTTGGGTATGGGTGCAGAAAATCTTAAATCAACTGTAACAGGTGTTGAGATGTTCCGTAAGATCCTTGATTATGGTGAAGCTGGTGATAACGTAGGTTTATTGTTACGTGGTATTGAGAAAACTGATATCCGTCGTGGTATGGTTATCTGTAAACCAGGTTCTGTAACTCCTCACACTGATTTCAAAGCTGAGATCTATGTATTGTCAAAAGCAGAAGGTGGACGTCACACTCCATTCTTTAACAAATACCGTCCGCAATTCTATTTCCGTACCACAGACGTAACTGGTGAGATTTCACTAGCTGAAGGAACTGAAATGGTTATGCCAGGTGATAACGTTACGATCACTGTAAAATTGATCAACGCGATCGCAATGGAAAAAGGTCTACGTTTCGCTATCCGTGAAGGTGGTAGAACAGTAGGTGCTGGTCAGGTAACTGAAATTTTAAAATAGTCCATATCCTTAGGGAATATAGATTAAACCAAACAAAGTACTCAGGCTTTGTGTAGCTTGAGTACTTTGTTCTAATAAAAGTACTGATTCTTAAAAGAAGAATTTAAGAAATACACGGGAATAGTTCAATGGTAGAATAGAGGTCTCCAAAACCTTTGATCAGGGTTCGAATCCTTGTTCCCGTGCAAAAAGATAATTATGGCTAAAGTAGTTCAGTTTATTAAAGAATCATACGAGGAGATGACCCATAAGGTTACCTGGCCTACATGGGGCGAGTTGCAAAATTCGGCGGTGTTGGTTTTGGTAGCTTCATTAATCATTGCATGTGTTATATTTGCAATGGATAAGGGCTCTACTTTTGTGTTAGATACTTTTTATAAATCACTTTCTAATTAATATAGCTAGATGGACGGTCAGTTGAAATGGTATGTAGTTAGAGCTGTTAGCGGTAAAGAAAAGAAAGTAAAACAGTATATTGATTCGGAAATTAGTCGTTTAGGCTTTGCTCATTTGGTACCTCAGGTTCTGATACCAATGGAGAAGTACTATCAAATGAAAGACGGTAAGAAGATTGCAAAAGAACGCAACTACTATCCGGGATACGTTTTGATAGAGGCTATTTTAGATGGAGAATTAGAGCACATTATTAAGAATATTAATAGTGTGATTGGCTTTTTAGGGGATAAGGGTGGAAACCCTGTACCTATGCGCCAGGCAGAAGTTAACCGTATTTTAGGTAAAGTTGATGAGATGAGCCAGCAAGGTGAAACTATGAACGTTGCTTATTATGTTGGCGAGAACGTTAAAGTTATGGATGGACCATTTAATGGCTTTACCGGTGTGATTGAAGAGGTTAACGAAGAAAAGAAAAAATTAAAAGTAATGGTTAAGATCTTTGGACGTAAAACTCCTCTGGAACTTAACTATATGCAGGTTGAAAAAGAGTAAAAAGTATTTGGTAACTGGTATTTAGTATTTGGATAAGGGATAGCCGAATCTAAATACTAAATACCAGTTACTAAATACTCTAATATAAAGATCTTAAATGTTACATGCTTCCAACATTATAACATTGAGTATTACTAATTAACAAAACAGAAAATGGCAAAAGAAGTCAGTGCGCTTGTTAAATTACAGATCAAGGGTGGAGCTGCAAATCCATCGCCACCGGTAGGACCTGCATTAGGTGCTAAAGGGGTGAACATCATGGAGTTTTGCAAACAGTTCAATGCTCGTACCCAAGATAAGCCCGGTAAAGTATTACCAGTTGTAATTACTGTTTATGCTGACAAGTCTTTCGAATTTATCATCAAAACCCCTCCGGTTGCAATCCAGTTAAAGGATGCTACTAAATTACAGAGTGGTTCTGCTGAGCCCAACCGTAAAAAAGTTGGTTCGGTGACTTGGGATCAGGTTAAGTCAATTGCTGAAGATAAGATGACTGATTTAAACGCATTCACTATCGAATCGGCAATGAGTATGGTTGCTGGTACAGCACGCAGTATGGGAATCACCGTTAGTGGTGATGCGCCCTGGACAAATTAATTAACAAAAAACAGTTTACAACAGTGGCTAAATTAACAAAAAATCAAAAAAAGGCACATGCTAAACTAGAATCTGGTAAAACGTATTCTTTAAAGGATGCGGCTGCTTTGGTAAAAGAGATTACTACCACTAAATTTGATGCATCGGTTGATATCGATGTAAGTTTAGGTGTAGATCCACGTAAAGCCAATCAAATGGTACGTGGTATTGCTACTTTACCTCACGGTACAGGTAAAACTGTACGTGTTTTAGTTCTTTGTACTCCTGATAAGGAAGAAGAAGCTAAAGCGGCAGGCGCAGATTTTGTAGGTTTAGACGAATATGTAGCCAAGATTGAAGGTGGATGGACTGATGTTGACATTATTATCACTACTCCTGCTTGTATGGCAAAAGTAGGTAAACTGGGCCGCGTTTTAGGTCCACGTAACCTTATGCCAAACCCTAAATCAGGTACTGTAACTAACGAAGTTGGTAAAGCAGTTACTGATGTAAAAGGCGGTAAAATTGATTTTAAAGTTGACAAAAGTGGTATTATTCACGCTTCAGTAGGAAAAGTATCATTCTCAGCAGAAAAAATATATGAAAATGCATTAGAAGTTCTTCAAGTGATTTCTAAGCTAAAACCATCTGCTGCAAAAGGAACTTATTTTAAGAGCATTCATGTTTCTTCAACTATGAGTCCTGGAATTGCAATCGAAACTAAATCAGTAGCGGGGATCTAATTATGAACAGAGAAGAAAAACACGAAGTTGTTTCTGCCCTTCAAGTGAAGATGCAGGAATTCGGTAATTTTTATATTGCCGATACATCAAGCTTATCTGTTGAGAAAATTAACAGTATCCGTCGCAAATGCTTTGAAAGCGGAATTGAAATGCAAGTTGCTAAAAACACTTTGATCAAAAAAGCGATCGAAGGTTTAGAAGGCGATGCATCTGAAATCTTCGTAGCATTAAAAGGTCAGTCAGCATTATTATTCTCAACTGTAGGTAACGGTCCGGCTAAGCTGATCAAAGCCTTGAGAAAAGGATCTGATAAACCAGTGCTTAAAGCAGCTTATATCGATTCAACAGTATTTATTGGTGATAACCAATTAGATACTTTGGTAAGTCTGAAATCAAGAGAAGAACTTATCGGAGATATCATTGGATTATTACAATCGCCAGCTAAAAACGTTATTTCGGCATTACAGTCTGGTGGTAACAAGATTGCAGGAATTGTTAAAACTCTTCAAGAGAGAGGTTAAGAACACCTTAAAAGTTCATATTAAACAAATTATTTTTACGTAAATTTTTAAAAATCTATAAAAATGGCAGATTTAAAAGCGTTTGCTGAGCAATTGGTAAACTTAACAGTTAAAGAAGTTAACGAATTAGCTCAAATCTTAAAAGACGAGTATGGTATTGAACCAGCTGCTGCTGCAGTTGCTGTTGCAGTTGGTGGCGGTGACGCTGCTCCCGCTGCTGAAGAGAAATCTACTTTTGATGTTATATTGAAAGAAGCTGGTGGTCAGAAATTAGCAGTTGTTAAATTGGTTAAAGACTTAACTGGTTTAGGTTTGAAAGAAGCTAAAGATTTAGTTGACGGTGCACCAAAAGAATTAAAAGCTGGTGTTGCTAAAGACGAAGCTGAAGCTTTGAAAAAACAATTAGAAGAAGCTGGAGCTGTAGTTGAAATTAAGTAATAACTTAATTTTAATATAACTTTAACGTAGACTCCGACTGTATAGTCGGAGTCTATACCTGTTTATAAACATTTCATTTAGTTTGATTGATGAGATGTAGTTAGCGGCAAATCAAACAAATAGTTTATTCTTAAAGTAAATTAACTTTAGTCCATTGGCAAATAAAGTCGACCAAAGAGTAAATTTTGCACGTAGTAAACACATCATAGATTACCCTGATTTTCTAGATGTGCAGTTGCAATCATTCAGAGAATTTTTTCAGATAGAAACAACTTCAGATAACCGTCACACTGAAGGGTTATTTAAGGTGTTTGCTGAAAACTTCCCCATCACGGATTCCAGAAACATCTTTGTTTTGGAATTTCTTGATTATTTTATTGACCCACCACGTTATGATATACCTGAGTGTATTGATCGTGGGTTAACTTATAGTGTTCCATTGAAAGCGAAATTGAAGCTTTCATGTAACGACGCTGAACACGAAGATTTTGAAACTATCATTCAGGATGTATATCTGGGAACTATCCCTTATATGACTCCTAAAGGTACGTTTGTAATTAATGGTGCAGAGCGTGTAATTGTATCTCAGTTACACAGATCTCCGGGTGTGTTCTTCGGCCAAAGCCGTCACACTAACGGAACTAAGTTGTATTCTGCCCGTGTAATTCCTTTCAAAGGTTCATGGATCGAATTTGCTACAGACGTAAACAACGTGATGTATGCTTATATCGATCGTAAGAAAAAATTCCCGGTTACCACGTTATTGCGTGCTATTGGTTATGATTCTGATAAAGACATTCTGGAGTTGTTTGACCTGGCCGACGAGGTTAAGGTAAGTAAATCAGGTTTGAAGAAATATATCGGACGTAAACTGGCTGCAAGGGTATTGAGAAAATGGGTTGAGGATTTCGTAGATGAAGATACCGGTGAGGTAGTTTCCATCGATCGTAATGAGGTAATCTTAGACCGGGATACAGTTTTAGAAGATGACCATATTGATATGATCATTGATGCTGGTGTTAAAACGATCATCTTATCAAAAGATGATGGTGCAAGCCAGGCTGATTATACCATTATATATAATACTTTACAAAAGGATACATCTAACTCTGAAAAAGAGGCTGTTGAAAACATCTATCGTGCTTTGCGTAACGCAGAACCACCTGATGAAGAAACGGCAAGAGGTATTATCGAACGTTTGTTCTTCTCGGATAAACGTTATGATTTAGGTGATGTAGGTAGGTACCGTATCAACCGTAAGTTGAAAATGGACACACCTGATCACGTGAAGGTTTTGACAAAAGCAGATATTATTGCTATTGTTAAATATCTGATCAAACTGATCAACTCTAAAGAAGAGGTGGATGATATTGATCACTTGTCGAATCGTCGTGTTCGTACTGTAGGTGAGCAATTGTACGCTCAATTTGGTGTTGGTTTGGCACGTATGGCACGTACCATCCGTGAGCGTATGAACATTCGTGATAATGAGGTTTTCACACCAACTGATTTGATTAATGCCCGTACTTTATCGTCGGTTATCAATTCTTTCTTTGGTACCAACCAGTTGTCGCAGTTTATGGATCAAACGAATCCTTTGGCAGAGATTACGCACAAGCGTCGTTTATCGGCCTTAGGCCCAGGTGGTCTGTCGCGTGAGCGTGCAGGTTTCGAGGTTCGTGACGTTCACTATACGCATTATGGTCGTTTGTGTACCATTGAAACGCCAGAGGGACCAAACATCGGTTTGATTTCTTCTTTGTGTGTTCATGCTAAGATCAATAATTTAGGTTTCATTGAAACGCCATATAAAAAAGTTGACAATGGTGTAGTTGCTGTTGACGAGCCGGTTATCTATTTATCTGCTGAAGATGAGGACGGTAAAACGATTGCACAGGCAAATGCTGCATATGACGATAAAGGTAACTTCACTACGGCACGTGTTAAAGCACGTTACGAGGGTGACTTCCCGGTTATTGAGCCTGAGAAATTAGACTTAATGGACGTGGCACCTAATCAGATTACATCGATTGCTGCATCGTTGATTCCTTTCTTGGAGCATGATGATGCGAACAGGGCGTTGATGGGATCGAACATGCAACGTCAGGCCGTACCTTTGTTACGTCCTGAGGCCCCAATTGTTGGTACAGGTTTGGAAGGTCGCGTAGCCCGCGATTCAAGAACACTGATTAACGCGGAAGGTGATGGTGTTGTTGAATATGTTGATGCAAACGAAATTACTATCAAATATGTTAGAAATGATGGCGATCGCTTAGTTTCTTTCGAAGGTGATAGCAAAACTTATAAATTAATCAAATTCAAGAAAACCAACCAGAATACTTGTATCAACCTGAAGCCAATCGTTAAGAAAGGTCAGAAAGTTGTGAAAGGACAAGTACTTTGTGAAGGTTATGCTACAGAGAATGGTGAATTGGCATTAGGAAGAAACTTAAAGGTTGCTTTCATGCCTTGGCAGGGATATAACTTTGAGGATGCGATCGTTATTAACGAGCGTATAGTTCGTGAGGATATCTTTACCTCTTTACACATTGAGGAGTTTGAATTAGAAGTGCGTGATACAAAACGCGGAGAAGAGGAATTGACACCAGATATCCCTAACGTTTCTGAAGAAGCTACTAAAGATTTAGATGAAAACGGTATTATCCGTATCGGTGCTGAGGTAAAAGAAGGCGACATCCTGATTGGTAAAATCACTCCTAAAGGAGAATCTGATCCTTCACCGGAAGAGAAATTACTACGTGCGATATTTGGAGATAAAGCAGGAGATGTGAAAGATGCATCTTTGAAAACTCCTCCATCTATCAGAGGTGTGGTAATTGATACCAAGTTATTCTCGAGAGCTAAGAAAACTACTAAAGCGGAAGAGAAATCGGCGATAGAAAAACTGGATAAAAAATACGATCTGGCTGTTCTGAACCTTAAAAATGAATTGGTTGATAAATTATTCCAGATTGTAAATGGAAAAACATCTCAGGGTATATACAACGTTTATAAAGAGCTGTTGTTCCCTAAAGGTGCTAAGTTTACACAGAAAAGTTTATCAGATCTGGAGTACGCGCACATCAATCCATACAAATGGACTACTGATGACGACAAAAATGATCAGATCAAATTGTTGTTACATAACTACGGTATTCGTGTAAACGAAGAGCTGGGTGCTTACAAACGTGATAAGTTTGCCATCAGTGTTGGTGATGAACTTCCTTCAGGTATTGTACAGATGGCTAAGGTTTATGTAGCTAAAAAACGTAAATTAAAAGTAGGTGATAAGATGGCTGGTCGTCACGGTAATAAGGGTATTGTAGCCCGTATTGTACGTGATGAAGATATGCCTTTCCTTGAAGATGGAAGTCCGGTTGATATCGTGTTGAACCCATTGGGTGTACCTTCACGTATGAACTTGGGTCAGATCTATGAAACTGTATTGGCATGGGCTGGTAAAGAATTGGGTGTTAAATTTGCTACCCCGATTTTTGATGGTGCTAAACATGACGAGGTAGAAGAGTGGATCGCTAAAGCCGGCGTTCCTGCTTCGGGCAGAACCTATTTACATAATGGTTTAACGGGTGAGAAATTTGACCAGCCAACAACTGTAGGTATTATCTATATGTTGAAATTAGGACACATGGTTGATGATAAGATGCACGCCCGTTCGATCGGACCATACTCATTGATTACGCAACAACCATTGGGTGGTAAAGCCCAGTTCGGTGGTCAGCGTTTTGGTGAGATGGAGGTTTGGGCATTGGAGGCATTTGGTGCAGCCAATATCCTACAGGAGATATTAACTGTTAAGTCAGATGATGTGATCGGTAGGGCTAAAACTTATGAGGCGATTGTAAAAGGCGAGAACCTTCCTACTCCTGGTGTACCGGAATCGTTTAACGTATTGGTGCATGAGTTACGTGGATTAGGTTTAGATATTACGTTAGACTAAGTATATGGTAATTAGTATTTAGTAGTTAGTAATTAGACTAGGCGCTTAGCTCATCTAATTACTAAATACTAAATACTAGGTACTGGCTACTAAAACAAAAGAGCTATGTCTTACAAAAAGGATAATAAATTAAAAAGCAATTTCACCTCGATTACCATTAGTTTGGCATCACCGGAGGCTATTTTAGAGCGCTCTAGTGGTGAGGTGTTAAAACCTGAGACTATTAATTACCGTACTTACAAACCTGAGCGTGACGGTTTGTTTTGCGAGCGTATTTTTGGTCCGGTAAAGGATTACGAATGTCATTGCGGTAAATATAAACGTATCCGTTATAAAGGTATTGTTTGTGACCGTTGTGGTGTTGAAGTAACAGAAAAGAAAGTGCGTAGAGAGCGTATGGGACACATCAATCTGGTGGTTCCTGTTGCGCATATCTGGTACTTCCGTTCGTTACCAAATAAAATTGGATACTTATTAGGCTTACCTACCAAAAGACTTGACCTGATCATTTACTATGAGCGTTATGTAGTAATTCAGCCTGGTTTTATGGCAGAGGAAGGAATTCAGTATATGGATTTCTTAACTGAAGAGGAATATCTTGATATTCTGGATAAGTTGCCTAAAGAGAACCAATACCTGGATGATAAAGATCCTAATAAATTTGTCGCCAAAATGGGTGCTGAAGCATTAGAAGATTTATTGAAACGTATTGATTTAGATACTTTATCGTACAACTTACGTCACCAGGCAGCAAACGAGACCTCTCAGCAACGTAAAAATGAGGCGTTAAAACGCTTACAGGTTGTTGAAGCTTTCCGTGGTTCAAGATCACGTATCGAGAATAATCCTGAGTGGATGATTATCAAGATCGTTCCGGTTATACCACCTGAATTACGTCCTTTGGTTCCATTGGAAGGTGGTCGTTTTGCAACTTCAGATTTGAACGATCTTTATCGCCGTGTAATTATCCGTAACAACCGTTTGAAGCGTTTGATCGAGATCAAAGCTCCGGAGGTGATTTTACGTAACGAAAAACGTATGTTACAGGAAGCTGTAGATTCGTTATTTGATAATTCACGTAAAGTGAATGCGGTAAAAACTGAAGGTAACCGTGCTTTGAAATCCCTTTCTGATATTTTGAAAGGTAAACAAGGACGTTTCCGTCAGAACTTATTGGGTAAACGTGTGGATTATTCAGCACGTTCGGTAATTGTTGTAGGTCCAAACCTTAAATTACACGAATGCGGTTTACCTAAGGATATGGCAGCTGAGCTGTTTAAGCCATTTATCATCCGCAAGATGATAGAAAGGGGTATCGTTAAAACAGTTAAATCTGCAAAGAAAATTGTTGACAGAAAAGACCCGTTAGTTTGGGATATTCTGGAGAATGTTTTAAAAGGACACCCGGTATTACTAAACCGTGCGCCTACGTTGCACAGGTTAGGTATCCAATCGTTCCAGCCAAAATTGGTTGAGGGTAAAGCAATTCAGTTACACCCGTTAGTGTGTACGGCCTTTAACGCGGATTTTGACGGTGACCAGATGGCGGTACACTTGCCATTAGGACATGCCGCAATTTTAGAAGCTCAAGTTTTAATGCTTGCTGCACACAACATCCTTAACCCTGCAAATGGTACACCTATTACCGTACCTTCACAGGATATGGTTTTGGGTCTTTATTACATTACTAAAGGCCGCAGAACTGATGATAAGCGTGTAGTTAAAGGACAGGATTTCTCTTTCTATTCTCCTGAAGAGGTGATTATTGCTTATAACGAGAAAATGATCGACCTTCATGCATTTATCAAAGTTAAGGTAAATGTAAAACTGGAAGATGGTACAATTGCCAATAAATTGATTGAAACTACTGTTGGACGTGTATTGTTTAATCAAATGGTACCGGAAGAAGTAGGTTATATTAATGAACTGTTGACCAAGAAATCTTTAAGAGATATTATTGGTGAAGTAGTTAAAATCACTGGTATGGCCCGTGCATCAAGATTCCTTGACGACATTAAGGAATTAGGATTCCAAATGGCATTCCGCGGTGGTTTATCATTTAACTTGCAGGATGTAAATATCCCTGTTGAAAAGCAAGCGCTATTAGAGCAGGCATCAGCAGAAGTTGAAGAGGTAAGAAATAACTACAACATGGGTTTCATTACCAACAACGAGCGTTACAATCAGATTATCGATATCTGGACCCGTATCAATAACAGGTTGACATCATTTGTGATGAACCAGTTATCGAGCGATAACCAGGGCTTTAACTCTGTGTATATGATGTTGGATTCAGGAGCCCGTGGTTCGAAAGAGCAGATTCGTCAGCTGTGCGGTATGCGTGGTTTGATGGCTAAGCCTCAAAAATCAGGTTCTGGTGGTGAGATTATCGAAAACCCGATCTTATCAAACTTTAAAGAAGGTCTGTCGGTATTGGAATACTTTATTTCTACCCACGGTGCTCGTAAAGGTTTGGCGGATACGGCTTTGAAAACTGCCGATGCTGGTTACCTGACCCGTCGTTTACATGACGTGGCCCAGGATATGATTGTGAATTCGGAAGACTGTGGTACTTTGAGAGGTATGTATACGACTGCCTTGAAAGATAATGAGGATATTGTGGAACCGTTATATGACAGAGTTTTAGGTCGTATTTCGTTGCACGATGTGTTCAATCCTTTAGATGGAGAATTATTAGTTGCTGCCGGACAGGATATAGATGAAGATATTGCAAAAGCAATTGAGGAATCGCCACTGGAAGGTATTGAAATCCGTTCGGTTCTGACCTGTGAAAACCAAAGAGGTGTTTGTGCATTATGCTATGGACGTAACCTTGCAACCGGTAAACGTGTTCAGAAAGGTGAGGCTGTGGGTGTAATTGCCGCACAGTCAATTGGAGAGCCAGGTACACAGTTAACACTACGTACGTTCCACGTTGGGGGTACCGCTTCAAACATTGCTGCGGAGTCTCAGCTTACAGCTAAGTTTGATGGGGTTATCGAGTTTGAGAATGTTCGTACTGTGGCTACCAAAACTGAAGATGGTGATACACAAATTGTATTGGGACGTTCGGGTGAATTCAAGATTGTGGAGCCAGGTACTGGCAAAGTGATCATGACCAACAACATTCCTTATGGTTCATTCTTATATGTTGAGGATGGTGCTAAAGTTACTAAAGGTGACAGGATTTGTTCATGGGATCCGTACAACGCAGTTATCATCTCGGAATTTGCCGGTAAAATTGAATTCGAAGCCATTGTGGAAGGTGTTACCTACCGCGAGGAGTCGGATGAGCAAACTGGTCACCGCGAGAAAGTAATTATTGATACCCGTGATAAAACCAAGAACCCTTCTGTTAGAGTTGTGGATAAAAAAGGTGAGCTGATCCGTGGATATAACATTCCGGTTGGCGCGCACATCGCAATCGATGAGGGTGATATGGTTCAAACCGGTCAGATTTTAGTGAAGATACCTCGTGCTACAGGAAAAACAAGGGATATTACAGGTGGTTTACCACGTGTAACTGAACTTTTCGAAGCACGTAATCCATCTAACCCTGCTGTAGTAACAGAGATTGACGGTGTGGTAACTTTAGGCGGTGTGAAACGTGGTAACCGCGAGATGACTATTGAATCTAAAGACGGTGAGGTTAAAAAATATCTGGTTCCATTGTCTAAACATATCCTGGTTCAGGATAATGACTTTGTAAAAGCAGGTATGCCTTTATCAGATGGTTCTATCTCTCCTGCAGATATTCTGGCTATTAAAGGCCCGGCAGCTGTACAGGAATACCTGGTAAATGGTATTCAAGAGGTATACCGTTTGCAAGGGGTAAAAATCAACGATAAACACTTTGAGGTTATCGTACACCAGATGATGCAGAAAGTACATATCGAAGATCCGGGAGATACCAGTTTCTTAGAGAATAACTCTGTTGACCGTTGGGACTTCATGATTGAGAATGATGAGATCTATGACAAAAAAGTTGTTGTGGAAGCTGGTGATTCCAATGCTGTAAAACCTGGTCAGATTATTTCATTGCGTAAGCTAAGAGATGAGAATTCTCAATTGAAACGTAAAGATTTGAAGCAAATAGAGGTACGTGATGCAAGACCTGCAACTGCAAGTTCTGTATTACAGGGTATTACCCGTGCTTCATTGGGTACGAAGTCGTTCATTTCGGCGGCATCGTTCCAGGAGACTACAAAAGTGTTGAACGAAGCAGCTATTGCTGGTAAACGTGACAGTATGCTTGGATTGAAAGAAAACGTAATTGTTGGACACTTAATCCCTTCAGGTACAGGTGTACGTGGATACGAGCGTATAATTGTAGGATCTCAGGAAGAATACGATAAATTATTGGCTTCAAAACAAGAAGAAATAGAAGCTTAATATTTTAAATAGATTTTTCTAAAATCCCCCTGCTTTCGAGTTGGGGGATTTTTTTGTTATCTGTAGATACTAAATTGATTTTTGAGGATTTTTTTTGAGAAATAAGTTCATAAATGCATCCGCTTTATCTAAGTTTGTTTTATGGAAGAACAAAACAACGACAATCAATTAAATATTGAACTTTCTGAAGAAATTGCAGAAGGTATATTTTCTAATCTGGCAATTATAACCCATTCAAATACTGAATTTGTATTGGACTTTATCAGGGTAATGCCGGGCATACCTAAAGCTAGGGTAAAATCGAGAATCATATTGACTCCTGAGCATGCCAAAAGACTAGTTGGAGCAATGCAGGATAATATTGAGAAATACGAGGCTATAAATGGACGTATTAAAACTCAGGAAGAGCCCCCAGGATTTCCAATGAACTTTGGTGGTCCTACTGCACAGGCTTAATCTGTTTTTTTGTGGATATAATCGATGACGGCATCATCTTGTCCGGGTTCAAACCAGACGGTGCTGTCATCTCGTCTAAACCAGGTGAGCTGACGTTTGGCAAACCGCCGGGTGTTTTGCTTAATTTGATCAACAGCTTCTTTTAGCGTTGTTTCTCCGTCCAGATAGGCAAACAATTCGGAATACCCAACTGTATTTAGCGCATTATATTTTTTGTAGGCTTGTAATTCTTTTACTTCCTCCAGCAGGCCTGAATCCATCATTCGATCTACGCGTAGATTTATCCGGTTATAGAGCTCCGACCGGTCCATATTGAGCCCTATTTTCAATATATTAAAAGGTCTTGTTTTTACGCTATTTGTAAAATGGGCGGAGAGCTTTGTACCGGTGGACAAATAAAATTCAAGCCCTCTGATCATCCTTTGAGGATTGGCCTGATCAACTTTTTGGTAATATTCCGGATCGCACTCGCTAAGTTGTTTTTTAATGGCCTCCAGCCCCTCATTTTCCAATTGGAAATTCAGTTGAGTTCTGATACTCAAATCAGTTTCAGGAAGATCATCCAAACCCTTACATATCGCGTCGATATAGAGTCCTGATCCGCCCACCATCACCAGTAGTTGATGTTTTTTGAATAGTTGTGTAATGCGTTCCATCGCCTGCAGCTCAAAATCGCCAGTGCTAAAAAGCGACTGAATACTATGCGAATTGATAAAATGATGTGGAGCTGCGGCCAGTTCTTCAGCAGAAGGTTTGGCCGTACCAATTTCCATCTCTTTAAAAAACTGTCTGGAGTCGGCTGATATGATTTCGGTTGAAAAATGCCTGGCCACTTCAATAGCCAGGGCCGTTTTGCCTATTCCGGTTGGACCAACAATTACAATTAAGGTTTTAGTTAATGCCATAGCCCGGCACTAATAGTCGTCTTCTTTATATTCTTCGTCTTCGTAATTGTCGTTATCTGCAAACTCATCTGCATCGTCGGAATCGTTGTCATCCGTATCATCCTCTTTTTCTTCTGCGTTGATTCCTCTTCCACCCATGGCTTCCAATTCTTCTGTATCTTCTGGTACAAAGTCCATTTCGTTTAAGAAATCGAATTCAGAAGAAGCCGGGGCAGCGGAAACCGCAACCGCACCAAAATTATTTTTATCGATTATTTTAGGTGCTTCTCCGGTACTCTTTACCAGGTATGGATATTCAATATTAGGATCAGTATCCAGTATAATTTTGATGAGTTCTACATGAAAATCAAAAGGACGGTCGAAATTATAGATGTAGTAAAATTTTTGATGTGGGTCTTCAATAAACTTACTCAGCTTTGAGGTTTCCATGAGCACCACACCTCTGTCTATTTTGCGTTGTATAGGTAGATAAGCAATTTCGTCACCTTTTATCCAATTGTCGGTGCTCACAAAAAATGAAGAAGATTTCTCGGCAGAATAGCCCGTTGAGCGATGGATTGCTTTGTGCAAATCCTCAAACGTTTGGGTCGATTTTATATCTATTTCCCTTACTACTTCATCGAAATCTTCGAAACTTATTCTAAATCTATAAATTGCCATTTTTAGCCTCTTTTCTAGGTATAAAATTAAAAAATAAAATATACTTTATATAATTGTATTAACGCTTTATTGGGCTAAGCCCAAATTCCTTAGCTTTTTCAAGCATAAACTGCAGTGCGTTGTCGTATGTGTTTATAATCTCACCTTCCAGAATTGCTTCTCTGATTGCGTTCTTTATTAGTCCAACTTCTTTACCTGCAGTTAGTCCGAATATTTCCATGATATCGTTTCCTGAAATAGGGGGTTGCCAGTTTCTGATCTTGTCCCTTTCTTCAACATCCTTGAGCTTCTTTTTTACTAATTCAAAGTTGTTGCGGTACTTCTTTACCTTATATTCATTTTTGGTAGTCACATCAGCATTACAGAGCAACATTAAGCTCTCAATGTCTTCTCCGGCATCGAATAGCAGTCTTCTTACAGCCGAGTCAGTTACTACTTCCTGGGCCAACACAATTGGACGCAGGTGAAGTTGGACCAGCTTTTGAACAAACTTCATCTTTTCATTTAGCGGAAGTTTAAGGTTGGCGAAGATTTTAGGAACCATCCGTGCACCTTTATCTTCATGACCATGAAATGTCCATCCGTGGCCTTCTTCAAATCTTTTAGTAGCTGGTTTGGCAATATCGTGTAAAATTGCCGCCCAGCGCAGCCACAAATCTTCCGTAGTTTCGCTAATATTGTCCAGTACCTGTAAAGTGTGATAAAAGTTATCTTTATGACCTTTGCCATTGATGACTTCTACTCCATAAAGATTGGCCATTTGTGGAAAGATCAGCTGTAACAGGCCGGTATCAAATAAATATTTAAAGCCAACGGAAGGTACTTTTGACAGGATAATTTTATTGAGTTCATCTGTTATCCGTTCTTTTGAAACGATGGTGATTCTTTCCTTTTGTTTTTTGATGGCAGCCAGGGCCTCTTCATCTATCACGAAATTGAGTTGACTGGCAAAACGGATGGCTCGCATCATACGAAGCGGATCGTCAGAAAAGGTTAGCTCAGGATTTAGTGGAGTACGGATTAATTTGTTCTTTAAATCTGTAATTCCGTTAAATGGATCTACCAACTGGCCATAATTTACCTTATTTAAAGAAATGGCCAATGCATTAATGGTAAAGTCTCTTCGCAGCTGGTCATCTTCAATGGTTCCGTTTTCGACAATAGGTTTTCTGGAATCGGAACGGTAGGATTCTTTTCTGGCCCCTACAAACTCTATTTCAAGATCTTGAAACTTCAACATTGCTGTTCCAAAATTTTTGAATATTGCAACTTTACTTTTCAGTAGCCTGCCTGCATGTTCTGCAAAATCAATCCCGTTTCCGAGTACAACAATATCAATATCTTTGGAAGGTCTGCTGAGAAAAATATCTCTCACATAGCCGCCAATGATATAAGCTTCGATATGCTGTCGATGGGCAATATCGGCAAGTGTTTTAAAAACAGGATGTTGTAAATGTTGTTCCATTGATGAGACTGCAAAAGTAGTAAAACTTACCTTCTAATAAAGGAAAATTGACCTCCGGGAGCTAATTTCATGATGGTTGACGGTTTTTTACTGATCTTTAATTCCTGCTCCCAATCTACGATATAGTCAACAGCCTCCTTTATTTCATCGCTGATTTCATCAAAAAATAATGGAGTAGGTACTCCTGATTTGTTTGCTGAAGTTGAGGTAATTGGCTTGCGAAATCGTTGAATGAGTTGCTGACAGAAGTCGTGTTTCGCTATTCTTATCCCAACGCTTCCATCGGCATTGATCACGTTTTTGGCCAGATTTTTTGCAGCAGGAAACACCAGTGTAAGCGGACTTTCTGCATATTCAATCAGGTCGTATGCCACTTCAGGTACCTCTGTTACGTAGCTTTGTAGTTTGGCTTCGGTATCCAACAGGATAATAAAACTTTTGTCGGCAGTACGTTCTTTAATTTCATTGATTTTTGCAGCTGCCGCTTCGTTGGTCGCATCACAGCCGAGTCCCCATACCGTGTCGGTGGGATAGAGGATTACACCTCCAGCCTTTAAAACATTAAGGGCCTTTTCAATTTCTGTTTTTAGCATAGGGTAAAATTACAGTTTTATCCAAAGTTTTAAGGTATAACTGTATCATTTGCCTACTAATGTTTTCGTTGTTGAATTTTTGAACGTATGCCTGGCCTTTTTCCTTCATCGAAATTTGAAGCAAGGGACTGTTTAATATGGTATTTATGGTCTGGGAGAGAGCTTCATGGTCGTCGGGGTGCACATATAGACTATCAGGTCCTCCTGCTTCTTCAAGGCAAGAACCTGTTGCGGCCACGACTGGAACCTGACTGTATAAGGCTTCAATAATGGGGATGCCGAACCCTTCATATCTGGATGGGTAAACAAACAATGATGCCATTTGATAAATAACAGGCAAATCTGTAAAGGGGATTTGGGATAAAAAAAGCACCCTTGTATTTAAGCCAAGACGCTCTATTTCCTGTTCAACCAGTTTTGCGTAAGCAGTTCTCTTCCCAATAACCACCAATTTACAGTCTTCATGAACGTTTTTTAGTGCTTTTACCAGGGCAAGAAGGTTTTTTCTGGTTTCAATGGTGCCAACGTTTAAAATATACTGGTCGGGGAGCTTGTATTTTTCTTTGACCTCAGCTTTGGTTTTGTCTGAAGCGGATAATTTGAAACTATCGTCACAGCTTTGATAAATCACCTCAATTTTATCAGGCGGAACGTTGTACAATTCAATAATGTCGCGCTTGGTTTGCTCACTGATAGCTATGATGCGGTTGGCCTTTTTACAGGCATATTTGGTCTTTAATTTATAGATAAGGCGGTCGATGAAACCATAGTTTTGCGGGAACCTGATAAAAATCAGGTCATGTATGGTCACAACACTGGGAATGCCCGTTTTATGAATGCCTATGGGTAATTCATGACTTAAACCATGATAAAGGTCGATGTGATCGTTTAGTAACTGGCGTTTAATGCCCAGACTGCGCCATAAAATTTCCTTTGTTTCCGGGAGCTTTATTTGAATTCCCTTCATACCTGTAAAAAAGCGGATTTGCGGAGTGTCTCTTACCTTAGGTGTATAAACGAAATATTGGTTTTGAGGGAAATAGTTTGCCAGGTGGACTATCAGCGAGCGACTATAATTGCCCAGGCCAGTAAGGTTGTTGGCAGCTCTCTTTCCATCAAAACCAATTTTCATCAGTATAATCTTATTTTTAACTATAATATAGCCCTTATACCGCTACATTATTTTCTCTTAGGGCGTCATTAAGAGAAGTTTTTTTATCAGTTGATTCCTTACGTTTGCCAATAATCAGTGCACATGGAACATGGTATTCACCGGCAGGGAATTGTTTTGGATAGCTGCCAGGTATCACTACTGAACGGGCAGGAACAACACCTTTATATTCAACAGGAGTAGGTCCGGTTACATCTATAATTTTTGTAGATGCAGTTAACACTACGTTTGCACCTAAAACAGCTTCTTTTTCTACGCGTACACCTTCTACAACGATGGCTCTGGATCCAAGGAAACAATTGTCTTCAATGATGACAGGAGCAGCCTGTATCGGCTCCAATACGCCGCCAATCCCTACACCACCACTTAAATGTACATGTTTGCCTATTTGCGCGCATGAACCTACGGTAGCCCAGGTATCAACCATGGTACCTTCATCCACATAAGCACCTATGTTTACATAAGAAGGCATCATAATTACGCCCTTAGCTAGGAAAGCACCATAACGTGCACTGGCACCGGGAACTACTCTTACACCCAATTCTTTGTAATTGGTTTTCAGTTTCATTTTATCATGAAATACAAAAGGCCCTGTTTCAATTACCTTCATTTGTCTGATAGGGAAGTAAAGGATTACAGCTTTTTTGATCCATTCATTTACACCCCACGAATTTAAGATAGGTTCTGCTACACGCAGTTCTCCTTTATCTAACTGCATAACTACAGTTTCAATTGCTTCGCAATGTTCACTATATTCTAATAAAGTTCTGTCGTCCCAAGCGGCTTCTACTAACTTTTTTAATTGTGCTATCATGATTGTTTATTATTTTTTTGACAAAATAAGTCAATTTTATGTATTGAGCTATCTTTTCTGTGTATTTTCCTTTATAAAAGTTTTTTAAATTTTTATTATCGCTATTTTTGGA
Organism: Pedobacter schmidteae; assembly: GCF_900564155.1. Taxonomy (NCBI): domain Bacteria; kingdom Pseudomonadati; phylum Bacteroidota; class Sphingobacteriia; order Sphingobacteriales; family Sphingobacteriaceae; genus Pedobacter; species Pedobacter schmidteae. The sequence goes on along the minus strand of NZ_LS999839.1, from coordinate 6,170,184 downwards.
ATGTTATGAGTGAACAGGAAAAATTAAGGATCGATAAGTATTTATGGGCCATCAGGTTGTTTAAAACAAGAAGTTTAGCTACAGAAGCCTGTAAGGCCGGGCGTGTAAAATTGAACGGACAGAACCTTAAGCCCTCTGCAATAGTGAAGCCCGGAGATGTGTACCAGGTATCAAAAGGTATAGAAAAGAAAGTAATTGAGGTTGTTGAACTGCTTTATAACAGAGTTGAATCAAAGATTGCCGTTACCAAATACAAAGACATTACGCCGGAGGAGGAAACGCATGCCTATAAATCGGTATTTCATGCACCGACTTTAAAAAGAGACCGTGGTACAGGCAGACCGACTAAGAAAGACAGACGGGAAACAGATGATCTGATTGGAGGAATGTTTGAGGAGCAAGACTAGGTCAATAATTTATCGTTGTCCAGCAATCGTAACCGATAAGCCTGCATTGCTGTTTTACCTAGTTTTTTGATCAATTGATAATTGACCACAACACCAACTGCTGCCCCTACTACAGGCAGTAACTGGGCTAATTTGGCTAGATCAATGTAGTCCCTGTATTCCTGCTGGAAGGTTAACCAGTCAAAGTTTTCTGGATTTTCGGGAAGTGTTTGAAGTTTGTTTTCCCAGTCTCTAATATGCAAAAATATTTTTGTTGTACCCTGTTGACTTGAAAAAGCCAACTGAAATATGTACAAAATATACAGGCGCTCCCGATAGTCTTTTATATCAAAACCATAAAGGGCAGCAATTTCGAAAAGCATTTTTATTTTAATGCCAATTAAGATGGGGAAATCGGCGACACTCATTAAAAAACCACCAGCACCGGTTATCCCGCCTTCAACCGCACCGGTTTTGCAATAGCCGTCAATCTTTTGACGTATAAGAGCTTCCCGGTGAATCAGGCTCATCTCCCTGGAAGAAATGGCAGTGGTGGTATGGGTAGAACCATATAGTACTGTTTTTATCATCCCCTTCATTGCTGTTGTGATAGCCTCGTGGACTTTGTCGGGAATATAGCTGTTGATTTTTTTCTGAATCCTTTGAGTGGTTTTATTTAGAAATGAAGGCTTTTTCATCATTTCCATTTTCCAGAATTCAAACTCAATTCTTATGTTTTCTTCATAGCTCATCATCAGATTAAAAATAGGTTTTTATTCCTGTATTAACTAGGAGTTGATGTAAAGTTGAAAGGCTTAGTAGTCGGTCCGCATGGCACTTTCGTCCCACAATTTAAAAGCCTGAAGAGCTTCATCTCTCATCATTTGTCTGATAGGGAGCTGGCGTTTGCTCAATGGTTTTTCTAGCTCATCGTATATGAATTTGTCGCTAAAGCCAATATCCTCGGCATCTTGTTTCGTATTTGCGTAGTAGATGCTATCTATTTTTGCCCAGTACACTGCGCCAAGACACATAGGACAGGGCTCGCAGCTGGTGTAAATGATACAGCCACTGAGGTCAAATGTTTTTAGTTTTTTACAGGCCATTCGTATGGCCGATACTTCAGCATGTGCAGTAGGGTCGTTTGTTGAGGTTACTTTGTTTGCGCTTTTTGCTACAATTTTTCCATCCTTTACTACTACAGCTCCAAAGGGACCCCCTAAACCCTCCAGTACATTTTGTGCTGAAAGCTGTATGGCCAATTCCATAAACTTTTGGTGTTGATTTGTTTTCTTTATCATAGCTTGATATTGCACAAAAAAAATGCCCCGATTACCCGGAGCATTTCAATTTTGTATTAAAAAAATATATTATTTTTTGTAAGCTTCATTTAGTCCAACGATCACTTCGCTGGTTACGTCCAGGCTCTCATCAGCAAATAATATTGTACCGTTACCTTTTGAGTAACCCAGTACCATTTTATAACCTTTCTTTTTAGCGTAATCTTTCAAATAATCAGCTACTTTGTCGTACAGTTTTTCGTTTTCTGCAGCCTGCTCATTTTGGATTGCAGCACCGGCATTTTGAGTATAAGCCTGTAGTTCCTGTTGCTTACGTGCTAATCTTTCTTCAGTTGAAGCGCGTTGATCTGCTGGCAATGTATTAGCCTGTTGCTGATACTGGGCAACTTCGCGTTGAAATGCTTGTTGTTTTGAAGCCAGATCTGTTTGAGCGGTTTTAGATTTCGCTTCTAATTTTACTTTAAGATCTTTAAAATACTGGTATTTTGTTAACAGGGAATCGGAGTTTACATAAACAATTTTTTCACTGCTTGAAACTGTCGTCGAATCTGTTTTTTTAACCGTAGCGCCTTTGTCTTCTTTATTCTGGCAAGATGCCATCACAGAAACGATGGCTACTGCGGTGGCAATGCCGCCTAATGTTGTTTTTTTCATCCTTATAAATTGAGCTTTGGTCACCTTGGGGTAACTTTAGCAAACTTAGATAAAAAATATAATTTTCCAAGCCTAATAGTTATCCACATTTGCCTTAAATTGACCATAATTGGTTAAATTTGAATCTTATTGTTTTAACAAAAAATATGAGCGAAGAAAAAGATCCAAAGTCAAATTATTCGGCAGATAATATACAGGTATTAGAAGGATTGGAAGCGGTGCGAAAGCGCCCTTCGATGTATATAGGCGATACCGGAATTAAAGGTTTACATCACCTTGTGTATGAGGTAGTAGACAACTCAATTGATGAGGCATTGGCAGGACATGCTGATACCATTCATGTAAATATTTTAAAAGGTAACTCAATACGGGTTGAAGATAACGGACGTGGTATCCCAACGGGGATCAACACCAAAGAGCAAAAGTCGGCATTAGAGATTGTAATGACGGTACTGCACGCCGGTGGTAAATTTGACAAAGATACCTATAAGGTATCCGGAGGTTTGCACGGTGTGGGGGTAAGTTGCGTAAACGCTTTGTCTACCCACCTCAAAGCAGAAGTACACCGCGAAGGAAAGATCTGGGTACAGGAGTATAATATTGGTAAACCGCTTTATGATGTGAAATCTATTGGTGATACAGATAAGCGTGGAACGATTGTAACTTTTTCTCCGGATCCGACAATTTTTACCCAAACAACGGAATATCGTTACGATACTCTGGCCTCGAGGCTAAGAGAGCTTGCTTTTCTTAACAAAGGCATTAAGCTTACCCTTACCGATGAGCGTGAAACTCTGGAAAACGGAGAGTATCTTTCTGAACTATTCCATTCAGAAGGTGGATTGAAAGAGTTTGTTCAGTTTTTAGATGGAACACGGCCTTCTTTGATACCGGAGCCAATTTATGTGGAAGGTATTAAAAATGGAATTCCTGTTGAGCTGGCCCTGCAGTACAATGATAGTTATTCCGAAAATGTGCATTCTTATGTAAACAATATCAATACGCACGAAGGAGGAACACATATTGCTGGTTTTAGAAGAGGTCTGACCAGGACATTAAAGGCCTATGCCGATAAGTCTGGGTTGCTTAAAAATGTTAAGTTCGAGATTACTGGTGATGACTTCAGGGAAGGTTTGACTGCCGTAGTTTCGGTTAAGGTTCAGGAACCTCAGTTTGAAGGGCAAACCAAAACCAAGCTGGGCAACTCGGAGGTAATGGGTGCCGTGGATGTTGCCGTTGGTGAAGCCTTAGGTATTTATCTGGAAGAATATCCTAAAGAGGCAAAAATGATCGTTAACAAGGTTATCCTTGCTGCGACAGCCCGTGCTGCGGCGCGCAAAGCCCGGGAAATGGTTCAACGTAAAAGTGTAATGGGCGGCTCCGGCTTACCTGGTAAGCTGGCCGATTGTTCTGATAGCGATCCGGAAAAATGCGAGTTGTACCTGGTGGAGGGAGACTCGGCAGGTGGTACTGCCAAACAAGGACGCGACCGTAATTTTCAGGCTATACTTCCTTTAAAGGGTAAGATCCTGAATGTGGAGAAAGCAATGGAGCATAAGATCTACGAAAATGACGAGATCAAAAATATGTTTACAGCTTTGGGGGTAAGTATTGGAACACCTGAAGATGATAAAGCATTGAATTTAACCAAGCTACGTTACCACAAAATTGTGATCATGACGGATGCTGATATTGACGGATCTCACATTACTACGTTGATTCTGACCTTCTTCTTCAGATATATGAAGGCACTTATTGAGGCAGGCTACGTTTACATTGCAGCTCCACCTTTGTACCAGGTTAAAAAAGGTAAGGAGTTTGAATATTGCTGGAACGATCAGCAACGTGATGCTGCCGTACAACGTTTAAAAGGTGCCGGTAAAGAAGAAAGTGTACACATTCAGCGCTATAAAGGTTTGGGTGAGATGAATGCAGAGCAGCTTTGGGATACTACTTTGAACCCATCTACACGTACATTGATGCAGGCGACTATTGAGAATGCTGCAGAATGTGATCATACTTTCTCTATGTTGATGGGAGATGAGGTAGCACCACGGAGGGAGTTTATTGAACGTAATGCAAAATATGCGAAAATTGATGCTTAGTAAAAATAACGGGTAAAAATGACCATTCTCTTCAATCGCTGGAAACCTTTGTCCTGAAGAAGGACAAAATTTTCCTATGCGCTTTCTGAGAAGATAATTTTTACTTTAAGTAATATAAACAGGGCCGGTGATACAATCATCGGCCCTGTTTTGTAGTTGGGAGTTACTTCATGATTGTGTTTTTTTGAGGGTACTTAGTTGATCGGCCTTACTGATACAAAAACATCTTCATTTTTTTATAATTGATGGTTGCATGATATTTCAGCAACAGATCGCCACCAATAATAGCACGGATTGGCGGGTGTCCTAATCCTTCATACGCTTGATTTACGGCTTCAAGATCGAGTGCTACAGTCTCGTAATCATTTAGTGTAAGCCTGCCTATTTTTACTTTAGAGATAGTTGCCTGAAGGGTGCTGGAAGTAGTGAAGAGTGTGGTAGCGTGCATTTCTTCAGTATTTTCCAACCCTTTGATATGTGCTTCGATAAAAGTTTTGTCAAAAACACATCTGGAGGCCCCGGTATCTACTACGGCCAGCAGTTTTTGCCCAAAAACAACAATTTCCACCAAAAGGTGGAAACCGTCATCTTGTAAATTGATTAATGTCAGTGGAACAGCAATTGTTCTCATTTATGATATATATGCCTTTTGTTATCTTAAACCAGATTCATGTCTGTTAATACGGAATTCATGCTGCGTACAGCATCAGCACTTTTGTTGAAGGCCGTTTGTTCCTCGTCGCTTAATTTGAAATCAAGGATCTTTTCAGCGCCATTTTTGCCGATAATAACCGGAACAACCAATGATATGTCTTTTTGGCCATACTCACCATCCAGGTAAACTCCGGAAGAGATTAGTTTCTTCTCGTCTCTTACAATGCTTTCCACCATTGCGGCAGTTCCAGCACCTGGTGCATACCAGGCTGATGTACCAATTAATCCGGTTAGGGTAGCTCCGCCAACCATGGTTGCTTTTACAACTTTTTCCTGCTGTTCTTTGCTTAGTAGCTGTGTAACTGGAATACTGTTCCATGTAGCATGATTGATCAATGGGATCATGGTAGTGTCGCCATGTCCGCCAATAACTACGGCATTCAGATCGGCCGGCGAGCAGCCTAGCTCCTGGCTTAGGTAATATTTAAATCTGGAAGAATCCAATGCACCACCCATACCCAGGATGCGGTTTTTAGGTAGTCCTGAGGTTTTTAAGGTTAGGTAATTCATGGTGTCCATTGGATTAGAAACCACAATGATAATGGTGTTTGGTGAGTACTTTAAAATATTCTCAGTTACACCTTTTACGATGTTTGCATTTGTTCCGATTAATTCTTCTCGGGTCATACCCGGTTTGCGGGGTAGTCCCGATGTAATTACAACTACTTCAGAGTCTGCGGTACTTGCATAATCGTTGGTAACACCTTTAATTTTAGTATCAAAGCCCAATAAAGCAGAAGTTTGCATCATGTCAATAGATTTACCCTCAGCAAACCCTTCTTTGATGTCTAATAAAATAAGTTCTTCGGCTAATTCTTTTCTGGCAATATTATCTGCACAAGTGGCGCCTACAGCGCCGGCACCTACAACTGTTATCTTCATAAATATTTTTTTTATGTATGTTACCTTCTGTCGAAGTTATAAAATTACCCCAGTTTAAAAAATGCTTTTGAAAACTTTATTCTTCGTTATGGGTTTTATGATAAAGAATTTACATTTGCGTAGGACCAGATAATTGGAGAGCTTATGGACAATCAACCAGTACAACGAGTAGATATTATGGCGTTTGCAGGAAAGTGGTATTCGTTGTATTCTATACCCACTTTTATGGATCAGCATTGGCGACAAAAAGTTGAAACCTACGTGATCCATCCCGACGGCTACTATGCGGTATTTACTACCTATAATGTAGTGGGCGAACAAAAACGCAAGTACATCAGGTCTAAATTGTTTGTGGTAAGAGGGTATAATAACGCTGTGTTTAAAGCACAATTGGTATGGCCTTTTAAAGTAGATTATTGGGTGATTGAACTTGCTGATGATTATTCCTATGTGGTTGTTGGGCATCCTAAGCAAAGAAAATTATATATCATGTCGCGAAGGCCTGAACTACCAAAAGAATTGTTGAGGGATATTGTTGACCGTTGCCGAAAAAAAGGCTATGATACCAGTAAACTTGTATCTCAGGAACATAGAGTTTTGCAACATGAGCCTGAAAAACAACACGCTTAAAATTACAATTCCTTTAAGCAAAGGCGGCTAAAATTCCGTATTTTTGGTGCATCATTTTCATTTCAGAAAAGAAGAATAATTACCAGTTATGTATTTAATATTTGATACCGAAACCACAGGTTTACCTCGCAATTGGAATGCTCCAATTACTGATACTGACAATTGGCCAAGGTGTATTCAAATTGCCTGGCAATTACATGATGAACTAGGTAATCTGATCGAACATCAGGATTACCTGGTTACTCCCGATGGATTCAACATTCCCTATGATGCGGAACGTATTCATGGTATTTCAACGGAGTTGGCAGCCGAACAAGGGATTCCCCTGTCGGAGGTTCTGGAAAAATTTAATATTGCACTAGCCAAAGCTAAGTTTATTGTTGGTCAGAATATTGGCTTTGATGTCAATATTATGGGCTGTGAGTTTCATCGTATTGGGGTAGAAAGCCCGATGGCACAAATGCCTGTGTTGGATACCTGTACAGAAACTACAGCCGAACTATTAAAACTTCCGGGCGGACGTGGAGGAAAGTTTAAGTTGCCTACATTGACTGAGCTTCACCAATATCTTTTTGGAGAACCTTTTTCTGAAGCACACAATGCAACTGCCGATGTGGAGGCTACTACCCGCTGCTTTTTTCAACTGATACGGGTTAATGCTTTCAGACCTGATCAGCTGCAGGCCGATCAGGAATATTTACAACGTTTTAAAGAAAAAACACCTCAGGTATTTGAACGCGTAGGTTTAAATCATGTTAACCTTAAATCTGCTTCTGATGAGATCAGAAAGCGCCTACAGCAAACCGAGGGACCTAAGGTTTCTAAAGACACCCTAAACGAAAATAAACGGGAACTTGCAGCTGCAAATTTTGTGCATTTACATAACCATACACAATTTTCAGTACTGCAATCTACCATTAATATACCTTCGCTGATCAAAGCTACTGCTGCTTTTAAAATGCCGGCTGTAGCGATGACCGATCATGCCAACATGATGGGGGCCTTTCATTTTGTAGCACAGGTACTGAACCACAATAAAGGGGTAGAAGCACGAAATCAGGCTGCATTGGACGAAGGAAAAACTCCTGAGGAAACGGTAATAAAGCCTATTGTAGGATGTGAATTTTTTGTGTGTGAGAACCATGAAGACAAAAGCAGGAAAGACAATGGGTATCAGGTAGTTTTTCTGGCCAAAAATAAGGCCGGCTACCATAACCTGGCCAAAATGTCGTCAATAGCCTATACCAAAGGATTCTATTACATTCCGAGGATAGACAAGGCGGTTGTTGAGCAATACAAAGATGATATCATGGTATTGTCTGGAAACTTGTATGGCGAAATATCCAGCAAATTGTTGAATCTGGGCGAGAAGCAGGCTGAGGAAGCTTTGCTTTGGTGGAAAGCGCAGTTTGGTGACGATTTTTACATCGAGTTGATGCGACACAATCAGGAAGATGAAGATATTGTAAATACCTCACTGATTACACTTGCAAAAAGACACGAGGTAAAGCTGATTGCCACCAACAATACCTATTATATTAATAAAAAGGATGCCAACGCTCATGATATTTTGTTGTGCGTAAAAGATGGCGAAAAGCAGGCTACGCCAATAGGCAGGGGTAGGGGATTTCGATTTGGTTTACCTAATCAGGAATATTATTTCAAATCACCTGATGAAATGAAAAACCTGTTTGCCGATCTGCCAGAGGCAATTGTAAATATTCAGGAAGTTATTGATAAAATAGAAATCTATAAGCTGGCCCGTGAGGTGCTTTTACCTAAGTTTGATATCTCGGAAGAGTTTCTGGTAAAAGAGGATGAGGAAGATGGTGGCAAGCGTGGAGAAAATAAATACCTGAGGCATTTAACTTATGTTGGGGCAAAAAAGCGGTATGGTGAGATTACAGATGATATCGCGGAGCGTCTTGATTTTGAATTGGCCACAATTGAAAAGACCGGATATCCGGGTTACTTTTTGATTGTTCAGGATTTTATTGCCGAGGCCAGGAACCTGGATGTGTCAGTTGGGCCAGGAAGGGGATCAGCTGCCGGATCTGCAGTGGCCTATTGTTTGGGTATTACCAATATTGACCCGATCAAGTACGATCTCCTTTTTGAGCGTTTTCTGAATCCAGACCGTGTATCGATGCCCGATATTGATATCGACTTTGACGATGAGGGCCGTGGCAGGGTTATGGATTATGTGATCAAGAAGTACGGAGCCAATCAGGTAGCGCAAATCATTACCTATGGTACCATGGCTGCCAAGTCGTCGGTAAAGGATACTGCCCGCGTATTGGATTTGCCTTTGTTTGAGGCAGAGAAGATTGCCAAGCTTATTCCCAACATGAAGCTGGCCAAGATTTTTACACTGGATGAGAAAAATCTGAAGGAAGCACTTCGTGCCGATGAGTATGAGAAGGTAGTTGAGCTGAAGTCACTTGCGGTAGCAAAAGATTTAGGGGCAAAAACGCTGGAGCAGGCCCAGATTTTAGAAGGCTCTCTAAGAAATACTGGTATTCACGCATGTGGGGTGATCATTACACCCAGTGATATTACCAATTTTGTTCCGGTAGCTACGGCAAAAGATTCCGATCTGTATGTTACGCAGTTTGACAACTCGGTAGTAGAAAGTGCCGGTTTGTTAAAAATGGACTTTTTGGGGTTGAAAACTTTAACCCTGATCAAAGACACTGTTAAACTGGTTAAATTCAGACACAATATAGATCTGGATCCGGACAATTTTCCAATCGACGACCCGAAAACCTATGAACTTTTTCAAAGGGGCGAAACCATTGGGATTTTCCAGTACGAGAGTACGGGGATGCAGAAATACATGAAGGAGCTGAAACCTACGGTATTTGGAGATTTGATTGCGATGAATGCGCTATATCGCCCGGGACCATTGGAGTACATTCCGAGTTTTGTACGCAGGAAAAATGGTGAGGAGGAAATTAAATACGATTTAGATGCTTGTGAGGAATACCTGAAAGAAACATACGGTATTACGGTATATCAGGAGCAGGTGATGCTTTTATCGCAAAAGTTGGCAGGTTTTACCAAAGGTGAGGCCGATGTTTTGCGTAAGGCTATGGGTAAAAAGCAGAAGGATGTACTGGACAAAATGAAGCCTAAGTTTGTGAAACAAGCTGCCGAAAAAGGTCATGATGCCACTATATTGGAAAAAATCTGGAAGGACTGGGAGGCATTTGCTTCTTATGCCTTCAATAAATCGCACTCCACCTGCTATGCCTGGATTGCTTATCAAACGGCCTATTTAAAGGCACATTACCCTGCCGAGTATATGGCGGCAGTACTGTCCAACAATATGAACGACATTAAGCAGGTTGCCTTTTTTATGGAAGAGTGCAAGCAAATGGGCGTTCAGGTACTTGGCCCGGATGTAAATGAGTCGGGCACTAAGTTCTCTGTAAACACTAATGGTGAAGTTCGTTTTGGTTTGTCGGGTATTAAGGGCGTGGGCGATAAGGCGGTAGAGAGCATCATAGATGAACGTGCCGAAAATGGGGTGTATAAAGATCTTTATGATTTTGCTCGACGATCTAATACCCGGACAGTAAATAAAAAAGCCTACGAGAGTTTCATTTATAGCGGTGCCTTTGACGGCTTTGGCCACCATCGGGCGCAGTATTTTTTTGTCGGTATCAACGATAAAATGAATGGAATCGAAAAGGTAATTAAATATGCCAATGATTTCCAGAACAATGAATCTTCCTCACAGTCGTCGCTGTTTGGCGGCTCGGTGGCCGACCTGATCCTGGAGCCTGCGCTACCTGTAGCTCCCGAATGGAGCTTAATAGACCGGTTGAAATATGAAAAAGATGCTATTGGTATCTTTTTGTCAGGGCATCCTTTGGACAATTACAAGTTAGAGCTAAAGGAATTTTGTCAGCATAAGGTACGGCACCTGGCCCTGGTAAATAAAATAAGAACAGGCGATACCAACGAAGAGGTATTGGCCGAGTTTGAAACCATTAAGAACAGAGAACTGGTAGTTGGTGGTTTGGTAGTAGTAGCTGCACAACGTATGACCAAGACCGGAAAACCTTTTGGCACCCTGTTGTTTGAGGATTATGATGACAGTAGTGAACTTGCATTGTTTGGAGATGATTTTATCAAATTTAAACAGTTTTTGACTGATGGCTATTTCCTTCAAATTCGTGGAAGGGTGGGCGAGCGGTTTAGAAAAGAAGGTGACTGGGAGTTTAAAATTACCTCTATTAATCTTTTGTCTGAATTAAGGGACAAACTGGCCAAAAGTGTAACCATTCAGGTGCCAATTGAACGTGTAGATGATAACTTTATGGCTCAGGTGGTAGCTATCCTGGAAAATAACAAGGCAACTACGGAGCAGCAAAATTGTCAATTGCTTTTTGATGTGTACGACAGGGAGCAGAATGTAATGGTCAAATTGCCCTCTAAATCGCTTAAAATCAACCCTACGAATGATTTTTTAGCACAATTGGACGCTTTAAATGTGAGTTCAAAGTTGAACTAATGTCATAATGGCATTAGTCGGCTTGATGGCATTACAATTGATAATATATTTGTAGTCTGCAAGCAGTATACGTTAATTAAAACGGTTCGTGACCAGACAAAGAAATTAAGATAACTAATATAAAAAAAATAGAATTATGGCTTTAGAAATCACAGATGCTAACTTCGAGGAAGTTGTGTTAAAATCAGATAAACCAGTTTTAGTTGACTTTTGGGCAGAATGGTGTGGTCCATGTCGTATGGTAGGTCCTGTTGTAGATGAGATCTCAAAAGAATACGAAGGAAAAGCAGTTGTAGGAAAAGTTAATGTTGATAACAACCCACAAATTTCTACTCAGTTTGGCATCCGTAACATCCCGGCTTTATTGTACTTTAAAAACGGTGAAGTAGTAGACAAACAAGTTGGTGCAGTGCCAAAATCAGTACTTGCGCAGAAACTGGAAAAACAATTGTAATCAATTCATATCATATATTGATGAAAAGCGTTCATAACATTATGAACGCTTTTTTTATATTTACGCTATGCAGTTGCCTATTGATGAACAACATTTACATTTTAATGCCAACCTGGAGCTGCTTGCCCGGCAGGTAGTTGAAGGTTTCATTACCGGCTTGCACAAAAGCCCCTTTCACGGATTTTCTGTCGAGTTTGCTGAACATCGCCTTTATAACGTTGGCGACAACGTTAAAAATATAGACTGGAAACTGTACGCCCGGACCGATAAGCTATTTAGCAAGCGATATGAGGAGGAAACGAATTTGCGGTGTCAGTTTATTATCGATGTTTCCTCATCTATGTATTTCCCCTTGAAGGCTTATAACAAGCTTAATTTTTCTGTACAGGCAGTGGCGGCCTTAATTTATTTGTTAAAAAGACAACGGGATGCATTTGGCCTAAGTCTTTTTACTGATCAGCTGCTGCTAAATACCCCGGCTAAGTCGACCACCACGCATCAGAAGTTTCTGTTTGCCAAGCTTGAAGAATTGCTGAATACCGAACCACTAAATGTAAAAACCAACCTGGAACAGGCATTACATCAGATAGCCGAACTGATTCACAAACGCTCGCTGGTAGTTATTTTTAGCGATATGTTGGGTACATTTCAGGATGGAAATCATATCGACGGTTTGTTCTCGGCACTTCAGCATCTTAAATTTAATAAACATGAGGTGGTTATTTTTAATGTGACAGATCGGGCAAAGGAAGTTGAATTTAATTTCGAAAACCGCCCGCACGAGTTTATTGATTTGGAAACAGGGGCCATTTTGAAAACACATACCTCAAAGGTAAAAGATGCATACTTTGCCAGGATGGAGGAATACCGTCAGCACATTCTGTCAAAGTGTATTCAATATAAAATAGATATTATTGATGCCGATATTGCACAAGGTTTTCATCCGGTATTACAGGCTTATCTGATCAAACGGCAAAAAATGAGTTAGCGTTTCGTTAGATCACTTGTTAAACCGGTCGTTATAGCCATACCTGCCTCACTATGTGGACGTAGTTATCCGCTCCATGTGATGCTGAATTTATTTCAGCATCTCGCAAGAGAAAGACAGAATAGCATGTCTAGGATGCTGAAATAAATTCAGCATGACGAGATGTGCAGGGCCGAGAGGCTATCCTAAAGCCGTAACATTTTTCAATATGATCTGACAAGCAATTTCAATTTCGGCTTTGGTAATAATCAATGGCGGGGCAATCCGCATTGAATTGCTGCAATGTAAAAACCAGTCGCTGATCACGCCATCAGCAATACAGGCGTCAATGATCTTTTTATTGATTTCGAAACTCTCGAAACTTATGGCCATCATCAGGCCTATACCCCGCACCTCTTTAATAGCAGGGTGTTGAAGCAATTTTTTGAAAAGGAGGCCTTTTTCTTCCACTTCTGCTACAATATTTTCATTAACTATGGTTTGCAAAGTCGCCAAACCGGCTGCGCAGCTTACCGGGTGTCCTCCAAATGTTGTAATATGACCCAAAATCGGATTGGTAGCCAATGCGATCATGATTTCCCGTGAGCTGATAAAGGCACCAATGGGCATTCCGCCTCCAATACCCTTGGCTAGTAAAAGAATGTCCGGAACCACATTAAAATGCTCAAAGCCGAACATTTTTCCAGTACGGCCAAATCCACACTGTATTTCGTCAAATACCAGCAATGTTCCTGTTTCTGTACACTTTTTTCGCAAGGCCTCAAAGTAGGCTTTATCTGCTATCCTTATCCCTGCTTCTCCTTGTATGGTTTCTATAAAAACTGCTGCTGTTTTTGTGGTAATCAATTCCAGATCGGCCGCAAGCCCATAATTCATAAATCTGATATCAGGTAACAATGGTCTGTAGGCTTGCTTAAATTCTTCATTGCCCATCATACTTAATGCACCTTGCGTGCTGCCATGATAGGAATTAAAGCAGGAAATAATCTCCGAACGTCCGGTATATCTTTTAGCAAGTTTCATGGCACCCTCTACTGCTTCGGCACCGGAATTTACGAAGTAAGTACAATTAAGGTTCTGTGGCAATACATCGGCAAGCGCTTTGGCAAAATTTACCTGGGGGCTTTGCACAAATTCGCCGTAAACCATAATATGCATGTATTGTTCTGCCTGATTTTGTACCGCAGCTACAACGGCAGGATGGCAGTGGCCTACATTGCTTACACCAATGCCGGCAATGAGGTCGATGTATTTTTTGCCCTGGCTATCATAAAGGTACACACCCTGGGCTTTATTAAATTCTAGAAGTAGCGGTTCAAGAGTAGTCTGAGCGTTGTGTTGCAGAAATAATTGGCGTTGTGTAAGCATGGCCAAAAATACGAATTAATTTCGCTGCGGCCAGCCATTGTTCCGGTATTTGGCCAGAAGTTCCTTTTTAAAGGCTTCCTGAGCCCGGTAATATTTGCCCACAATCTTGATCGGTAAGTTTGATTTTAATTTATAGTAGTACTTCTTTTTAAGGTTCAACTCTCGTTGTTCAAAGCTGAAATCATTTACAATAAGTGTCTGAACTTCAGTATCAGATAGTTCTTCAATTTCAGAAATTTTGCGAAAACTAATCATCTTTTGCATACGTTCTTTGCGCAGTGCATCCTGTTCTCTTTGCCAATCATTGTAAATCGGCCAAAATATCTTTGCTTCCTCTGCAGTAAGATCAAGCTTTTGGGTTAAGTAAGCAATTCTATAGGATTCAATTTCATTGATGCGTTCGCTTGGCCTTTGTGCCATTACTATAGCCGGAAATAGGAGAAGTATAGCGATAATTAGCTGTTTCATCTGTTTTCTTTTATATTGTTAATTGTCAGATGGAGCCTTTGATGATTTCATCATACCCAGCTCATTTGATCATTTTTATAAATTCCTTGCAATATCACTTTGTGTGTAATTGGTAAGGATATAATTTTCCAGCGCCACATCAGTAGCTCCGGGTTTTACCTGCTGTAAATCATTAGACTCTATATGATCAATAATGACCTGTTCATCTATATCATAAAGCATTTGATCGGCATTCTGTTCTGTATAAGCCAATTTGTTGTTATGATGCTGTTGTTCATAAAAATAAATGCCTATTGCACTTAGCATCACAAAACAGGCAGCCGAGGCGTATTTTACAACTTTAGACCGCCACAAACGAACAATTTTTGCAGTTTGTTGTTTTTGTTCACCGATTGTTTTTGACTGAATCTTGGCTTGCAGTTGTTCAAAATAATGAGCAGGAACTGCATAGTCACCAACTGGGGCAACTGTCTTCAGGCGGTTGGCCAGTATTTCCGAACTGATTTGCTGTTGAAGATCATTAAAATAATTGTCGGGTACTTCAAACCCTGGTGCAGGGATTTCATTTTTTAACTTTTCCAGGTAGATGGAATCGGTTAATTGAAGTGATAAATTTTCAAAATATCCTTCAGGAACAGAAAAAGGATGGCTTACAGGTAAAGTCGCCAGTAGGGGCGCTTCCTTTTTCCAATCGTTATTTTCTAAATTATTATCCATTTCAAATATATTGATGTATTATACTCCAAAAGGTTTAAAAGGTAATGTCTTCATTTAGCATAAAAGTTTCAACTTTCTTTACCGCGATATGAAAAGAAGCCTTTAGTGCACCCACACTGGTGCCCGTAATTTCAGCTATTTCCTCATACTTCAAATCATCAAAATACTTCATGTTGAATATGAGTCTTTGTTTTTCGGGTAGGGTAAGTAATGCCTGCTGAAGTTTTAACTGTACTTTATCGCCATTAAAGTGGCTGGATGCAATTAATGTTTCAGCCAGTTCTGAAGAAACTTCATCTAGCGGTGTGTTGTTTCTTTGCTTCTTTTTATTCAGAAAAGTAATGGATTCGTTGGTTGCGATGCGATATATCCAGGTGTAAAGCTGAGAGTCACTACGGAACTTCTCCAGGTTTTTCCATACTTTGATAAAAGTATCCTGTACCAGATCATCAGCGTCATCATGGTCGATAACTAAGCGCCTGATGTGCCAGTAAATTTTCTGCTGATATTTACTAAGAAGCAGGTTAAAGGCTTCATCACGAGTTTTTGTATTTAAGAATTTCTCTAAAATCTCCGAATCTTCAACCTGCTTCATTCATTGTCCTTTTTACTGTAGGTATTATTTGTTGGCTCTTTTCATTACTTTTTGCGCAGCCTCAACAATATTAACGCTGTCTAGGCCATATTTGGTCATCAGTTGATCTGGCGTACCACTTTCGCCAAAACTATCGTTTACTGCCACAAATTCCTGTGGTGTAGGTAATGTTGTCGATAATAATCTTGCTACGCTTTCGCCCAGGCCACCGTATTTATTGTGCTCCTCACAAGTTACCACGCAGCCGGTTTTCTTAACTGATTTCAAGACTGCTTCTTCGTCCAAAGGTTTAATGGTGTGGATATTGATAATTTCGGCATCGATGCCCAATTCAGCTAGTTTTTCGCCAGCTTCAATTGCTTTCCAAACCATATGGCCTGTGGCAATGATTGTTACGTCGGTGCCTTCATTTACCATCCAGGCCTTTCCGATTTCAAACTTTTGATCAGGATCGGTAAATACCGGGATTACAGGGCGACCAAAACGCAGATATACCGGTCCATGGTGTTCGGCAATAGCTATTGTTGCTGCTTTGGTCTGGTTGTAATCGCAGGTATTAATTACGGTCATGCCCGGTAGCATTTTCATCAAACCTATGTCTTCCAGAATTTGGTGCGTTGCACCGTCCTCACCCAATGTAAGACCAGCGTGCGAGGCACAGATTTTTACGTTTTTATCAGAATAGGCTACCGACTGACGGATCTGATCGTAAACCCTGCCAGTCGAAAAGTTGGCAAAAGTTCCGGTAAAGGGAATTTTTCCTCCAATAGTCAAACCGGCAGCGATACCAATCATATTGGCTTCAGCAATCCCGATCTGGAAAAAACGTTCAGGGAATTCTTTAATAAAGGCATCCATTTTTAACGAGCCTACCAGGTCGGCACAAAGTGCCACTACTTCCGGGTTCTTTTTTCCTGCTTCAAGCAATCCTGCTCCAAAACCAGAACGTGTATCTTTTTTTTCAGTATATGTATACTTCTTCATGCTTAATAATCTTTAAGGGTACTACTTAATTGCGCCAGGGCTGCTGCCAGTTGTTCGTCGTTAGGAGCCACACCATGCCATTTGTGCGATCCCATCATAAAATCAACGCCATAACCCATTTGTGTGCTCATCAGATTTAAAACAGGTTTTCCTTTACCTGTCAACGATTTTGCATAATGCAGGGCTTTCACAATCGAGTCCATATCATTACCGTCCGAATTGATCACATGCCATCCGAAAGCTTCAAATTTTGCCTGAAGGTTTTCCAATGATAATACCTTTTCTGTAGGACCATCTATCTGCTGCCCGTTATAATCAACAGAAGCAATCAGGTTGTCTACTTTATTATGAGGAGCGTACATAATTGCCTCCCAGTTTTGTCCTTCCTGCAATTCGCCATCACCAAGTAATACAAATACAGTAGAATGATCTTTATTTAATTTCTTTGCTTGGGCAGCTCCGATAGCTACAGATAGACCCTGGCCCAATGAGCCTGAGGCTACTCTTACACCAGGAAGCCCTTCGTGGGTAGTTGGGTGTCCTTGTAACCTTGAGTTCAGCTTTCTGAAAGTTGCCAGTTCGCTCACGTCAAAATATCCTGATCTGGCTAAAACGCTGTAAAAAACCGGCGAAATGTGGCCGTTTGAAAGAAAAAACAAATCTTCGCCTTTTCCATCCATTTTAAAATCAGTAGAGTGGTTCATGATTTCAAAATACAATGCCGTCATAAAATCTGCACAGCCTAATGACCCTCCCGGATGACCCGATTGGCAGGCATGCACCATTCTAACAATATCCCGTCTTACCTGAGCAGCGATATCCTCTAATTCATTTATTTGATGTTTCATTAATTGGGGTTGTTGATTAATACCACAAATGTAATTAAAAATACCTAGGGGGTAACAATTAAGGCGAAGTTGAATGTAATTGTCGTGATTTAGACAAACGTTTGCGTGAAAAAAGTTAATTAAGCTTAGAATTCAATGAAAATTTATATTTTTAGAGCTTCAAGTTTTTAAAATACTTAAATAAGTAAGCATCATACAAATTAAACTAAACCATGAATCCTAACCAACCTCAAAACAGAACGGCGCTAATGCCAATGGTAATCTGTTGTGCATTGTTTTTTATTTTAGGCTTTGTCACCTGGGCCAATGGCTCCCTTATTCCATTTGCAAAAAAAGCGTTCGATCTCGAAACCGATTTACAAGCGTATCTGGTTACCTTTGCATCTTATATCGCCTATTTTTTTCTGGCAATACCCAGCTCATGGATACTTAAAAAAATTGGCTTCCATAATGGCTTGGTATCGAGTTTGGTAATTCTGGCAATAGGATCTCTATTGTTTATTCCGGCAGCTGAAAAAAGTAGTTATACACTATTCTTAACTGCAATTTTTGTACAAGGCTCAGGTATGGCTTTATTACAAACCGCAGTGAACCCTTATTTAAGTATCATTGGGCCAATTGATAGTGCTGCGCAACGAATCTCCATTGCAGGTTTTTGTAATAAAACAGCAGGTATTGTAGCGCCAATTGTACTTAGTACCTTGCTTTTGAAAGGGGCAAATGCTGCCGAAGCACGATTGGCACAAGCAGCAACCGAAGCTGATAAACAAACTATTTTAGATGAATTACTTCAGCAGCTTCATGCACCTTATATTGCACTGGCAATTGTGTTGGGGTTATTTGCCATTGTGCTCAAGTTTGTAAAACTTCCTGAAGTGAACATGGAAGAGGAAGATGCTTCAGAAAACGCTCATACTACAGCGAAAAAGACAATATTCGATTATCCTCATTTATTTTTGGGAGCGCTTGCAATTTTCTTTTGTGTGGCCGTTGAAGTAATGGCAGGAGATATCATTGGAACTTATGCCCGTGAACTGGGAACCGTTCCACACGTATTCAGAGATAATGCGACTGCATTTACTTTAGGTTTCATGCTGTTGGGCTATTTAATTGGTATTATTACTATCCCTAAATTTATCAGCCAACAGGCAGCACTTAGGATTTGTACATCAGTAGGTATTGTATTTACTGCACTTTCGGTATTTACCACAGGGGTTATTTCTTTTTGGTTTGTTGCTTTATTAGGCCTGGCCAATTCGTTAATGTGGCCGGCTATTTTTCCACTGGGGATCAAAGGTTTGGGTAAATTTACTAAGACGGGGTCTGCTATTATGATTATGGGTATTGCAGGAGGAGCCATCTGGCCTTTGGTATATGGATTTATGAAGGATGAATTGCATATCGATTTTCAACATGCATTTTTATATGCAATGGTACCAGCTTACTTATATATTGTTTACTTCGCTTCAAGAGGACATAAGGCGGGCAAAAAAGCATAGTATAATCTGTTATCGATTAAAACGAAAAAGGAACAGCCCAAAATGCTGTTCCTTTTTTGTTTAATCCAACTGAAGGTTTTGCTACTTGAACAAAATGAACAGGCTTAATAGACAGGCTATTGTCTACTTTTATCGGGAATGTTAAATACAGGGAGTTTAATACTTTAACGCAGACTATGTTTATTTCCGGTTTATTTAGGGGGGTAAATGATATAGCTATCTCAAAAAGGCTATATTTTATAATCGGGCTCATTGCTTTATGGACCCTAATAGTCCTGTCTGTAATTGCATTTCCCTCCAACCTGATGAGGTTTGCAGCGCTCGCATCATCTTTTATTCTCGGATTAATCAGCATAGGAATTCTTGTTTCTGTGATCAACAGTCTTAAAAAAGGTATAAGTGATATTGTCACGGGTTCCGGAAATATCAGGAGAGGTAATTTAAAGACCAGGGTAGATGTTAGTGCAAATCACGAGATAGGTATTTTGGCCTGGACATTTAATGAGTTGGCGCATCGGCACGAACAAAATTTAAATGAGCTGGAAGAACTCCGCATTAGCTTAACCAATGAGCAACAAAGGGCCGAGCACTATGAAAAAGCTAAGCAGTATTTTCTGGTCAATATGAGTCACGAAATACGTACGCCGATGAATGCTATCCTGGGTTTTGCACGTTACCTTCAGGAATCGCTGGAAGAACCTGAGGATCTGGAATCTGTAAAAATGATCATCAAGTCGGGCGAGCATTTGTTGGTTACCCTAAATGACATTCTCGATTTTGCCAATATAGAAACTGGAGAAATCACCTTTGTATGTATGCCCTTTAACCTCAGAGATACTATTCAGTCTATTTGTATGTTGAAAGAGGCAAGTGCCCAATTGAAGCAAATTGGATTAAATTATTCAATAGATGCTCATATTCCTGATGCGATTTATGGCGATTCAGTTAGGCTTGCCCAAATTCTCCTGAGCCTTACTTCAAACGCCATTAAATTTACAGAAACAGGAGGAGTGTCTGTTGCTGCACAGATTGTTGCCGATCACGATGATCACCTCATTATCGAGTTTAGGGTAAAGGATAGTGGTATAGGTATCGATATCGAAATGCAGGAGAAAATTTTTAATCCGTTTGAGCAGGGAACTAACCATATGAAGCGGAAGTTTGGTGGTACGGGTATCGGTTTAAGTATTGTAAAGCATTTAATTGCGCTTCAGGACGGAGTAATCCGATTGAAGAGTATACCAGGTGTGGGGTCAGAATTCTATTTTCAACTGCCATTTCTTAAAGCGCATGCTGGCAACGATTTAACTATGTCGATGAAGCCATATTTGAGTTTACTGCTGGAAGAGCCGGCAGCGGAAAAAGAGATCAGTGTTCTGATTGTGGAAGACAATGCCATCAACCAATTGCTGGTTATCAAATTACTCGAAAAAAAGGGCTACAAAACAACCGTTGCCGAAAATGGAAAAATAGCCTTGCATAAATACGCGCATAGCGACTTTGACATTATATTAATGGATCTTCAGATGCCGGAAATGGATGGCTACGAAACCGCCATCCATATCCGCAACCTGTCTTCTTATAAAAAGGATATTCCTATAGTGGCCATGACAGCGCATACCATCAAGGGCGAACGGGAAAAATGCCTTAACATTGGCATGAACGATTACATTTCCAAGCCTTTCTATGCCGATGAACTGTATGAAAAGATTCGCCTATTGGTCAAAGAGCACCGGAAGGCAATTGCCTGATCACCGAATGACTTAGCCGGCCAGCAATTCCAGTACCTGCGCAGTTGAGTTTTTTGTATCTACTTTTTTGATGATGTGTGCAATATTCCCTTTTTCATCAATGATGAAAGTAGTTCTGTGGGTGCCCATGTATTTCTTCCCATACATATTTTTTTCGCCCCATACGCCGTAGTCCTGTACAATTTTCTGGTCTGTATCTGCTAGTAACGTAAATGGCAGCTGATGTTTGGTGACAAATTTCTGATGTGACTTTTCGTCATCCACGCTTACGCCCAACACCACAATCCCTTTAGCCATCAGGCCCTGGTAATTGTCTCTGAAATCGCAGGCTTCTGCTGTACAACCCGGGGTATCGTCCTTAGGATAAAAGTACAATACAACTGTTTTGCCGGCAAACTGATCAAGCGATACCGTATCGCCATTTTGGTCTTTCGCGGTAATTGCAGGGGCCTTTTGGCCTTCTTTTAATTCACTCATTTTATTATTTATAAAAAGTAACTGTATAATTTTTATTGTTGTCTTTCATGTCAGAAACAATTACTTCAAGCGTATGTTTCCCCGGAGTTGTCTTTTCGTCAAAAGTGTGCCACAACGAAGCCGATTTCGTATCAAATTCCATTAATATCCATCTGCCATCAATATAGCCGTTAAAACTTTTAATGCCCGAAAGATTATCTCTAATTTTAAACGATATTTTGCTAATGCCGGCCATACTTTTCCCATCGGCAATATTAACCGGTGTAATACTTGGCGCAATAGTGTCTATGGCAATAAAGTAACCGCCAAAATTGCGTGGTTTGGCTTTTACATATCCGTTTTCAAAGTAACCGCCCTGCGAGGAACGACCGGTGCTGACAATGACTGTCTTTTCTTTGTATTTATTTAAAGTGCTGTCTGCCTTTATCCACAATTCAAAGCCGGTATGTAGTGGCGTTAAGTTGTTGTGAATTTGATGAATTGCCGAATAAGCATTGCCTGCTGGTTTTGGCAACCGTTTATACGTAAAGTTCATGTCGTTGTACAAGCTACCTTTGGGTACTATTACCTTAACTTCTTCATTATTAAATTCGTTTTGAGTTGCGTAAGAGAAGGTTGAAGCACTTGCGGGAGGTTCGGGTGTGCTGATGACAGCTGCTGCATTAGCTTGTACATTAAAGGCTAATGTACTTTTGTTGCCCTTTCCATCCGTTACAGTATACTTTAGTTGGTGGAGTTTACCATCTGTAAATGCGATCCGGCCATTGTTAACCAGGTTATAGTAAATTTTTAATGGGTTGCCGGGATCTACAAAGCTCTTTTGAATACTCTTTTTGGTATTGATATAGGTTGGATAATCTATATGTGAATTGATCGCTTTACTGTTTTCAAAATAGAATTTTTCCAGTGCCGAGGTGTAAACAGGTTGCCCATCCAGTTCAAGCATGATAGAATATACGCCATTGGTTCCAGATGCACCGTTGTGCCTATCGGTTGTGATGATACCAAATCCAACCTCTCCACTCAGGTTAATGGTGTTTACTTTATTCAGGTGGTAGCTGCCTGCCGCTCCCGCAACCTGAAAATACTGCTTGGGTACAAACTCATTAAATGGTTTTTTATTGAGCCTGTATACGTACATAGAATAGATCACAGGAGGAATGTTGTCGGGTATTTCCAAACCAAATAATTGTGGGTTAATGGTGGCTTCCGTTTTGGTATCTCTGATTTCGAAATGTAAATGAGGCCCTCCCGAGCTTCCAGAATTTCCCGTATAGGCAATCACATCCCCTTTGCGTACCGGAATAAACTGTGCATTTGGAAATTCATCTATTTCATATGATTTTTTCTGGTATTGAATGGCTTTTACTTGAGGGGCTATTTTAGCTCCAAATCGTTGCAAGTGCCCATACACAGAAGTATAGCCGTTTGGATGATTAATATATAAGGCCAAACCAAATCCGCTATTCTGAACACGCAAACGCGATATATAGCCATCGGCAATGGCATAAACAGGGTAGCCTTCACGTTGATTGGTACGGTAGTCCATTCCCGAATGAAAGTGATTGGCCCTAAGTTCGCCAAATGACCCTGCCAGGGCCGGAGGTTCAATATCCAGGGGAGGTCTGAAGTCTACAAGTGGATATTTGCTGTCGCTGAATATTTGCTGACTAAAGCTCCTGAACGAAAACATAAGGAGCAGGGCCAGTAGTATATTTTTTTTTGTCATCAATGTTATTTTATGTCAAAACCAAGTAGTTGTTGTCCCTGCAGCCAGGCCTCCAGCCGGTCGCCCTGTTTTACCTGCCCCACGCCCTCAGGTGTACCGGTAAAAATCAGGTCCCCTTTTTTTAGGGTAATGTAGCGGGAAACAAAAGCAATGATCTTTTCAAATGAAAATAAAATATCTTTGGTATTGCCATTTTGCCGGCTATCTCCATTTATTTTTAATTCAAAAGGAAGGTTGTAAAGGTCTTCAATCTCTGTTTTTGGAATAAAATTGCTGATGGCTGCCGAATGGTCAAACGCCTTGGCCAATTCCCAGGGTAAGCCTTTCGCTTTGTGGGCGGTCTGAATGTCTCTGGCTGTAAAATCAATTCCTAAGCCCAGTTCCTCGTAATATTTATGGGCAAATTTTTCCGAGATGTGCTTTCCTTCTTTTGCTATTTTCAAAACAACCTCCAGTTCATAATGTATGTCGGACGAAAAATCCGGAATATAAAAAGGCTTATTGTCTTTCAGGATCGCTGTGTCGGGCTTTAAAAAAATTACCGGACTTTCAGGGATTGGATTGTTGAGTTCTTTCGCGTGCTCGGCATAGTTTCTACCTATGGCAATTATCTTCATAAAGAATGGGTAAGGTTATATAATGTAGCTAACAAGGATTAAGCCATGATGGGCTTTAAGCTTCAAAAATACAAAAGAAATAAATGGGGAACAATTGTAAAGGGCTTATAAAACCGAGATGCGTTTCACAACTGTTTCTGTACCGGACATTATTTTCAGAAAATAGATGCCACTGTTTAAACGGTTTGGAATGGTATAGCTTTTTGTTTGCTCGCCTGCAGGAATACGTTCATTAGAAAGTGTTACAATTTCATTGCCCAGCAAGTCCATTATTTTTACTGAAAGATTGGATTCCCGGTCCATACGAAGCATCAGATTGATCTGATCATCTACCGGATTAGGGTATACCTTTACAACCGTAAGAATTTTTTCAGGTTTCAGGTTGTTAGCGCTTTTGTTGTTCGAAACCAGGTCATTGTACTGCACATATCCAAAGTTGTACTTTGGTTTGTAAGTAGGTATGTTCGCTTTGATTTGAGGTGTTTTGTTGATCTTTTTTGCCCTGATACCAGTAGCCAAACTGTCGTTTTTTTGGCCGAAAACACTCAGACTGCACAAAACACTCATGCATATTAAGCAGGAAATGTACAGGAGAGCTACTATTTTTCGTTGTATCTTCATGTTTGGTATGCCAAAAATATAAATAATAAAATAAAAAAATCAATGAATTTGTTCACTATTTTAATATTTAACAATATTTAACATGTTTATCCGTTTAGTATTGTTTTCAAATTTGAGGCCTGTTAAATTTCTTCTTAAACATTAATGAGTTGAATTTTGTTTATTTACTGTACTTTTGCCCTCTGTTTTAATTAAATAGTGTTCAATCATATCATTAAATAGTGTCAAGTCATAAGAATTTCAATGCGCTTTCAGCGGGCGGTTTACTGGTTAGTTTAGGTATTGTTTATGGCGACATCGGTACTTCGCCGCTTTACACACTCAAAGCGATTTTTAATTCAGTAGTTGGAGGCGGTCAGCAGGTGACTACCGAACTGGTACTTGGCGCACTTTCCTGTGTCATCTGGACACTTACCCTGCAAACCACTGTGAAATACGTTGCCATTACCCTTAGGGCCGATAATAAAGGTGAGGGAGGCATATTTTCCTTGTACTCTTTGGTGCGTAAAAATGCCAAATGGTTGGTTATACCTGCGGTTGTAGGGGGGTGTGCTTTACTGGCCGATGGGATCATTACCCCAAGTATTACGGTTACCTCGGCTATTGAAGGTTTACAATTGAAATTCCCAACCGTTAGCGTAATCCCTATCGTGTTGGCCATTATAACGGGTTTGTTTGTCATACAACAGTTTGGAACCAATTTGGTAGGAAAGCTATTTGGCCCAATTATGCTCCTGTGGTTTGGTGCTCTGGGGCTGCTGGGTATCTTATTTGTAGTACAGGATTTTAGTATTTTCAGGGCATTAAACCCTTATTATGCTTTTAATCTGCTGGTCAATAATCCTATGGCATTGCTTATTCTGGGTGGCGTATTTTTATGTACCACGGGGGCCGAAGCCTTGTATTCAGATATGGGGCATTGCGGGCGTTCAAACATCCGGGTAAGCTGGATTTTTGTAAAAATCATGCTGATCCTCAACTACCTGGGGCAAGGTGTATGGATTTTACATCACGGTAAGTATGATACAGGTTTGAATCCTTTCTTTGAAATAGTTCCTACCCCATACCTGTTGTTTATGGTTGCTTTGGCCACTGTAGCTGCGGTAATTGCCAGTCAGGCCATGATTACCGGCTCATTTACATTGATATCCGAAGCGGTACGATTAAATCTCTGGCCCAAAGTCAGGATCAATTACCCTAGTAATCAAAAGGGACAAATTTATGTCCCATCTATCAACTGGATCCTCTGGATAGGTTGTATTGTCATTGTTTTAATTTTCAAAAATTCAGGTGCAATGGAAGGGGCCTATGGTTTGGCCATTAACCTTACATTTTTATCTACTACTATATTGATTGCGGCTTATATGAAGCGTAAGAAAGTTCCGATGTATATCATTGGTATTTTTCTGGCGATTTACATTGCGCTCGAGTTGACGTTTTTAGTGGGTAACATGTCTAAGTTCTTCCATGGCGGTTGGGTAACTGTACTTATCGGGTCGGGTTTGTTTACGGTAATGTGGAGCTGGTATGTGTCCAGAAAAATCAAAAACAGATTTGTCAAATATGTGGAAATTGAAGATTATTACCAGATCATTAGCGAACTGAGTGAAGATACTTCTGTACCAAAATATTCTTCACAACTGGTATATCTAACCAGTGCTAATTTCAAAACAGAGATTGAATCAAAAATCATCTATTCTATCATTCAAAAGGAACCAAAAAGGGCCGATGTGTACTGGCTGGTTCACGTTGATGTAGTTGATGAGCCATTTACACGCGACTACAAAGTAGAGTTTTTGATTCCTGGCAAACTAATCAGAATAGATTTCAAGCTTGGTTTCAGGGTCGAGCAAAGGGTTAATCTCTTGTATCGCAAAGTAATTGAAGAGCTGGTAAAAAATGGTGAGGTAGATATCACCAGTCAGTATACTTCTTTAAACAAACATAAAATTGCAGGCGATTTCAGGTTTGTACTGTTAGAGAAGCACTTGTCTAAATTCTCTAAATTGAGTTTGTACGAACGTACCATTATGGATTATTATTTTATCCTTAAGCGTTTGAGTCTTTCCGAAGAACGTAGTTTTGGATTGGATTCCAGTTATGTGGATGTAGAAAAGGTACCTTTGATATTTGTGACTCCTGATGACATTGAATTGAACCGGTTGCCGGTTTAAACCACAGTTCTACCCATAAGGGAATATTGCGGAATGTTCTTGTCTAAATCTTTTCTGGTAGTGTAGTCTATACATCAAAGGACTTTCATTGGAATATCACAGGAGTATCATAGGCCTTTCGTAGGACAGCTGAGGCCTAGGGGAGTCCTTTAAAGGCGAAACCTGAGCCTAAGTATAGTTACGGTACACTGCAACAATGGTTTGAGGGCAGGTCAGTAATTTAACATAAATTAAAAATGATTGATATGAATACAGAGAAAGCCATTCTTGCTGGCGGTTGTTTTTGGGGAGTAGAAGAACTGATCCGGCATTATCCGGGTGTAATTTCAACTGTAGTAGGCTATACCGGTGGAGATGTTGCCCATGCAACTTATCGGAACCATGGCACACATGCCGAAGCCATCGAGATCATATTTGATCCGGCAAAGTTGTCTTATCGTCAACTGCTCGAATATTTCTTCATGATTCACGACCCTAGTACCCGAAACCGGCAGGGAAATGATATCGGTACCTCTTACCGGTCGGCCATTTTTTTTATGGATGAGCAGCAAAGGGAAACGGCAATTGCATTAATTGCTGAGATGGACGCTTCCGGTAACTGGCCAGGTAAAATTGTAACCGAAGTTGTTCCGGCAACAGATTTTTGGAATGCCGAAGAAGAGCATCAGAATTATCTGCAAAAGCATCCATACGGATATACCTGCCACTTTGAAAGGCCAGACTGGAAACTGGCCAAATAAATGGTTAGCCAGCTGATGAAGGTATTGCTAAATAGTCAAACGACTATTTAGCATACACAACCTCAAAGCCGCCGTACAATGCCATTTCGGCCGAATGATGTACTGTCAATTGCAGTTTCATTTTTTCAATCAGCTCTTTGGCAAAGGTAATACTGCGATGTAAATCATTATTACCCCTGATCTCAATTCCCCTGGCCAATATTTTAAATTTATTAGGCTCAAATTTCTCGATGAACTTTTTAAGGTCGGCGCCAATGTTAGTTTCTGGTTTTTGCATAAATCTGAAAGTTTAATACTTTGTAAATGCCCTAACGCCTGAGATTGTTTGAAACATATTTTGAACATTTGTGAAGTTATAAACATTTGAGTGCCGGCTACCCAGGTAGCTGATTTAGTTTGGTGATTGAGAATATTTATATTAGCTTAGCCTCAACATTGCATAATAATGGTAAATATTCTGAAAAATATCATCAGCAGACCTTCCTGATCCGGGAACTTTTTAATCGCTAAATAGTCATTTGGCAAACAATCTATTACATTTTTTATTTTAACAAGAGTTGCTGCTGCCTGACCGGCTTTGTAGCAGTTCATTCGTAATTTAAATTTTATCAAGTTATGATTTTTGAAAATACGCTGTCTTTTGCCCAAAACATGGATCGGAATGATCCCTTACATGCACTTAGAGACGAGTTTTTGTTCCCTCAGCAAAATGGTAAACCTTTTATTTATTTATGTGGCAATTCGCTCGGACTGCAGCCTAAAATAGCTCGTCAATTTGTTGATGAGCAGTTGAATAACTGGCACAACCTGGCTGTAGAAGGTTGGTTTGAAGGAGATACACCCTGGATGTTTTACCATAAAGCCCTTAAAAAGTTAATGGCCCAGGTTGTTGGGGCCAGTCCGGAAGAAGTATCCCCCATGAATACGCTTACAGTAAACTTACACTTACTGATGGTTAGTTTTTACAAGCCTTCGTCCGGTAGGTTTAAGATTGTGATGGAAGCCGGAGCTTTTCCTTCCGATCAGTATGCCATCGAGAGTCAGGTGCGTTTCCATGGTTATGATCCCAAAGATGCGATTATTGAAGTTGCGCCACGGCCGGGCGAATATACCCTCAGGACAGAAGATATTTTGAAAACTATAGCCGAAAATGGAGATGAGATTGCACTGGTGCTATTTGGTGGAGTCAACTACTTTACCGGGCAATGGTATGATATGCCTGCCATAACCAAAGCCGGACATGCTGTGGGAGCTATAGTAGGTTTTGATCTGGCCCATGCGGCGGGTAATGTCCCATTGCAATTGCACAATTGGGATATCGATTTTGCCTGCTGGTGCTCTTATAAATATCAAAACTCTGGTCCGGGCGGGATTGCAGGTGTTTTTGTTCACCAAAAACATTTTACCAATCAATCACTAAATCGCTTTGCGGGTTGGTGGGGTTACCAGGAGGAACAACGCTTCAAAATGGAAAAGGGTTTTGTACCCGAAGTTGGCGCTGATGGATGGCAGGTAAGTTGTACACAGGTGGTTCCGATGGCCTTATATTATGCGTCCTTACAAATTTTTGAGAAGGCCGGATTTGTTACACCATTGCGGGAGAAAAGCGAAATGCTGACTGCCTATTTGTTTTATGTGATCAATGAGGTGAATAATCTACTTGGCGAGGAACAGTATCGGATCATTACGCCGGCTGCGACGGCCGACCGCGGTGCCCAGGTTTCTATTGTTGCCAAACACAGACCAAAGGAGGTATTTAATGGCTTGATGGCCAGTAATGTATTGGGCGACTGGCGCGAACCTAATGTCATCAGGCTTAGTCCGGTGCCACTTTATAACAGCTTTGAAGATGTTTTCACTGCCGGTAAGCAGCTGTTGCAAATCAGTAAAGAATTGATGGGAAAGCTGTAAAGGAGACAAGGATAGTTTAAAAATGAACATTAAGACTGAAAAGATGGAAATAACACCAGAAATTAACGAACGCTTATCCAAACTGCAGGAAAAGTTTGCAGCTATGGGGCAGGATATCAATGCTTATCTGGACGGGCTGCTTTATGCTGATTATCTGACCTATTGGGATTATATACATGTAGATACTTTGCTGAGCCTGCAAACACCCAAAACGCCTTTTCCCGATGAAGAGATATTCATCATGTACCACCAGATTACCGAGCTTTATTTTAAGCTGACCCTTCACGAGTGCCGGCAGATTGCTGAGCATCCGGCGTTGACAGCGGATTTTTTTGCATCGCGATTAAAACGGATCAATGCTTATTTTACAGCCCTGGTGTCATCATTCGATATCATGGTTGACGGCATGGATAAGGAGCAGTTTTTGAAATTCAGAATGTCACTATTGCCTGCCAGTGGCTTCCAGTCCGGGCAGTACCGCATGATAGAAATTCATGCTACTGAACTTTTTCGCCTGGTGGACAAAAGTAAGCGCGAGGAATTAAAAGACGCCTCTATCGAAGAGCAGTTTGAATTCATTTACTGGAAATTTGGCGCTTCCGAATTGTCTACCGGAAAACAGACCCTTACTTTGCAGCAGTTTATTGCCAAATATGCTGCGCAATTTTTACAACTGGCAAGAGATCATAAACACACCAACTTTTCGGCGCTGTATCATCTGCTGGTAGACAAAGGAGAGGATGTAACTCAGGTGGTTGATGAACTGCGTAAGCTGGATCTGTTTGTGAATGTAGAATGGCCACTTTCTCATTATAAATCGGCTGTGCGTTATTTGGAACGCGATCCTGCCGATATCGCAGCCACAGGTGGAACCAACTGGCAAAAATATCTGCCTCCACGTTTCCAGAAAAGGATCTTTTTCCCTTTTCTGTGGACAGAAGAACAGTTGGAGCAATGGGGTAAAACCTGGGTAATGAACGTATTAAAAAGCTACAAGATTTAGGGGCTAGCCTTCTTTTTCCACTGTGATGATTGCTTTAATCTGACCGCCATCAAACAAATAAGGCTCCGGGGAGGAGCCTTTATTGTTCTGGTCGTCCGACCAAACAACTATAGGGATAATTAGGAGGGCAACTTAATAATGCTCTGGCTTTTTCTCAAAAAAATGAGCTCAAAAGAGCATGTGGTAATTCGTAAAAAATTACCAGTCTAATGTAGGGATATATTCTTAATTATTATAAAAAATCTCAATAAATTTTCTATTTATGAGCATTTTCTACATTAAGTTTACTATGCTTATACCCATACAGAAAATATACAACTAATCCTACAATCAACCAGATGCCGAAGCCGATCCAGTTGGAGATGCCCAATTCGCACATCATATACAAGCAGCTGAGCAAACCTAAAACGGGTATCAATGATAAGTTTTTACGAATGGAAAACCAGGTAATCACAATGCTGAGAAAGAAAAAGATCCACATCGGAATTTTGTGCCTGAATAAGCTCCAACCGCTTTCATACTTTTTAGCTTCATCAATGGCTAGTTTGTTAACAAAATCCTCATATTGCTGTTCAGTAAGCTGAGTTAAATAAGCTTCTGCATCTACGGCATTTGCCGATGGTATCCCCGTTTTCGTTTCAGCCAATATAATTCCCTGTTTAAGCACCTCCCTTTCAGCATCATTTAGTGACGTGATCAATTTAACAGGGCCATTAATGGCAGGTGTATTGAATATAAAGGCTTTGGTTTCTTTTTGATATTGAGTAAAACCCATTACAATAAAGCCAAGAAATAGGAAAGGCACTACATATTTTGCGTTGACATAAGGTATTTTGAATTTTCCTCTCTTTAGTCCGGGTTTGTTTTGTAAAACCAGTACCCCGGTACAAACCAGTACAAAGGCAAAAAGTGTACCTATTGAACACAGGTCGGTTACGATGGTCAGGTTCATAAACAAAGAAGGAACAGCCACTACAAAACCGACCACGATTGTGGCAAAGGAAGGTGTATGGTATTTGGGATGAATCCTGGAGAATGATTTTGGCAATAAGCCATCACGGCTCATACTCATCCATATTCTGGGCTGGCCCATTTGAAAAACCAGCAACACACTAGCCATTGCAAAAACAGCACTTACGGCAATAATGCCACTCATTAGTTTCAGGTTTACCTGGTCAAATACAAAGGCCAATGGATCACCAACGGCCAGCAAGCTATAATTTACGATGCCGGTAAGCACAAGCGCAATGGCAACATATAATATGGTGCAGATAATAATGGCCCACATCATTCCACGGGGCAGGTCACGCTGTGGATTTTTGCATTCTTCGGCAGTGGTGGATATGGCATCGAAACCAATATACGCGAAAAATACCGCAGAAACGCCCTTTAAAACACCCGATATTCCATTTGGTGCAAAGGGATTCCAGTTTTTGGTATCTACATAAAATATGCCGACAGAAAGCACCAGTAAAATTACCGCCAGTTTTACAATAACCATGGCATTGCTGGCATTTCTTGATTCTTTCATGCCCCGGTAAACCAGCCAGGTAATGAAAATAATGATGCCCAATGCAGGCAAATCGGCCACCAAATGAAAATCGCCAATCCGTGGTGCAGTTGCCCAGGCATTGTTGGCCATTTGAGTGGCACTATCAAGGTTTGCATAGCTTTTGCCGGTATTGAGTAGCGCTTCGGCATGCTTATGGCCGTTATATGCCGTAAGGTAATCCATTGTCATCCAGTCGGGCAGGTGAATGCCATTAATGTTTAGCCCCGGAATTCGTATGGAGGAGAGGAGTCCTGTAAAATAGTCGGACCAGGAAATGGCTACGGTAATATTGCCGATAGCATATTCCATAATCAGCGACCAGCCTATGATCCAGGCTACAAGCTCGCCAAAGGCAACATAGGAATAGGTATAGGCACTGCCTGAAACCGGCACCATTGAAGCAAACTCAGCATAGGCAAATGCGGCAAAACTACAGGCAACTGCCGTAAAGATAAACAGGAAAATTACAGCCGGACCACCATCTGCACTGGCTTTGCCAATGGTGCTAAAAATGCCGGCACCAATAATGGCTGCAATGCCAAATGCAGTAAGATCTCTTACACTCAGGGTTTTGTGAAGGGAAGTCCCATGTTCACCATACCCCTTTTCAGCATCCGCTAATATTTTATCAACGGATTTTTTCCGGAACAGTTTTTCAAGCATAAATTAGTGTTAGTTGGTCGGTTTTGTCCAAACTTATACATTTAGTTTGTAAACTACCCTAATTTATCTAATTCTTCCTTCACAAAAGATGCAAGCTCGTCAATATAAGCCAAACTGAAGTCGAATTTAATTCCTGCCGTTTCATAAATCTCATTTATTGGTCGGGTATAGCCCAAAGCCAGGGCATCCAGGTATTGCTGTAATGCCTTGTGCGGATTCTCTTTATAATTTTTCCAGATGGCTATGGCACCCAATTGTGCAATGGCATATTCTATATAATAAAACGGAACCTCAAATAGGTGAAGCTGCTTTTGCCAGGTATTTCCAAATTCTTTTTCCAAACCGTCCCAATTGGCAAAACCAGCACCAAATCGGTTATAAATCTGTTTAAAAGCTTCTTCACGGTCGGCAGAATTGTGACCCGGATTGGTATAAATCCAGTGTTGAAACTGATCTATAACGGCTACCCATGGAAGTGTTTTGAGCACGTCGGCCAGCTGTTCTTTTTTTGCACGGATCAGGTCTTCCTCCTTGTCAAAATAGATAGCCCAGTTGTCCATCGAAATCAATTCCATACTCATTGATGCCAATTCGGCAACTTCCGAAGGGCAATGTTTAAAGTCGTTAAGCTCCAGGTTTGCTGTCAGAAAAGTATGAATGGCATGTCCGCCTTCGTGTACCATCGTAGTCAGGTCTCTGAACGAATTGGCCGAGTTCATGAAAATGAAGGGAGCGCCTGTTTCTGCCAGGGGGTAATTGTAGCCGCCCGGGGCTTTGCCTTTCCGGCTTTCTACATCAAAAAGCTGGTTGGCTTTCATAATGGATAACATTTGTCCCAGTTTTGGATCAATTGCATTGAAACAGTCAATGCTTTTGTCAATGAGTTCTGCGCCACTTTTGAACGGCTTTAATGCAGGTTTTCCGGTGCTGCTTACTTCCATATCCCAAGGCTTAAGTACTTCAATGCCTAGTGATTCAGCTCTTTTTTCGGCTTGTGCTTTAAGAATAGGCACAATCTTTTTTTCTATGGCCTCATGGAAGTGGTAACAATCTTTAGGGGTATAGTCAAACCTGCCCAGGGCCTGGAACATGTAATCCCGGTAGTTCTCAAAACCGGCATTCAATGCAACCTGATGACGCATTACAATCAGCTCATCAAATAACACATTCAGGGCATCCTTATCTACCAGGCGGCGTTGCTGTATCGTTTCCCAGGCCTGTTGCCTGATTTGCCTGTCGGTATCCTTAATAAAGTTTGCAGCTTGTTCTAAGGTATATTCCTGGCCATTTATGGTTACACTCATGGCGCCGGTTATGCCTTGATATTTTTGCTGGCTTACCTGTAAGCGGGTCAGCAATTCAACGTTTTCTTCCCGGTATATTTCCAGCGCCTTTCTGATGGCCCTGATGTACACAAAATATTTGTGCTGATCCAGCTCGTCAATAAACGGGCTGTCATTAAACTTCTGGTTCAGCTGATTGGCTATTGGCGAGATCTTTGGTTCAATCTCTGTCGCAAAATATTGGAAACTTTTTACCAATGCTTCATTGGCGGTATCACAACTCATTCGGATATAGCGCCAGGCAAAATCCTCTTCCAAGGCTGCTTCCAGTTCACTTTTATCCTTCAGCCATTGTTCAAGTTCAATCACATTGTCGATTTGGCGGCCCAATAGCTCACTTAAAATCGGCTCCAGGTTATCCCATTCAATCTGAAGATCCTGCGGAATGTATACTCTTGTTTTTTTAGGTATGGTAAGATTGATCATTGGATCTAAAAATTAAAATAAGTTCTTAAAAAGGCATCAAGTAAAAAACAGGTAGCAAAAACAACCGAGGCAATACCATTTGTGGTGGCAAAGGCCCTGTTTACTTTACTAATGTCGGTAGGTTTTACCAGCAAATGCTGATAGATTAACATAAAACAAAAAAAGGCTACGCCAATGTAGTAAATCCAGCTAAATGTGCTATAAAAGATAGGCAATATGACGCAGGCTGCCGATAAAATATGCAGGCCTACAGACAGGTTCAAAGCATTTTTTATGCCCAATGCTGCCGGAATGGAGTGTAGCTGCTCGGCTTTGTCAAAATCCTCATCCTGCAAGGCATATATAATGTCAAAACCACTTACCCAAAACAGTACCGCAAAAGAATAAAGTATCGGAACAAGGTTAAATACCCCTGTTACAGCAATATATGCACCTATAGGTGCCAGCGAAAGCCCCAGGCCCAGTACCAGATGGCACAACGCTGTAAATCTTTTGGTATAACTGTAAAACAACACAACAAATAAGGCTACCGGCGATAGATACAAACAAAGCGAGTTGATGAAAGCAGTGGTGATCATAAAGAGCACGCAATTGGCAATTACAAAAATCAATGCTTCACGGGCAGATACCTTACCTGCAGGTATATCGCGCATTTGTGTCCGTGGGTTCTTGGCATCGATATTCCTGTCCAGATACCTGTTAAATGCCATGGCCGCGTTGCGGGCAAATACCATACAAAACAACACCAACACCAATTTTATCCAGTTAAAAGGATGGTCTGTAGTAGTTACACCCAGAAAAAAACCAATCATCGCAAAAGGTAATGCAAAGATAGAGTGTGCAAACAATACCAATGAGAAATACTTCTTCATGTAATTATAATTTAAAAATCAGAAGCAGGTGATAAATCGGGCATGACAAAGTCATGGTTCACCTCTTCAATAAAATTAAGAACCTGATCCCTACCAAGTCCCTTTTCTGCTGAAGTTACAAAATAGGGAGGAATCTCTTCAAACCATCCTTTTAATGCTTTTTTAAACAAAGCTACATTCTGATCTGTTTTTACTGTCGACTGTTTATCAGCTTTGGTAAAGATAAGGGCAAATGGAATTTGAATTTCTCCCATCCAGCAGCAAAACTCCAGGTCAATCTTTTGCGGCTCCAGGCGGCTGTCTATCAAAACAAATACGCATTGCAGACTTTCACGTTTGGTGATGTAATTGCGGATAAACTTTTCCCATTTTTCCCGGCTGCTTTTCGACACTTTAGCATAGCCATAGCCTGGCAAATCCACGATATACCATTTTTCATTCACTAAAAAATGATTGATAAGCTGGGTTTTTCCTGGCTTTTGCGAGGTTTTTGCCAAACCATGCTGGCTTACCAGCATATTGATGAGGGATGATTTGCCCACATTTGAACGTCCAATAAAGGCGTACTCGGGCATGTTGGCTACCGGCAGCGCCGAAACCTTTGTATTACTACAAATAAATGTTGCTGATTTTATAATCATTTGACAAAGGTAGAAAATTAGTTTTCAACAATACTTATCTTTGCAGCTTACTATGAGCGAAAACATCACACCGTACCAATCTCAAAATGCTACCAAGAAAGAACAGGTGGCTACAATGTTTAACAATATAGCAGGAACTTATGATTTTTTAAATCACTTCCTGTCGCTGGGGATTGACATTTTATGGAGAAAAAAGGCAATAAAGGAGCTCAAGGCTATAAAACCACGGATCATGCTGGATGTAGCTACCGGCACCGGGGATTTTGCTTTTGAAGCCATTCAGATGCTGAAACCGGAAAAGGTAATAGGCGTAGATATTTCTGAAGGGATGTTGGATGTTGCCCGGAAAAAGATCAATGAGCGGAACCTGCAACCTGTTTTTTCTGTTCAGTTGGGCGATTCGGAAGGTTTGCACTTTGCGGATGACCATTTCGATGCCATCACTGTAGCTTTTGGCGTTAGGAACTACCAGAACCTGGAAAAAGGACTGGCCGATATGTACCGGGTATTGAAACCGGAAGGGAAAATTGTGATCCTGGAGTTTTCAAAGCCAAGGGCCTTCCCAGTCAAACAAGCTTATAATTTTTATTCCAACCAGGTGCTTCCTTTTTTTGGAAAGGTTTTTTCTAAAGATAGATGTGCATATACCTATCTGCCCGAATCGGTGGCTGCGTTTCCGGATGGCGATGATTTTCTGAAACTGATGGATAAAGTAGGTTTTAAAAAAACTAAAGATATCCGGCTTACATTTGGAATAAGTGCAATTTATACAGGTGTCAAATAAACTGAGCTGGGCTCACCAATACAATAAATGCTGAAAAAGAAAAAATTATATCTGCTACTGCTGGCTGTATTTGCCATGCATACCGCCAATGCCCAAAACTGGGGTGGGGGAGTAGATGATGATAATTTACATTTCGGCTTTACGTTTCAATACCTGTCTTCAGAATTTAAATTTTTGAAAAAGAGCCAATGGCAGGAGCCTTTTCTGGATGCGGACAACAATAATGCACCGGTTTCCGGTCCGCTAAAGTCGCTTTACTCCAACTCTTCACCGGGCTTCGGGATCGGATTTGTAGTAAATCAGCGTTTGGGCGAAAATGCAGACCTCAGGTTCACGCCAACATTGGTGTTTAACGACCGGCTGGCCTATTATGAATTTGAGGGATTGGAAGCTCCTGTCGAAAAAAAGGTACAATCTACCATGGTCGACTTCCCCTTGGGTATTAAGTTAAAATCTGACAGAAGGAATAATTTTAGAGCTTACATCATTGGAGGGGCAAAGTATTCGATGGATATTGCGTCAAAAAAAAGAAGTAATGATGCTTCTTTCGGGCCTATGGAGAAATTTCTGAAGAACAAAAAGAACTTTGTATCGCTGGAGGCAGGTTTTGGGATGGATCTTTATTTCGAGTATTTTAAAATGTCGCCTGAAATAAAATTGTCGTATGCCCTCGGCAATATTTTAAAAAACGACCCGAGCCCGTATTCGGCACCTATTGATAAACTGATGTTGCGTCACGTGACTTTCAGTTTATTTTTTGAGTAAGTTTAGTAGCTAAATTATCAGATATTTGCTGATGAAATAACTTATTGACATGAAAACAGCATTAATTACAGGAGCGACTTCAGGCATAGGAGCCGCATGTGCACACTTATTTGCTGCACAGGGGTACAATTTAGTATTGATAGCCAGAAGGGAAGAGTTGCTGACAAAAGTTGGCAAACATCTGGAAGATAAGTATGGGGTGGCTGTAAAAAGGATTGTGGCAGATATCAGGGATTTTGAAAACCTTTCCTATGCATTGGAAACCTTACCAATACAATGGAAAAAGATAGATGTACTGATCAATAACGCCGGACTGAGTCAGGGCCTGGATCCGATTCATAAAGGCGACATTAGCGATTGGGATACCATGATTGATACCAATATTAAAGGATTGCTTTATTCGACCAAAATTGTATCCAACTGGATGGTAGCTGAAAAAAGTGGACACATCATTAACATTGGTTCTATTGCAGGCAAGGAGGTGTATCCGAATGGCAATGTGTATTGCGCCACTAAACACGCTGTGGATGCTTTGAGTAAGAGTATGCGGATAGACCTGTTAACCCACGGTATCAAAGTGACAGCCATACACCCTGGAATGGTAGAAACGGAATTTTCGATCGTACGTTTTAAAGGGGATGAAGGCAGGGCCAAAAAGGTTTATGACGGATTGGAGCCTTTGATTGCCGATGATATTGCCGAAGCCATCTGGTTTGTAGTAAGCAGACCTGCTCATGTAAATATTAACGATATGTTGATCATGCCAACCGCCCAGGCAACGGGCACCATATTAGATAGAAAATAAAGGAGAACAACAATGATATCAAATACAATAGACCAGGAAATAAAACAAGCAATGCTGGCCAAAGACCAGGCTAGGTTAAGAGGCTTAAGAGCAATTAAAGCCGCATTGTTATTGGCAAAAACAGAAAAAGGAAATACCGAGGAAATTACCGAAGAAACGGAACTGAAACTGTTGCAGAAGCTGATTAAACAAAGAAAAGAATCTGCTGATATTTATAAACAACAGGGTAGGGAAGATCTGAGCATTGTAGAGGAAGAAGAGATAGCCGTGATCAGTGCTTTTATGCCCAAACAACTGGATGCTGCCGAAATAGAGCAGATCATCATACAGCTGATTAAAGATTCGGGAGCAAGCTCGGTTAAAGATATGGGAAAGGTAATGGGACTGGCCAATAAAGAACTGGCAGGTAAGGCCGATGGTAAGTTAATAGCGGAACTGGTAAAGAAGCAATTGGCATAAATTGTGCTGCACATTACTACAATTAAGTTATTTTCTATAAATTAATATATTAAATTACATTAAATTAATTTTACTCTACTAACTTAGTAGCAATAATCATTACACAAAAAAAATATATGACATACGAAGTAATAGACGAAGGTGGGTTTAAATATATAGAAGCCGGAAAAGGTGAAACCCTGGTATTACTTCATGGTTTGATGGGAGAGTTGAGCAACTGGGAGCCGGTAATTGATCGTTTTAAAGATAGTTATCATATTCTGGTGCCAATTTTACCAATATATGAACTTCCTATTCTAACACTTGGTGTGAGGAGCTTGTCTAAATATGTAAATAAATTTTTAAAGCATAAAAAGATTAATCAGGTTGTTTTGATAGGAAATTCATTGGGTGGACATGTGGGGCTGGTATTTACCCTGGCGCATCAGGAAAGCGTAAAAGCCCTTGTACTTACGGGTAGTTCCGGATTGTATGAAAATGCATTTGGAGGCTCTTTTCCGAAAAGAGAAAGCTACGATTACATTCGCGAAAAAGTGGCGTTTACATTTTATGATCCGGCAACAGCAACAAAAGAACTGGTAGATGAGGTATATAAAACTGTAAATGAACGATCGAGGGTCATTCGTATTCTGGCGTTGGCAAAATCGGCCATCAGGCATAATATGTCCAAAGATCTTTCCAGAATTACCATACCGGTATCGCTAATTTGGGGAATGCAGGATAAAGTGACCCCACCTGAAGTAGCAGAAGAATTTCATGAACTGCTGCCCAACTCTGAATTGAATTGGGTAGATAAATGTGGACATGCACCGATGATGGAACGCCCACAGATTTTTAACGAATTCCTTGAGAAGTTTTTAAACAGAATTTTACTTAAATAGACTATGCTGGCAGCCGAACTCTTATCCAATTCCATCCCCCCGCTAAAAACATCTGATACTGTTCAGAAGTCTTTGGAAAGGATGACTGAGTTCAAACTGTCGCATTTACCAATAGTTAACGAAACCCAGTTTTTAGGACTGTTGTCGGAAGATGAGCTAATTGAGGTAAAGGATGTGGAAACACCGGTGGGTGCACTTTCATTGTCCTTGTTAAACCCCTTTGTATACGAGGATGCGCATGCTTATGATGTGATCAGACTGTTGGATCAGTTAAAACTGTCGGTAGTGCCGGTACTCGACTATAAAAAAAATTACATCGGCTTAGTTGCTGTTAATAATTTGCTGTGTTTTGCCGCCGATCTTTTTGCGGTAAAAGAACCGGGCGGAATTATTGTATTGGAAATCAGTAACAGAAACAATTCTTTGGCGCACATGGCACAGATTGTAGAGGGCGATAATGCGCAGATTTTGTCGTCTTACGTGCAAACATTTCCCGATTCTACAAAGCTGGAGGTAACCTTAAAAATTAATAAAACCGAATTATCTGGTATTATCGCTTCTTTTGAAAGGTATAGTTATCAGGTAAAAGCAGTGTTTAACAATACTAAGGCAGACGATGGGACTGAAGACAGGTTCAATTCATTTATGAATTACCTGAACGTATAGATGGTCCCTGATCAATTCTGGCCTTTAAAAACAAAAATAGACACTAAATAAATGAAGATTGCAATTTACGGAAGGGAGTTTAATAACAGTGTATTACCTTATGTTCAGGAAGTGTTTAATGTGCTTGATGAATATAAAACTCCTATCCTTGTTTATAAGAAATACCTCGATTTCATAAAAGATAAGATCAAGTTACCCAGTCACATCACGGCATTTACCCAACATAAGGAGCTGCTGGGTGAAACAGAGGTGTTGGTTAGCCTGGGGGGCGACGGTACCTTGCTGGATACTTTGTCGCTGGTGCGCGATTCGGGCATTCCTGTCATCGGAATCAATTTCGGAAGACTTGGTTTTCTGGCCAGTATCAATAAAGACGAAATCAGAACCGCTATTGAGGCTTTGATGAATAAAGAGTACGCGCTTGATAAACGGACTTTGCTGAATTTAGAATCGACCTATGACTTGTTTGGAGAAGAGAATTTCGCGCTGAATGACATTACCATACATCGCAGAGACAACTCTGCCATGATGATTATTCATGCCTATATGAACAATGAGTTTGTGAATTCTTATTGGGCTGACGGTTTGATTATTGCTACCCCAACAGGGTCAACAGCCTACTCTTTAAGCTGCGGCGGACCGATTATTTATCCAAGTTCTCAGAACTTTGTTATTACGCCTATTGCTCCGCACAATTTAAATGTCAGACCGCTAATCGTTCCCGACGATGTTTCCTTAACTTTTGAGGTGGAAGCCCGAAGTGCCAAGTTTTTGGTATCCTGCGATTCGAGGACAGAAACGGTAGACCGGTCGGTAAAAGTTACCCTCAGTAAAGCCCGGTTTCATGTAAATTTAATCAGGCTCAATAACGAAAGTTACCTAACTACGTTAAGAAATAAATTGCTTTGGGGTATAGACACCCGTAATTATTAATATGCAGTACCTCCGTTCACTGGCTTTTTCTGTATTTCTCTTTTCAGGGATTTCAGTAGGGTATGCGCAAACTTTTGAGCTTGGCTTAATGGGGGGCGGAGCAGGGTATATTGGAGATTTGAATCAGGATAAGCTTTTAAAAATAAGTGGTCTTTCGCTGGGTGCCTATGCAAAATTAAACATTGATCCTTACTGGGCAGTGGGAGTTCATTATACCTACGGTAAGATTAAAGCCAATGATGCAGACGCTGAAAACGCCCAGTTCAGAGACCGGAACCTGAATTTTAAGACCAGTTTAAATGAAGTTGGTTTGCAGGTTGATTTTAACTTTTTGAATTATTTTGCCGGTGGAGGTACCAAAAAGTTTAGCCCTTATATTTTTAGCGGTATGGGCCTTGTTTTTTATAATCCGAAAGCAACTTATAACGATAAAACCTACAATCTGAGATATTATCAAACCGAAGGCCAAACAGAAGCTTACCGCAATTATGCGCTGAGTGTGCCGTATGGTGTAGGGATCAAGGTAAGGATAAAAGATAATCTGGGACTGTTTTCGCAGATCGGATACCGTACTGCCTATACCGATTATCTGGATGACGTAAGTGGCAGGTATCCTGACCCGATTATCTGGAAAAATGATGCCTATTTAGCTGATCGTAAGTTTCTTTCAGATCCTTCGCTTACCCAATATGGGGCTGTAGGTGTGCAGAGAGGCGATTTTAGAAAAAGAGATACATATATGTTTGTAGGTATTGGCATATCTTATACCTTTGTGTCCCAAAAATGTTATACATTTTAAGCATATTTGCGGAAAATAAATGGGATTTAAAGAACAAATAGATATTACCCGCTTGCCGGAACACATCGCCATCATTATGGATGGAAATGGCAGATGGGCCAAAAATCAAGGTAAATTCAGGGCATTTGGCCATGAAAGTGGCGTGTTATCCGTAAAAGATATTGTAGAAGGCTGTGTGGATATCGGAATTAAATACCTTACGGTTTACGCTTTTTCAACCGAAAACTGGAACCGGCCCATTGAGGAGGTAAATGCCTTAATGGAGTTGCTGATTTCAACCATCAACCAGGAAACACAAACACTGACCAAAAATAACATCCGTCTCAATGCCATCGGCGATATCTCATCGCTTCCTCAAAGGTGTATTGATGATTTGAA
The DNA here is from genome assembly GCF_900564155.1 of Pedobacter schmidteae. Lineage (NCBI taxonomy): Bacteria > Pseudomonadati > Bacteroidota > Sphingobacteriia > Sphingobacteriales > Sphingobacteriaceae > Pedobacter > Pedobacter schmidteae. Next base: position 6,128,082 of record NZ_LS999839.1, on the reverse strand, counting down.
AAGCGCCATGGATAAGACCGCAAACAACACACGCTGTACCTTAACCCTGGCCCTTAGCTATAGTGCCAAATGGGAAATCGTGGAAGCTGCAAAGAAGCTGGCACAGCAGGTCAAAAATCAGGAATTAAATATTGAAGATATTAATGAAACGCAATTTGCAGCTCAATTGACCACTATAGATATGCCCGATCCGGAATTGATGATCAGAACGAGCGGCGAACATAGGATAAGTAATTTCCTGTTGTGGCAAATGGCCTATACAGAACTGTATTTTACCGATACCCTTTGGCCTGACTTCAGACAGGAAGACCTTTTTGAAGCCATTGTAGACTACCAGAAACGCGAGCGCCGCTTTGGTAAAATTAGTGAGCAACTCAACTAATTTTACTTTTAACACTTTTTAACATGTGTTTAAATTAACTTAGCATCGATTTTTAGATTGTAAATGAAAAGAATATACCAACTTATATTATTGTTATTGATTGGCTTACCAACAATGGCACAGATTACCCGCCCTCAGACTAATCCTGCAGCGCCTACTTTAAAAGTTAAAGGATTAGACCTGGATTATTTCAATCCTAAAGAGTATATCATCGGTGGTACTACTTTGTCTGGTACCCAGTATCTGGATAAAGAAGTAATCATTACACTTTCAAAATTGATCAAAGGAGAAAGAGTAGTGTTGCCGGGTGAAGCGACAGCCAATGCCATCAAAAACCTCTGGTCTCAGGGCTTGTTTGACGATATACAGCTGGATATTGTGAAAATAGTAGAGGATACGGTATATTTTGATATAGAAGTAGTAGAACGCCCACGTTTGGGTTCATTTGAATTTACAGGTGTAAGCAAATCTCAGAAAACTGATATCCTTGAAAAACTAGGAGAAAAACCTGGTAAGGCTATCATCAATGATAACTTGTACAGCAGCACTACTGCTACAATTAAAAAGTTTTTATTGGGAAAAGGGTATTTCTTTACCAATGTCGAATATAAAACCAAGCCCGATCCTAGTCAGGAAAATAGTGTCATTTTACAGGTACATGTAGATAAAGGGCGGAAGGTTAAAGTTCATGAGATCAATTTTACAGGAAACCAGGAGTTTTCTTCAGCCAAGCTGCGTAAGTTCTTAAAGAAAACCAAGCAACAGGCATTCTATAAAGTATTTGGCTCCGGTAAATTCAACAAAGAAAAATACGATGAGGATAAGGTAAAACTGATTGCCAAAATGCATGATAAAGGTTATCGTGATGCGGTAATTTTAAAAGATAGTATTTACCAGTATAGCGACAAAGCTGTAGGGATTAAAATAGACCTGTTTGAAGGTCCAAAATATTATTTCGGTGATATTTCATGGGTAGGTAATGCAAAATACACTACAGAATTCCTGCAAAGAGCCCTGGGAATTGAAAAAGGAGAGGTATTTAGTGAAGAGAAACTGGAGAAAAAATTAAGAGGAAGTGCCAATGGTGATGATGTATCCAGTATTTATCTGAACGACGGTTACCTGACCTTTAACGTAGATCCTGTTCAGACTAAAATCCACAATGATACGGTTCAGATGGAAATGAGGATTTACGAGGGTCCTCAATATACCAACAACAGGATTACCGTTGTGGGAAATACAATTACCAACGACCATGTGGTTTTGCGCGATATCCGTACCAAACCAGGAGAGAAATTTTCGAAAGAGTTGTTGATCAGGAGTGTGCGTGAGATTGGTCAGTTAGGTAACTTTGATGAGTCGAAAACAAACCCTGTTCCTAAACCAAACCCGGCTGATGGAACAGTGGATATTGAATACCATGTGGAAGAAAAACCTTCCGATCAGATTGAACTTTCCGGTGGTTTTGGCGGTGGTAATATCATCGGTACACTGGGTTTAACGTTTAACAACTTCTCTTTAAGAAACCTGTTCAATTTAAGTGCCTATAAACCTTTGCCAAAAGGCGATGGACAAAAATTAAGCTTGCGTGGACAAACAAACGGAAAATTCTATCAGTCTTACAGCTTCTCATTCTCTGAGCCGTGGTTAGGCGGTAAAAAGCCAATCAGCTTTGGGATTAGCGCATTTACTTCCCTTCAATCAAACGGTGGAAGAAGCTATTACGGTACCATTGACCCTTCCAGCAGTCAGTACTCAAAAATCCGTTTAAACGGGGTTACGGTGAGTTTAGGAAGAAGGTTGAATTTCCCGGACAACTATTTCCAGTTGACACATGCCATCAACGCACAACAATACATATTACAGAACTACGGAGGATTTTTGTTCAGCACAGGTACTTCGTATAACTTTAACTTAACGCAGGAACTGAGCAGGGACTCAAGAGACTCCCCAATCTTTCCTAAAAGTGGTTCATACTTTAAATTTACCATACAGGCTACTCCTCCATACTCATTGTTAAACAATGTAAACTATGAAACGGCTTCAGATAAGCAACGCTATAAGTTTACAGAATACCATAAATGGAAATTTGAATCACAATGGTTCCAAAGATTAGCTGGTAACTTTGTAATCAAAGCACAGGCACAGTTTGGTTTCCTGGGCTCGTATAACAGCGCTGTAGGACAGTCGGCTTTCGAAAGGTTTAAACTGGGGGGAGATGGTATGCAAGGCTTCGACTTCCTGCAAGGATCTGAATTGATCGCTATGCGTGGATATGCCAACAACTCGGTTATCCCTGTAGGTTCTAACCCTAATATTGCACAACAATCAGGTAGCCCTATCTTCACCAAATATGTAATGGAATTAAGGTATCCTGTAATTGCCAGTCAGCAGGCCACAGCATTTTTAGTAGCCTTTGGCGAGGCCGGTAACACCTGGAACCAGTTCTCAGACTTTAATCCATTTAACGTCAGACGTTCTGCAGGTTTTGGTGCAAAAATATTTTTACCGATATTTGGATTACTTGGAATTGACTGGGGATATGGATTTGATAAGATTCCAGGATCACCGGATGCCAACAAAGGACAATTCCACTTTAGTATAGCGCAACAACTTGGCGGATTTAATTAAAAGAAATAAATAAATCAGAATAGGTTTGCCGGACAAAATTGCCGGCAAACCTATTCTGATTTAAGTACATTAAATAAAATAGAATGAAACCTGCAAAGCTGACCCATTCAAAAATGAGCTTTGCAAGCATCATAATCCTTAAAAAAACAATTGTATAGTAATGAAAAAGTATTTTTTAATTTGCATATTGCTGTTCGTAGGCCTTGGAGCATCAGCACAAAAGTTTGCCTATGTGGATACCGAGTATATTTTGAAACATTTGCCAGATTATAAATCGTCATTAAACCAGTTGAATGTTTTGTCACAACAGTGGCAAAAGCAGGTTGATAATAATTTTGTGGAAATTGACAAAATGTATAAGGCCTACCAGGCAGATCAGGTGTTGCTAACCGAAGATATGCGCAAAAGAAGGGAGAATGAGATCATTGAAAAGGAAAAACAGGCAAAAGAGTTTCAGCGTAAAATATTTGGCCCTGAAGGCGAATTATTTCAGGCAAGAACAAAGTTGCTGAACCCTATACAGGAAAGTGTAACCAAAGCTGTAGCAGAAATTGCCAAAGTGAAGTTGCTGGATTTTATTTTTGATAAAAGCAGCGAAGCGACCATGATGATTTATGCCAGCAGTGCTTATGATGTAAGTAACGAGGTTATTAAAAAATTAGGATATAAGCCTGATTCAGTTATAAAATAGAGATATATTAAACATAAATTAGAAACAATTATTAAGACAAATAGAATGAAAAAGTTAATTAGCGCATTTTCTTTAGCAGCAGGATTATTGTTTACTGCTAACATTGCAAATGCACAACAAAAACTCGCACACTTAAACTCTGCAAACATTATCGAGGCAATGCCAGAGGTTAAAACCGCACGGGCTACATTAGAAACCCTTCAGAAAACTAAGCAAGCGGACATTGAGAAAATGATTTCTGAATATCAGACTAAACTTAAAGCAGCTCAGGACAAAGAAAAAACAATGAGCGAAGCCAATAAAGAAATAGTAGGTAAAGAATTACAAACTATGGGTGCCGAACTTCAGGATCTTGAAAAGCGCATTACTGAAGCAAGAACTAAAGCTCAACAAGAATTAGAAGCTAAAAATGCAGAATTGTTTAACCCTATCCAGGTAAAAGCTGACAATGCCATCAAAGCTGTTTCTAAAGAAAAAGGTTTTGCTTATGTATTTGATACTGCTAACCAGGCTTTGATTTACTGGGATGGTGGTGAAGACATCACTGCAGCTGTAAAAACTAAATTGGGTATTTCAGCAACAGCAACTGCTGCGCCTAAAAAATAATTACAAACAGTTAGTTTGTAACCTTTAAACAAGGTTTTACAAGCAAAAATATTTAAATTGCGGGATTGAGTTTCATTACTCAATCCCGTTTTTTTATGATAAAACCCCAACAATCAATAGGTGTATTCGATTCAGGCTATGGTGGATTAACCGTTTTTAAATCTATTGCCAGGAAATTGCCCGAATACAATTATATATATATCGGCGACAATGCCCGTACTCCTTATGGAGATCATTCTTTTGAAACCATTTACCAATATACACTCGAGTGTGTAGAGTGGTTGTTTGCACAAGGCTGCCCACTGGTTATTCTGGCCTGTAATACCGCTTCGGCAAAAGCCCTGCGTTCCATACAACAACAAGTACTGCCATTCAAATATCCGAATCATAGGGTTCTGGGTGTCATCAGACCTACGGCAGAGGTGGTGGGCGACTTTACCAGCACAAAAAGTGTAGGCGTAATGGGCACCCGGGGTACGGTTAACTCTGAATCCTATTTAATGGAGATCAATAAGTTTTTTCCTGAAATAAATGTAGCCCAACAGAGCTGTCCGATGTGGGTTCCTTTGATTGAAAACGACGAACATCAGGATGCCGGTGCGGATTATTTTGTAAAGAAATATGTAGACCAGCTATTGATTAAAGATGATAAAATTGATTGCATCGTACTGGCCTGCACACATTATCCTTTGCTGGTGCCTAAAATAAAAGAAGTATTGCCGGCTCATGTGAGTTTACTGGCGCAGGATGATATTGTGGCCGACAGCCTGGCACTGTACTTGGAAAAACACCCGGAGATTGCCGGCAAAATCTCCAAAGAAGGTCGCCAACATTTTTTTACCTCCGGCGACCCTAAGGCATTTGATGCCCACGCCAGCATTTTTTTTGGAAAAGATATCGTTTCTGAGCACGCCTCATTTCAAAAATAACCCTATGATAAAACGCTGCCTCTTGTTCTTTTGTCTTGCGCTAAATGCAGCGACATCATTTGCCCAAACTGATCAGGAGGTTACCTTCGGTCAGGCAGCAGCTCACTTTACAGAATCCTGTCCTTTAGGTAATGGACGTTTAGGCGCCATGGTATTTGGCAATCCCAATAGGGAACGTATCGTGTTGAACGAAAATTCGATGTGGTCGGGTGGGGTCGAAAATCCAAACCGGACAGATGCCTTAGCCTATCTGGGGCAAATACAAGAGTTATTAAAGGAGGGGAAAAATAAAGCTGCCCAGGAGCTGCTTCAAAAATATTTTATCAGTGCAGGTAAAGGATCCGGATCCGGAAAAGGTGCAAATGTAAAGTATGGCTGCTATCAGATCCTTTCTGACCTGTTAATCAAATGGAAAGACACTGCTACTTCGGTAAGTAGTTACAAACGGACATTACACTTGGATAAAGCACGGTCGATAACAGAATGGAGCCGCTCTGGTGTACGTTTTACTGAAGAAGTGATGGTTAGCGCCCCACAACAGGCTATTCTGATCCGTTTGACTGCAAGTAAGGCCTATGCCCTGAATTTTGAATTGCAACTGGATAGAAAAGAAAATGCTACTTTTCAGGCATCTGAAAATACCATTACTATGAACGGGCAATTGCCGGGGGGCGATGGGGATAAAGGGATACGCTTTGCAGCTTTTGCAAAGGTGAATACATCAGGAGGAAAAGTAGATTCAAAAAATAGTAGTCTGGTGATTAGCAATGCTACAGAATGTTTTATTGTAGTTAGCGCCGCAACAGATATGAACTGGCCAAAGGTAGAAGAACGCGGACCAGATCCACTTCCCGTAGCTAAGCAATATGTAAACGGAGCAGCTAAACTTTCCTGGCCGGTATTGCAAGCTAAACACCTGGCCGATTATAAATCATACTATGACCGTTGCCGCATACTGCTGAAAGCTGCCGATAGCGCCAAGATCGCCAATTATACTACAGCTGAGCGACTGATACGCTTTGCCAAAAATGAAAGTGATGTTACGCTGCCGGTATTATATTTTAACTTTGGCCGATACCTGCTCATTTCAAGTTCCAGGCCCGGAGGTTTGCCTGCCAACTTGCAGGGACTTTGGGCAGAAGAATATCAAACGCCCTGGAATGGTGATTATCACCTGAACATTAATGTGCAGATGAATTACTGGCCTGCGGAGTCGACCAATCTTGGCGATTTGCACCAACCCCTGATCGACTTTACCAAACAGCTGGTAAAACCGGGAACGAAAACAGCAAAAGCCTATTATAACAGTACAGGCTGGACAGCCCATGTCATATCTAATCCCTGGAAATTTACCGCTCCCGGTGAGGGCGCTGCCTGGGGGTCAACCCTTACGGGAGGGGCCTGGTTATGCGAACATTTGTGGCAGCACTATTTGTATCAGCCCAATAACAAAACTCTACATGAAATCTATCCCGTGCTTAAAGGGGCAGCGAAATTTTATACCGATATCTTAATTAAAGACCCGGTTACCGGATGGTTGGTGACCGCTCCTTCCAACTCGCCCGAAAATTCCTATAAAACGGAGGATGGGTTTGTTGGGCAGACTACCATGGGGCCTACCATGGATATGCAGATTGGCAGGGAACTACTAGGGAACACCATTACGGCTGCAAAATTGTTAGGGGTGGACCGTAGCTGGACCGATAGTTTGCAAAACATTATTGCCCGACTTGCGCCCAATCAGATCAGTAAAAAAACTGAAGGGATACAGGAATGGATAAGAGACTATGATGAGGCGGAACCACATCATCGTCATGTTTCGCACCTATACGGATTGTATCCGTTTGATGAAATTACCAATTTAACTACGCCATTGCTGGCAGATGCAGCCCGGAAAACGTTGGTACGAAGGGGCGACGGAGGAACCGGCTGGTCGAGGGCATGGAAAGTAAATTTCTGGGCGCGATTGGGAGATGGGGATCATGCCTGGAAGGTGTTTAGAGCATTGCTGGCACCCGCCGTAGCCGGAAGTAAGATATCTATGACTAATGGTGCAGGGACCTATGCCAATCTCTTTTGTGCACACCCACCTTTTCAAATTGATGGAAACCTTGGTGGTACGGCCGCTATTGCCGAAATGTTGTTGCAAAGTCATGGTCAGCATGCCATCATCCGCTTTCTGCCAGCGCTGCCATCGGGTAAAGACTGGGATGCCGGATCGGTAAAAGGACTCAGGGCAAGAAATGGTTTTGAGCTGAATTTTAACTGGAAAAATAGCAGACTCACCAACGCCGAAATAGTATCGCTAACCGGGGCCGATTGTTATGTACAACTTGAAGGTGGTATGCAAGTATATGGCTCCGACAACCAAAAGATACAAACAACTGAACAGGGTAATGGCGTGCGCAGGTTTGCTACGGTGAAGGGGCAAAAGTATCGTGTACTGCCTAAGTCTTAGCTGCCTTGTAAGGCTCGTTAGGGGGCTTTGACGTAAAAATTACATCTGATTGACTTGTACTTAAGGGTATCTTTCCATTTCTTTCTAGGTTCTGATCATTATTAACGGTAAATTTGCGGCTCAAAACACACACACTAATGAGTGACTCGATAAAACATGAATGCGGAATTGCCTTTATCCGCCTTTTAAAACCGCTCTCATACTACCAGGAAAAATACGGTACTGCACTCTACGGACTAAACAAACTTTATCTTTTGATGGAAAAACAGCACAACCGTGGACAAGACGGCGCTGGGATAGCCACCATTAAACTGGATGTGAAACCGGGTAACCGTTACATCAGCAGATACCGCTCGATGGCACAGAATGCAGTGGCAGATATATTTGGATACGTACAGAGTAAGTTTTTAGACATTCAGAATGAAACCCCCGAGCTGATGCAGGATGCAGAGTGGTTGAAACAAAATGTGAGTTTTATTGGTGAGGTTTTACTGGGCCATTTAAGGTATGGTACACATGGTAAAAACAGCATCGAAAATTGCCACCCTTTTCTACGCCAGAACAACTGGATGACCAGAAACCTGGTTATTGCCGGTAACTTCAACATGACCAATGTAGATGAACTACTGGAGCAGTTATACGAACTTGGGCAGCACCCTAAAGAAAAAGCAGATACAGTGACCGTTCTCGAAAAAATAGGTCATTTCCTGGATGATGAAAATCAGGAGCTGTTTGACGAGTATAAAAAAGAAGGTCTGGATAATGTGGCCATAACCCATAAAATTTCTGAGAACCTTGATATCGCTAAGATATTAAAGCGTTCTGCAAAAAACTGGGATGGAGGATATACCATTTCGGGTATAGTAGGTAATGGCGACGCTTTTATCCTTCGCGATCCTTCCGGGATACGTCCGGCTTATTATTATGCCGATGATGAAATTGTTGTCGCAGCTTCTGAACGACCAGCCATTCAAACGGCCTTTAACATTCAATTCAAAAATGTGAAGGAAATACAACCGGGACATGCACTGATTGTTAAAAAAGATGGAACTGTTACTCAGGAAGTGTTTAGAGAGCCTCAGGAAAAAAGAGCTTGTTCGTTTGAACGCATCTATTTCTCCAGAGGAAGTGATGCCGAAATCTATAAAGAAAGAAAAAAATTAGGCGCATTGCTTTGCAAACAGATACTGGATGCTGTAAGTGCCGATTTAAAAAATACCGTTTTCTCTTTTATTCCTAACACAGCCGAGGTTTCGTTTTATGGAATGGTAGATGGTCTGCATGCTTACATCCGGGAAGTGCAAAAAGAAACTTTACTGCACCGTAAAGATGCATTGACGGATGAAGAATTGGACGAATTGTTGTCTATGCGCCCAAGAGTTGAAAAACTGGCCATTAAGGATGTAAAGCTGAGAACATTTATCACTCAGGATGCTGATAGGGGCGATATGGTAGCACATGTTTATGATACGACTTATGGCGTGATCAAAAACGATACAGATACTTTAGTTGCTGTTGATGATTCTATTGTAAGAGGGACTACCTTAAAACAAAGTATCATTAAAATTATCGACAGGCTACACCCTAAAAAAATCATCATTGTTTCTTCGGCTCCACAAATCCGTTATCCGGATTGTTATGGTATTGATATGTCCAAAATGGGACAATTTGTGGCTTTTGAAGCAGCTATACAATTGCTGAAAGCCCGTGGTATGGAAAATGTAATTGAGGAAGTTTATCAAAAATGTAAAGCTTCGTTGTTATTGCCTAAAGAGCAGATTGTAAACCATGTTAAGGATATTTACAGACCGTTTACACAGGAAGAAATTTCTGCTCAGATTGCAAAGATCATTACCCCGGCCAATACTGTTGCTGAAGTTGAAGTGATTTATCAGACATTGGATAACCTGCACGTTGCTTGTCCTGAACATAGTGGCGACTGGTATTTTTCTGGTAACTACCCAACTCCGGGAGGGAACAAAGTCGTGAATAAAGCTTTTGTAAACTGGAAAGAAGGGAATAATCAAAGAGCTTACTAGGTAAAAAAGCTATAGTACTCGCTTAAGCATTTTTACTTTCAAATAGAATATAAGGTTGTATCATTATGATACAACCTTTTTTTATAACCAGTTTTGTTTTGTGGGTTTAAGTAACTGGATTCTCTGTGTGCTTCAATCAAGTTGTTTGTTTTTCTGCTGTTGCTGCGTAATTAAAATATTACGGAACAGATTTAAACCTCAGGTTGTTGTATGGGTCATTATGGAGTGTCTTTTCGGGATATCAAATTTAAACCAGACTAACAACTCATGAAAAAGCTTTTGTTTTTATTCATTTCATTACAATTTAGTGTATTTGCATTTTCGCAGACAGTGCCTGCGGGCATTAAAGGATTGGAAAAGGAGGTTCAAAAAGTAATTCAGCAGGTGTACCAGGCGGCTGTTTACATTACCCCTTATGATTCTATCATGAAGAAAGCGGTAGGGGGCTCTTTTAGTGGTGTGGTTGTGGATACTGCCGGTTATGTTCTTTCGGCAGCACATGCTGTAAAACCCAATAGCTTGTATCAGGTTACTTTTCCCGATGGCAGGAAGTTCAGGGCAATTGGTCTGGGCCGAATTCCGTCAAATGATGCTGCGGTAATGAAAATTGAGGAAAAGGGGACCTGGCCATATGCAGCGATGGGCTGGTCGTCCTCTTTAAAAAAGGATATGCCCTGCATTAGCATCGCTTATCCCGGAACCCTGGCGGCTAAAACACCTACCATAAGACTGGGGTATGTGGCCGAAACGGAGACCAGTGAGGGTTTTATACGGTCGACCTGTTTGATGGAGCCTGGCGATTCGGGAGGTCCGGTGTTTGATATGAAAGGACGGGTAATTGGTCTGCATAGCAAAATAAACCTCTCTCCTGAAGACAACTTTGAAATCCCGGTTGATCTGTACCGGAAGTACTGGACTATGCTGATCAGGCCTGCCAGTATTGTTTCTTTGCCTGTGGCAGATGATTTTGTGACCGACCCTTTGCTTGCTGAATTGAAAGTTCAACCGGAGATAAAAAATCTGGAGGAGAATTTAAAGCCCCAGGTCGCTAAGCTGGGCAAAAATGTAGTGCAGATCAGGAGCCAGATTAAAGGTGCTGAAATAACTATACTGGGGACATTGATCGATTTAAAAGGAATGGTGCCTGAAGGGATTTTAAAGGAGCGGAGTTTTTTGCTCAGCAAAAGTTCTATGGTGGGGGCCGATCCTGTAGTTGAGCTGAAACCAGGTACTGCAATCGTGGCAAAAGTGTTGAGACGTGATGAAGACAATGATCTGATTTTATTGCAGCTTCCGGAAAGGATCAACAACGGTGTAGCGCTCAAGGCTGTTACCCAGGATTCGGTAAGCTTTGCAAAGTTGGGCAAACTCCTGATTTCGCCGAAGCCTGATCGCACCGGTGTGGTTAGTGTATTGGGCAATACGCAATTTGCAATAGCCAAGGGACCGACATCGGCCTACATGGGTGTGAATACCAGCTTAAAAGATGGCAAAGTCGTTATATCTATGGTTCAGCCGCGTAGTCCGGCCAGTACAGCTGCGCTTGAAATAGGAGATGAACTGAGCAGCTTTAACGGTAAACCTGTTTTGAAAATGGAAGACCTGAGCAAAGAAATTTCAAAACATAGTGCCGAAGATACCCTTGATCTGCAATTTATCCGGTCGGGAATTTCCTATAGCAAACGAATTGTATTAAAGCCCCGGAGATTGAACGAAAGACATATCGCTTATCGCTTTACCGACGGACGTAGTGAAAGAAGAGACGGATTTAGCCAGGTATTGGTGCATGACGGACAGCTGAAACCTGCCGAATGCGGTGGACCCCTATATGATATCGACGGAAATTTTTACGGGATCAATATCGCCCGCGTTAGTCGTACCAGCAGTCTGACCATTCCCGCGGCAGTACTCATCAAATTCATCAAAAAATCCGGACTGTCAGGAAACCTGCAAGGCCTCATGTCGGCGATTTAGCAAGATATAAACCTATGCCCTGACAGAACAGCCAACTTCTTCGCTTTGGTGATACACTTGCATTGATGATCCAAAATATGCCTTTTCACAAAGAACAGCCAACTTCTTCGCTTTGGTGATACACTTGCATTGATGATCCAAAACATGCCTTTTCACAAAGAACAGCCAACTTCTTCGCTTTGGTGATACACTTGCATTGATGATCCAAAACATGCCTTTTCACAAAGAACAGCCAACTTCTTCACTTTGGTGATACACTTGCATTGATGATCCAAAACATGCCTTTTCACAAAGAACAGCCAACTTCTTCGCTTTAGTGATACACTTGCATTGATAATACAAAATATGCCTTCTGTGAACAGGCATAGGAATAATTGGCGCCCTTCAGCGCCATTTTTTCCAGCCTGAGAACAGAACGGCTTATTTTGACAACTATTTGTAAAACTTCAACACCACTTCAATAAACAGTCTGATGGCAAAAATGAGTATTACAGCTCCGGCAATTCTGTTTAGGTTTTGAATGGTTTTTTCTTTGATTCTGTACCTCAGCTTAGCCGCGTAGTAAGTTTTAAAACCATCTACAGTGAGCTGGGTAATCATGGCTACAATAAAGAAGGCTATTTTTTCGGCCATATCGTAATGCAGTTGTACCGAGATGATACCACCAACCATTACCCAAAACATCAGGGTGGTAGGCGATAAAAGGCACATTAAAAAACCTTTCAGTACATAGCCCCGTTTTTTTACTTTGGCAATTTCGGCAATATCGTAGTTCACTTTAACTGTATTAAACAGGTAGTACAAACCCACTCCTAATAAAAAAAGGCCCCCAACAAGGCCTATGTATTCAAAATATTCCGATTTATAATTTACGTACTGCGAGCTGAAAATGGTTAAGCTGATAAAGATGATGTCACTTAAAATGACGCCGATTGCGAGTGAAAAACCTGCCTTAAATCCCTTTTCAATGCTGGTTTTAATCATTGAAAAGAACACCGGTCCTGTTAAAAAAGAAAATAAAATCCCTGCACCTATCCCTTGTAATATTGCTTCAAACATTCACCTAACGTTATATATTGTGCTAATATGCAATTTTAAACATAAATTAGTCCCAAAAAAAATACCTTTTCATATAACTACAAAATAACCCCCTCTGCTGTTTTTAAAAAATTGCTGTAGGGCAAGGCATAGTATGACAGTAAAACCAAGTTTCAATCATATTTTTATGAATCTGGCCTCCGATCTTGCCGGACGATCGCATTGCGTTCGTGCCCAGGTTGGCGCAGTATTGACAAAAGACACCCGTATTATCTCTATCGGCTACAATGGCCCGCCGGCCGGTACACACAATTGTGATGAAGAATGGGCGGAGGCAGGTTGTGCCCGGGATTCGAAAGGCAGCTGCTCACTGGCCTTACATGCCGAAGAAAATGCGATTCTATACGGGCTCAAAAATGGTTCGAAAATAGAAGGCTCAACTTTGTATACCACTTTGTCGCCCTGTATTGCCTGTGCCCGCCTGATCTTATCTTCGGGGATAAAAGTTGTTTACTATAAAGATTCTTATGCTGCTTACAAAGGTCTGCCCAGCGACGAAGGTGTTGATTTTCTTCAAAGATTCGGCGTAGAAGTAATGAAGTTTTCTTAACTTTGGCCATGCTAGAAAAAATCATTATTCTCGATTTTGGATCCCAATATACACAGTTAATTGCCCGTAGGGTACGCGAGTTAAACGTTTATTGCGAAATTCATCCATTTAACAACATTCCTGAAATCACTTCAGACGTTAAAGGTATCATTCTTTCAGGTAGTCCATATTCTGTCCGTCAGGAAGATGCACCACAGGTAGACCTTAAAAAGTTTGAGAACCACCCCATGTTGGCGGTGTGTTACGGAGCTCAATATATAGCCCAGCATTCCGGTGGAGAAGTACAGGCTTCATCAACCAGAGAATACGGCCGCGCCAACCTTAGTTTTGTTGTCGCCGAAAATAAATTATTTAAAAATATCAATGTAGGCTCACAAGTGTGGATGTCACACGGTGATACCATTACCAAAATCCCGGCAAACTTTGAACTGATTGCCAGCACGGATAGTGTAAAAGTAGCTGCCTACCATGTTAAAGATACGAATACCTATGCCATCCAGTTTCACCCGGAGGTGACACACAGTACAGATGGTAAGCAATTGCTGGAAAATTTTCTGGTTGACATTTGCGGATGTAAACAGGAGTGGACACCAGATGCTTTTGTGGAAACAACCATTGCCAGCTTAAAAGAAAAACTGGGCGACGATAAAGTTGTTCTGGCACTTTCAGGTGGGGTAGATTCGAGTGTGGCCGCAATTTTATTGCACAAAGCCATAGGTGCCAACCTGCACTGTATTTTTGTAGACAACGGTTTATTGAGAAAAGATGAGTACGCCGCTGTACTGGAACAATACAAACACCTGGGGCTAAACATCAAAGGTGTGGATGCCAAGGAACGTTTCCTGAGCCAGTTGGCTGGGGTTTCCGATCCGGAACTGAAACGTAAAGCTATTGGTCGCGTATTTATCGAAGTATTTGATGATGAGGCGCACCAGGTACAGGATGTAAAATGGTTGGCCCAGGGTACCATTTATCCGGATATCATTGAGTCTGTTTCGGTAAAAGGTCCATCTGCTACCATCAAATCGCACCATAATGTCGGTGGTTTACCTGATTTCATGAAATTAAAGGTAGTAGAGCCATTAAATACTTTATTTAAGGACGAAGTAAGAAGAGTAGGAACGTCTTTAGGACTGGAGCACTTTATCATCGGACGTCACCCTTTCCCTGGACCAGGTTTGGCCATCAGGATTTTGGGTGAAGTAACTGCCGAGAAAGTCGCCATCCTTCAGGAGGCAGATGCCATTTATATCAATAATCTCAAAGAAGCCGGTTTATACGATAAAGTATGGCAGGCAGGAGCAATTTTCCTTCCTGTTCAGTCGGTAGGTGTAATGGGTGACGAGCGTACCTATGAAAATGCAATTGCCCTTCGTGCGGTTGAGTCTGTTGATGGAATGACTGCCGACTGGTGCCATCTGCCATACAACGTACTCGCTAAAATTTCTAATGAAATAATTAACAAAGTAAAAGGAATTAACCGCGTTGTATATGATATTAGCTCAAAACCACCAGCCACAATTGAGTGGGAATAAGTATTGGATCATTATACTTTCGGCTTTGGTGTTGTCGGCCTGTTCTCCAAAAATAAGGCCCGAAAGTAAAAAGCCCGAGCCACCAAAAGAAGTTGAAAAAGTAGAAAAGCCTGCTCCTAAATTGAAGCAGGCTACTATTTCTTTGCTTGCTCCTTTCCGCTTGGATGAAATTAAACTCAAGACTGCCACAAAAGCAGATGTAGAAAAGGCCGCTATGGCTATTGATTTTTATCAGGGATTTAAGTTGGGGGTCGACTCTGCCGCTGCCGCAGGTCAGGATTTTAAACTGAAGGTTTACGATACCCAGGACAACAATACACAAATTGCTGCGCTGATTGACAATGGCGGACTACTGGGCAGCGACCTCATTGTAGGTCCTGTATTTCCGGAAGGCTTAAAATATATAACCAATTATTCTATTTCCAGAAAAATACCTGTGGTAAACCCACTGGCAGCGTCTCAGCCGTCGGAATTTGTCAATCCTAACCTCATATCTATTGTCAATAACATTGATCTTCATGCCCAAAAAATAGGGGCTTACATCAATCGTAATTACAATCCGGCAAATACCATTGTGGTATTGATCAATCCCAAAGGGGCAGCCGATGAAGTGTTGGCGAGCCCTTTGCGTAGCTATTTTGCGCAAGCAAAAAAGGCTTTTGTATTTCAGGAATACGCTTCTGTTTTTACCATGGAAACTAAAATGCAACGCGGAAAACAGTATGTGGTGATGGTGAGTTCGTCCGACAAAAAGTTTGTCATACCTACTTTGGATAAGCTGATAAAAATAAAAAAGGCAGGTTTTAATATTTCCCTGTTTGGACATCCCGACTGGGTGAAACAAGGGTATAATGTAGAACAGCTGCAGGCTCTAAATACCATCGTATCTTCTTCTTACAAAGTTGATTATAAACGGCCGGAGGTGAACAGTTTTATTAAAAAATACAGATTGCTGTTTAATTTCGAACCTGGAGAATATGCCTTTAAAGGATTTGATATTGGTTACTACTTTGGCCGATTGCTGGCTAAGTATGGCGAAGATTACCTGAAACACCTGACTAGCGAAAACTATAAGGGGCTTCATAATTCTTTTCAGTTCACGCACAATCCATCGCTAGGCTACATCAATACCAGGTTGATGCTGTTGCGTTATCAAAACTTTGCCTTAAATATTGTAGAATGAGAGTAGAACATCAGATCAGGGCATTTGAACAGATCTTTAACAGTTACGATGGCACCACGCCTTTGCACCGCTTTTTATTTGTTTATTTTAAGAAGAACAGGCAAATGGGCTCATCCGACAGGCGCTGGGCATCCCGCTATATCTATAGCTTTTTCCGATTGGGAATGGCACTGTTTGACATGGACAGAAATACCAGACTGGCGGTTGCCGATTTTCTGTGCAACCAAAGCCCAAGTTTGGTAATCACTACTTATTTACCCGATCTGGCCGAAAAAACCGGACTTTCTGTGCCCGAAAAGCTGGCACTTGTTCAGTCGGCCTATCCCGACTTCCAGCTGTCTGATGTATTTAGCTGTCATGAAGCACTTTCTGAATCTATTGATAAACCAGCTTTCTTTCAATCTTTTTTTACGCAACCCGATCTTTTTATAAGGATTAACAAAGGCCAGGTAAATCAAATAGAAGAAGCCTTGAACAATGCAGCGGTGCCTTTTGAGAAGATTGCTGAGCATACCATTGCAGTGTCTAACGGTACCAAGCTTGATCAGGTGCTGGAAAGCCAACCGTTTTACCAGGTGCAAGATCTTTCTTCACAACAAACAGGTGCGTTTTTTCAACCCCGGCAATGGGATAAATGGTGGGATTGCTGCGCTGCATCGGGTGGGAAATCCTTGCTGTTGCACGATCTGGAGCCTAAGGTAGAGCTATTGGTTAGTGATGTCAGAGAAAATAGCTTAAGTAACCTTGATGAGCGCTTCAGTGCAGCGGGTTTGAAAAAATATCAGAAAAAGGTATTAGACCTGCTTCAGAATAACGATCAGGATCTGTACCATTATGAATTTGACGGAATCATATTGGATGCACCATGTTCAGGATCGGGTACCTGGGGCCGGACGCCCGAAATGCTATATTATTTTGAACAGCATAAAATTGGCTATTTTTCAAAATTGCAGCAAACTATAGCTTCTAATGTTGTAAAATACCTGAAAGAAGATAAACCGCTGATTTACATTACCTGTTCGGTATTTAAACAGGAAAATGAAGATGTAATTGCTTATCTGCTGGAAAACCTGCCTTTGAAGCTCGAGAAAATGGAGCTGATAAAAGGCTATGGACATAAGGCAGATACCATGTTTGTTGCCCGGTTAATTAAAACAGCTTAGTCTCTCTTGTGGCCAATCTGTTTTAATGTTTGTATTGGTTAGATAATTGCTTACATTTAAAGTTAGTAGTCGATACCCAACCCCGCCTGGAGTTGGAAATGAGTAACACATAAAAAATAGTTTTTAAAAGGACTGGTACTGCCACAAAATCAGGGCGGTTGGCAACGCCGTACCCGAGTATAGTATGCTTCGTCTTTGGTTCGTCTTTCCTTCGGAAAAACCGCAATCAAGGTAGTCGCATCCGGGTGGATAAGATGAATGCTTCAGCTGTTTGCTGTAGGCTGTATTTTTGACCCTAAAACGGCCTGAAAAATTAAAGTCCGGTGTTGTTTCTGAATAGCTTGATGGCAATGGCCAGTAGGATAATTCCAAAAGCTTTACGCAATGCATTCAGTCCCGATTTGCCAAAAAGCTTCTCCAGTCGTTCGGTATTTTTCAAAACAAAATACACAAACATCATATTGATCAGGATACCTACAATGATGTTTTGCGTGGCGTATTCTGTTTTCAGGGACAATAAGGTGGTCATGGTACCTGCTCCTGCAATCAGCGGGAAAGCAAGGGGTACAATGGATACGGTTTCGGGCGCATCTCCTTCTTTAAAAATGGTCAGGCCCAACACCATCTCCATAGCGATGAAAAAGATAACCATTGAACCCGCAATGGCGAAAGAAGCCACATCCAATCCAATCACTTTTAATAAAGTCTCGCCGGCAAATAGAAAGATGATCATCAGAACAGTCGCCACTATTGTAGCCTTTTCGGACTGTATATGTCCGGCCTTTTTTCTGAGCTCTATTACAATAGGAATAGCTCCCAAAATATCAATGATGGCAAAGAGTATCATCGAGGTAGAGAGGATTTGACTGAAATTGAATTCCATGGCTTTAGATTTATTTCACAAAGTAACGGAAAAAAATAACCATTCTTTTCGAAGACTGGAACAAGTTGCGCCGGAAGGGGCGCAAATGGTTCCTATGTCTTCTCTAAGAAGGTGATTTTTTATGAAATATGGCGGGATAGGTGGTGCGTGATTAGGCGCCAATGTAGTGCGTGTTGGACGCAATGTAGTAGGATTTTTTACCGATCATTTTTTGCCGTTCACCGAAGAATTGTTTATTCTGACCTTAAAGGCCTTTATAAATTCGGTTATAGAAGGCATCTTTGGTGTATAATTTAAAAGGCTATGGGCATGGTTATCTTCAAAACGTCAGTAAAAAGCAGAATCGATATGATCGCTGTTAAACCGGTTTTCAATCTTTTGTTTGGAGAGAAAAATTGGTTGTTTTCATTTGAAGATAAAATATTAAAGGTAATCTCTTCTGTTCCCTGCGCAGATATGGTAAAATCTATTCTGCTGGACAATGGGGTGTATTCAGAAGAGCTTCGCCTCAGCAATGCCGCATTTTAAGCGTCGACTGAAAGGAAGGTCACATAAAAAGCCTCTGTATTTTAAATACAGAGGCTTTTTTATTTTTGGATATTTTTGGTTTAAACCCTTTTTGCTTTATTTGGCTTGTACGCTACCTGCAGTTGCTACTTTATAAATGTACAACAACAAATGGGCTGCAGCAAAAACTAAAGAGAAGTAATACAGGCCTGTATCGGCACCATCAGTAATGTGATGGTGAATAATGGCTACTATTACCAGCAAAACTGCTAAAAGGAGGCCTATATAGGAAACTGTTTTAGTGCTTTTAATTAATGTTGCCTGCAGGTTATCAGATAATAAGCTGTTTTTCATGCCATAGAACAGGTATACGTTGACACCGATAATCATCCATACCAATAAACGTACCCAGGTATCCAATGGTAAAAATACCATCATGCCCAAACAAACCACAACACCCAATATCGGGATCAATGGCACCATTGGCACTTTAAAGGCTCTCGGTAATTCAGGCATCTGTTTTCTTAAAATTACTACCCCAATACATACAAGGATAAAGGCAAGCAATGTACCAATACTGGTCATCTCGCCCACTACCGTGGCAGGTACAAAGGCCGCAAATAAACTTACAAACACCATAAACAATAAATTACTTTTTGCTGGAGTGCTGTATTTGTGGTGTACTTTTGAGAAAACTTTAGGCAATAAACCATCTTTACTCATCGAGAAAAATACCCTCGACTGACCCAGTAACATCACCAGGATTACTGATGCATAACCACCCAAAATGGCAAGGATAATCAATTTGTTTAACCATGGGTAAGCTGGCGTAACTACACCTGCAGCATTTTTAAGACCCATATTGTCAATTGCTACTGCTACCGGAGCAATACCATCCTGACCTTTAAACATGTCGTAATTGGCTACGCCTGTCATGACATGTGCAAAAAGGATATACAAAATGGTACAGATAAATAAGGAAAGTAAAATACCGATAGGCATATCCTTTTTAGGATTTTTCGCTTCCTGAGCTGCAGTAGATACCGCATCAAAACCGATATAAGCAAAAAAGACAATTCCGGCTGCTCGTATTACACCTCCCCATCCATGCGTAAACACACTCTCGTGTCCTGGTTTATCACCTGGAATGAAATAAGGTGAATAGTTATCAGCATTGATATATTTCCATCCCAGGAATATAAAGATAAATACAATAACCACTTTAATGGCTACAATAAGGCCGTTTACAAAAGCAGATTCGCTGGTTCCTCTGATCAGTACAAAAGACATGATGATGATGATGAATACCGCTGGTAAGTTAAACATACCTGAAACCACTGTTCCGTCCAATAAAGTTGCATGTTCAAACGGCGACATCGTTACCTGTGCAGGCAGATGAATATCGTAATAAGCCAGAAACTTGACCAGGTACCGGCTCCAGCTGATGGATACAGTGGCCGCACCTAAGGCATATTCCAGCACCAAATCCCAACCGATAACCCAGGCCACAAACTCGCCCATGGTGGCATACGAATAGGTGTAGGCACTACCGGCTACAGGTATCATGGATGCAAATTCGGCATAACATAATCCTGCAAACCCACAGCCAAGGGCTGCGATAACAAAGGAAATGGTAATGGCCGGACCAGCGTTATTTGCTGCCGCCGAACCGGTAATGGAGAAAAGACCGGCACCAATAATGGCGCCAATACCCAGGGCTACCAGATTTACCGGCCCAAGTGTTCTTTTTAGGGTTCCCTCACCGCTTTCTGCTGCTTCCCTGGTGAGTAAGTCAATCGACTTTCTAAAATTCATAATTTGTGGTTTAGTTTAATAAGTTAGTTTTTATGGTGCTGCTTAATTTAAATGTTCTTTTTTTTAGCTGCTATGATATTTTTGACTTTATCATATTAGTGTCAAACCTAAATAAAATATATCTAAAAATAAAAGGGATTCTTTTTAGAAATCCCTTTTATTTTTAAACAGTATTTAAACTAGTGACGTGTAACGATGGCTTTAATGCCTGTCTTAGCTACCAGTTCTATTTTCTTAGGCTGTGGTTTCACCTTTGCTTTATCAGCCGAAACACCCACTGAAATATATGGTGCAATGACCAGCGAAACGATAGACATCAGTTTAATCAGGATATTCATTGATGGGCCCGAAGTATCTTTGAAAGGATCACCAACGGTATCACCAGTTACAGAAGCCTTATGCGGCTCCGATTTTTTGTAATGCATTTCGCCATTGATCTCAACCCCTTTTTCAAACGATTTTTTGGCATTGTCCCATGCACCACCGGCATTTGATTGGAAAATTCCCATCAGCACGCCCGATACGGTAACACCGGCAAGCAAGCCGCCCAGTATCTCGGCCGAGCTTACGGAAGGAAATACGCCTTTAAATCCAAAACCAACAATGATAGGTACCAATAACGCAATTGCACCTGGTAGCATCATTTCGCGAATAGAGGCTTTGGTGGATATCGCTACGCATTTTTCATACTCAGGTTTCGCTTTGTACTCCATAATCCCAGGGATTTCGCGGAATTGACGGCGAACTTCCTGTACCATATCCATAGCTGCTTTACCTACAGCCGCAATACACAAAGCTGAGAAGATGAAAGGAATCATGGCGCCTACAAATAGGCCAGCCAAAACAGGTGCTTTATAAATGTCGATGGCCGAAATACCTGCTACTCCCACAAATGCAGCAAATAAAGCCAGTGAAGTTAAAGCTGCAGAGGCGATGGCAAAACCTTTACCTGTTGCCGCAGTCGTGTTTCCAACAGCGTCAAGATTGTCGGTACGTTCGCGTACCTCGGGAGGCAGTTGGCTCATCTCGGCAATACCGCCGGCATTATCAGCAATTGGGCCAAAGGCATCAATCGCTAATTGCATGGCTGTAGTGGCCATCATTCCGGCAGCAGCAATAGCCACTCCGTATAAGCCCGCAAAGGCATACGAGAAAATGATTCCACCAGCCAAAACCAGAATAGGTACTACAGTTGATTTCATACCTACCGACAAACCTCCGATGATATTGGTGGCATGACCGGTTCCCGATTGTTGAATAATTGAATTCACAGGGCCTTTGCCCATAGCGGTATAATATTCGGTAATGATACTCATTAAGGTACCCACTACTAAGCCTACAATGATGGCATAAAAAACATCCATATTGCTAAAGCTGACACCGCGCAGGTGTAAATGCGCTGGCAACATAGCGGTAACCACAAAATAAGATGCAATAGCAGTGATGACAATTGATCCCCAGTTGCCCAGGTTCAATGCGTTTTGCACGTTTGAATTTTCGCCTTTGATGCGAACAAACCAGGTGCCTATAATAGAAAATATAATGCCCAATCCGCAAATTACCATTGGTAACAATACCGGAGAGAAACCGTTCAGGTTGTCGGCCGCAACGCCGTTTATTTTTTCAACCACAATTTCCTGTCCCAATACCATGGTAGCAAGGATAGTGGCCACATAGGAGCCAAATAAATCGGCACCCATACCGGCAACATCGCCCACATTGTCGCCCACGTTATCGGCAATGGTAGCCGGGTTACGTACGTCATCCTCAGGGATGCCCGCTTCAACTTTACCCACTAAATCGGCGCCTACATCGGCAGCCTTGGTATAAATACCGCCACCGACACGTGCAAATAAGGCAATAGATTCTGCACCCAGTGAAAAGCCGGTCAATACTTCAATGGCCGTTTTCATTTCTGTGCTGTTGGCGTCAACCACGTTAAATATGTTCAGAAAAACAATAAACAAACCACCTAAACCTAAAATGGCAAGGCCGGCAACGCCTAAGCCCATTACCGTTCCACCGGTAAAAGATACTTTTAATGCTTGTTTTAAGCTTGTTCTGGCAGCTTGTGTAGTACGGACGTTTGCTTTTGTAGCGGCTTTCATGCCAATATATCCTGCTGTTGCAGAAAAAACTGCACCAATGATAAAGGCTACGGCAATAATCCAGCTGGAATGTAAGACTATACCATTTACTTCGTGTATAGTTCCTGAATAGGCCAGCAAAGCCGCTGTAAATACCACAAAGATACTCAGTACTCTCCATTCGGCCTTTAAAAAGGCCATAGCCCCATCTGCAATGTATCCGGCAAGCTCCTGCATGTTCTTTTCTCCTGCATCCTGTTTGTTTACCCAGGCACTTTTAATGGCCATTACCAGAATGCCAATTAAGCCCATTGCAGGGATCAGATAAATTAAATTGTTTTGTAAAAACTCCATACTTTAATTCTTCTCGTTTTAGGTTGATTAATTCGTTTGTTTGGTTCTCCTTTTTGCAATAAGCGGTGGTTCTTTAATGTGTTTTATCACAATCGGGCTTACAACAAAAATAATGGTGTAAACGTAATTAACAAATTTTTAATCAATTGATTGCTACGCTTTTTAAAAAATATTTCGTTATAGGCATTGGTGAGTTAAAAAGGCCGTTTTTATTTGTCGTTTTTCTACATATGTTGATAATTTGTGATTTCGTGATGAAGTGATATCAGCATTTCAGATGTCGTCCGCGTATTAACTATATGTTAGCAAATTTCTTAAATAAGTGTGTAGAGGGGTTAAAACTTAATATAGAGATGGCCTGCTATTAGCGATGATCTGATTACCTTTAGCTTTACAGATAAGGAAGCATGTATTGGTATGAAAATGAAGTAAAGCGACTTGAAAAGGAGCGGTTGGTAACGGGGCGTGACCCGGACCTGATTTTTTACGGAAGCTCGTCCATACGTCTGTGGCATAATTTGGGCGATGATTTCAAAGAATCGAAAGTAGTAAACCTTGGGTTCGGCGGATCTACCCTTGCAGCCTGTGTATGGTTTTTTGAAAGGATTATGATGCATTACAACCCCAAAGCCCTGATTGTGTATGCCGGCGACAACGACCTGGGAGATGGGCGGCACCCCGAAGAGATTTTTATTTTTTTTCAGCAATTGATGGTGAAAATTGCCAATCGATTTGGCGACATACCTTGTTATTTTGTTTCCTTAAAACCCAGCATAAGTCGATGGCATAAGGCCGATCAGTTTAGGTATACCAATAACCTGATAGAAAGTGAGATTATCAAACTGAGCAACAATTGGACTTTTATTGATGTGTTTAAAAAAATGCTGGATAAATCGGGCTGTCCGGAACCCGCTTATTTTACCCATGACCAGCTTCACTTAAGCGAAAAGGGCTATCAGCTTTGGGGTAATATTATTAATCAATTTTTAATCCCCAGGTAATATAGAACCTTGATATTTCTCTGCGTAAGTACATACGTAAATGAACAGAGCATATCATAAATGGTATAGTAAAAGTTTGCAGCGCGACATGGAGCTTTTGATATTTGGCCATGTCGGAAGGGCAGTGTTGTTTTTCCCAACCCGGGCGGCCCGTTTTTATGATTATGAAAATTGGGGCATAGTTGAGGCCATGCGAACCAAGATTGAGGCCGGCGAGGTTCAGCTATTTTGTGTAGATAGTATTGATGCCGAGAGTTTGTACAATGAACAGCTGCATCCCTATGGTCGGATTGATCGTCATTTACAATATGAACAGTATATTTTAAATGAGGTAATCCCATTTATCTCTGCAAAAAACAACTCGGGATGTCTGGAAACTGCCGGCTGTAGTATGGGCGCCTATCATGCCATAAACCTGGCCATGAAATATCCCTGGCTGTTTAAAAAGGCGGTGGGCATGAGTGGACGGTATGATCTTACCTCCAGCCCCGGCGATTTTAAAGACCTGTTTGATGGATGCCGCAATGAAGCTATTTATTTTAACATGCCTGGTCAATACCTTTCTAACTTAACAGATCGCACCATTCTGCAAGCGCTGCATCAATTGGAAGTAATACTTGCCGTGGGCCAAACCGATCCATTTTTGCAGGGCAACTGCGAATTTAGCAGTTTGTTGCATCAAAAGGGCATTCCAAACCAGTTTCATCAATGGGAAGACAATGCGCACAGGCCAAGGTACTGGAAACAAATGGTATCGCTGTATATTTAAAGGTTGCTGCCAAAGTAAAAGCAGAAAAAAATACTGGTTTTACCTTTCGATACTGTTTTTTAAATATCTTAGATTAACCAAACCAAACAAAAACAATGGAGAAAGAAAATCAGGGTGACTCTTTTAAGCGGGAGCTTGGCCTTTTAGATGGTACAATGCTGGTCGTTGGATCGA
The DNA here is from genome assembly GCF_900564155.1 of Pedobacter schmidteae. Classification (NCBI taxonomy): domain Bacteria; kingdom Pseudomonadati; phylum Bacteroidota; class Sphingobacteriia; order Sphingobacteriales; family Sphingobacteriaceae; genus Pedobacter; species Pedobacter schmidteae. The sequence goes on along the minus strand of NZ_LS999839.1, from coordinate 6,103,253 downwards.
TGATCGGCTCGGGGATATTTATTGTAAGTGCCGATATTACCCGTAATGTGGGCAGTGCCGGATGGCTGATAGCCGTGTGGGTAATTACCGGGCTGATGACCATGACAGCCGCTATCAGTTACGGAGAGTTGAGTGGAATGTATCCCAAAGCTGGTGGCCAGTATGTTTATCTTAAAGAAGCTTATAACAAGCTGATCGCCTTTTTATATGGTTGGAGTTTTTTTGCTGTTATACAAACAGGTACCATTGCTGCGGTTGGGGTGGCTTTCTCCAAATTTGCAGCTTACCTGATTCCGGCATTGAGTGAGGACAATAAACTGCTGCAAATACAGACCGGGCTTGATGCCTGCAACCAGCCAACCTATTTTTCGGTGAGTTCTGCACAGATCATGTCTATCGCTATTATAGCCTTGCTTACTTATTCCAATACCCGCGGGGTAAAAGGAGGGAAGTGGATCCAGAATATTTTTACTTCTACCAAATTACTTGCGCTTTTTGGGCTAATCATTGCAGGTATTGTGATGTGTAAACCCGATGTATGGCATGCCAACTGGGCCAATACCTGGATGGCCACAAAAGCAGCACTGGTCGACAGCTGTAATCCGGCTGCTGGATTTAGTGTAACGCCAATTGCTGGAACGGCTTTATTGGGTGGTATTGCTGCTGCTATGGTAGGCTCTGTTTTTAGTAGTGATGCCTGGAACAATGTAACCTTTATTGCCGGTGAAATGAAAAACCCTAAAAGAAATATAGGTCTTAGTCTGTTTTTGGGTACCCTTATTGTAACTACTATCTATGTGGCTGCCAATCTGGTTTATCTTGCTGTATTACCTATGGATGAGATTGCCCATGCAGCTAAGGATAGGGTAGCGGTAACTGCTTCTACGGTTATTTTTGGCGGTATAGGTACTGCCCTGATTGCCGTGATGATCATGATCTCGACCTTTGGCTGTAACAACGGCCTTATACTAGCCGGATCAAGGGTTTATTATACCATGGCACAGGACGGTTTGTTCTTTAAAAGTGCGGGGAAATTAAATAAACATGGTGTTCCGCAATGGGCGCTTTGGGCACAATTTGTAGTTGCCGCAATTCTTTGTCTCAGTGGTAAATATGGCGATCTGCTCGATATGATCTCCTTTGTGGTAGTTATATTTTATGTACTTACTATCGGGGGGATTTTTATTCTTCGGAAGAGATTACCTGATGCTGAACGTCCTTATAAAGCATTTGGATACCCATTATTGCCAGCCTTATATATCATTTTGGGTATCAGTTTCTGCTTGCTGTTGATCTGGTTTAAACCACAATTTACATGGCCGGGATTGATTATCGTGCTGATCGGCATTCCTATTTATTATTTGACCAGGCAAAAAGAAGCGGTTAAGTGACAGGACCAGCGTAACAGGTAGCTGTTATATCTAGACCCTGACCGAAGCTGCGCCCAAAAGGAGCAACAAATGGAATGGAGCCTTTGTTTTTGGACTACCGATGTGTTTTAAAACAGTTGAAGGTTGACCGTTGGTTGTTCTGCAGCTGAAGATCCGGGTTTTGTTTGTTTTTGTACCTTATGTTTGCTGATCCAGTCGGTATAGGCTTTAGCTTCAATTGGTTCTTTCAACAAGCCCGCGGCATATTGCATCAGGGCGATTCTGTTTTCTATCACCTGTCTGTATTTTTGCATCAGGTGCTGCAATTGTTGCTGGGTCTTGTTTTTAGGTTTTACCCTGATGTTTTTATTGAGCTGATTGATGAGCTGCAGATTTAACTCTTTCGTAAAATAGGTTAAGGCCGATTCAATTCTGGCCTGAAGCGCTTGTTGATCTTTAAATCCATTTTGCTGATGCAGCTGTTTTACCTGGCTCTGGAAACGCTCTGATAAGCCCAGGAGGTCGGTAACCGATTTATTGAGCTGGACCAGCAAGGTTTTAAATTCAGGAAGTACTGCCTTGACTACCTCAGGGTTTGAGGCCATGGTTTCCAATCCGGTAAAAATACGACTGAACGAGAAGTGATTCAGCACCAGCTGAAGAATAAAACTCTCTTGCCCGGCAATCAGAATATTATCCAGTTCTTCTTCTTTCACCGGTTTCATGTAATTGATCACTTCTGTATTTGACCTTAGGCTGTCGGTACTGATCTTCGACTTCAAAATTAAGCCATTTAATGTCCTTACCCTGCTTAAGGCTACGTAAACTTGTCCGGCTACAAATGATTTTCCGGCATCAATAATGGCACTGTCGAATGTTAACCCCTGGCTTTTGTGAATGGTTACCGCCCAGGCCAGTTTAATCGGGTACTGAGAAAATTCCCCTACCTGTTGCTGTACAATTGCTTCCTCTGCATCTGTTTTATACTCGAAGGACTGCCAGGAGGTTTTTTCCAATAATAAGTCTTCCTCGTTTGGAAAAGAGATATAAATTTCGCCATCTGTCACGGATTTTATCTTGCCAATTTTTCCGTTATAGAACTTGCGGTTTTCGCCGGTATCGTTTTTAATAAACATAATCTGCGCGCCTTCTTTAAGTGTCAGACTTTGTTCGGCCTGCAGGCCCAGGTCCCGGAATTCTCCACTTACCTCACCTTCAAAAGTATAGGCTGTACCAGGCAGTTCATCCAGTTTCTCTTTGTTAATGGCATTGGCTTCCGCATTATGCGAAGTGATGATAATCGGGCTTACCTCGCTGCTGGTGTTGTCATCAGTTGCATATCTTCTGTTTAGAAGTTCAAGTCCGCTTTCACTGATCTGATTGTTTCTGATGTCATTTAATATGTTGATGAATTCAGGTTCAGTCTGCCGAAACACCGTAGTCAGCTCTATTTGTAAAACAGGATTTTTTCTGATGACCAGGGCATCAAAGAAGTAAGGCGAAGGATAGGCTCTGTTCAAAAAACTCCAGTCTTCTCTTTTAGTTACTGGTGGTAGCTGGTATAAATCACCAATCAGTAATAATTGTACACCACCGAAGGGTGCATTGTTTTTCCTTACCGATCTGAGGATGGCGTCAATTACGTCCAGCAAATCGCAGCGTACCATCGATACCTCATCAATTACCAACAACTCCAATTCATTAAAAAGACTTAATTTCTCTCTGTTATAACTGAGGTCTGATACCATCGATTGTATGGATAAAAAGCCAGACTGCAGATGTTCCAGGCTAATGTCTCCGGGAAAAAATGATCCTGGGGGGAGCTGGAAAAATGAATTTATGGTGGTGCCTTTTGCGTTCATGGCTGCAACGCCTGTAGGCGCAATGACTGCCATTTTTTTTGAACTTGTTTCTTTGATTCTTTTCAGTAAAGTCGTTTTTCCGGTTCCTGCCTTTCCGGTAAGAAAAATACTTTGATCGGTGTAATCAATAAAAGATAGGACTTTGTCGAAAATTGAATTGGAAGAAACGGCATTACTCATACAGCAAATTTAATTGATTTTTTTGCTGTTTTGTTCATTGTTGAAATGTATATGGTAAAATGATAATGACGGGATGGTGTCAATTAATTCAGGAATAATGTTTACTTTTGCTAAAAATAGTAGTATTACTGAGATTTTAGCCGATGACTGTAACTGTACTTGCGATTATAGAACCAGATGTTAAGCCAGCCCCTCCACTGGCAAAAGTGATGAACGAAAGACTTGTACGCTTTGCCAAAGAGCTACAGGATATACACCTTAAAGGTTTGGAAACCGTTGAACCTTTATTTGATGATGTTGTGGTTTACATAGGTTACAACAGCAAATATAGTATCCGATGGAAAATTGTAAATGATGTGCCGGGAAGCATAGAAGCTGAGGTTGCGGAACAATGCGCAAAATTGGGCTATATTAAATGGAAAACCACGGTTTTTGGTGTGATCGATAGACCTTAAAATATTTTCATAGTTCTGTTCACCCTTTTTGAGTTGCTGTTCGCCTTTACCTGTAACGAACCGTTAAACTTTATGAACAAAACTAACTATTCTTACGCCCTTAAGTGTTTGGCTTATTCGGCAGCGCTTTGCTTAGGCCCGGTACAAAACCTGTGGGCACAGGTGGGGCAGCCTGATATTGCAGCAACCCAAAAAGCTACCATTCTGAATGTTGTCCGAAACCTGGAGCAAAAACATGTGCGTCCTAAAGCGATTGACGATAATTTCTCAAAGATAATCTGGAAAAAATACCTGGAAAGCCTTGATCCGAATAAAGATGTATTTCTGAAAAGCGATTTTGAGGAATTGAAGAAATATGAGCTGATCATTGATGACGAATTGCATGAGGGATCATCAGCGTTTTTTACGGCTGCTTATCAGATTTATCAGAAAAGGTTGCTGTCTGCTGCCGCTGGCTATAAAAAAATACTGGCAAAACCTTTTGACTTTAATAAGAAGGAAACAGTTCAGTTGAACGGGAGCCTGCTTGGGTATGCAGGGAGCCAGGCAGAACTGAGCAGATTATGGCAGAAAAAAGCAAAATACCTGGTGCTGCAAAGATTACAGGATTTGGATAGCGTTAAGGAGGGAGGGCAAACAACCGAAAAAGAAGCCAGAATGAAAGTAGATAAATGGCTGATGGGTACATTTAAAAACCTCACAGGACCATCAGCATTGAACGAAAGGTTTAGTCAGTATTTGAATATTGTAACATTGGAAGTAGATCCGCATACCAATTATTTTGCCCCGGTTCAAACCAGAAATATCAGCAACCATATGGCAAAACGCTTTTTTGGCGTTGGTTTGGAGCTTCAGGAAAAAGATGGAGATGTGTTTATTAAGGCCTTAAGACCAGGAGGAATGGCCTTAAAAAGTGGATTGGTAGATGTAAACGACCGCATCCTGAGCATTAGTGATCCTAATGGAAAAATGGTGGATATTGCAGGAAAGGCTATTGTTGAGGTGGCCGACCTGATTCGTGGTGATCAGGACACTGAAGTGGCTATGAACTTATTGAAAACTAATGGGCAGGAAAAAACCGTATCACTAAAAAGAGCCGAAATTAAAGATGAGGAAGGGCGGGCAAGAAGTGCAATTATGGAAAAAGATGGGCAAAAGATCGGATATCTTTTTTTACCTGAATTTTATGTAGATATGGTTAATCCTGCTGGAATTCGTTCGGCCGACGATGTGTTGCAGGAAATCCTTAAACTCAAAGCTGAGAACGTAAAGGGAATCATTTTTGATCTGAGAAACAATGGGGGAGGTTCATTGGATGAGGTGGTGAAGATGACCGGCTACTTCTTAGGCGCAGGGCCTAAAGTCCAGATTAAAGGCCCTAACGAACTTAAAATACATACTACTTATAACGAAGCTCTTTATAATGGACCGTTGGTGGTTATGGTGAACGAGCAAAGTGCTTCGGCATCAGAGATATTTGCAGCTGCGATTCAGGATTATAAGAGAGGGATTATTATTGGGAGTCCTGCAACTTATGGAAAAGGGAGTGCACAGGCCACGCTTCCAATGGGTAAGATGGGAGACAAGGTTAAGGGAGTGCCAAATGTAAGCTATGGTTCGTTACGACTTACCCAACATCATTTTTACAGGGTCAACGGTGCGTCCACACAATTGAGGGGTGTACGTTCGGATGTAGTGCTTCCCGGAAAGCTAGCCTATCTTAAGGTTAGGGAAATGGATAATAGTACGGCATTGCAATGGGATAGTATTCCGGCATTACGTTATACAGAATCTAATCAGCCTGGGGTTTGGAATAAAGTCTTGAACTTAGCGAGAGAAATTGCCGGGAAAGACAATTCTTTTAAAAATATTGACGAAAATAGTAAATTGCTTGCAGAATCGCAGCTTAATCCGGTGAACCTGAACCGTTACGAATTCAAGAAACAACAAGAAGTATTGCAGGAATATACGCAGAAGATTGAAATTGGTGCCAAAATGACGGCATTGAAAAAAATAAAAGTGAGTGCTGCTCCGGGTTATGGCGAAAAGACAGGTAACGAGTGGTACCTGAAATGGATAGAGGGGCTTTCGACTGATTTGTATATTGATAAAAGCCTGGATATTATAAATGGCACAATGGTGAAGAAATAACCGGGACAAATTAACAACATATGCCTATGGCAGATCTTTCCAGAATAGAAGCTTTATTTAAAGCGCATTATTCCTTTTTATGCGCTGTTGCCTATCGGGTTGTAGAAGACGAGGAGGTTGCCAAAGATATTGTCCAAAATTTTTTTCTGTATTGCCTGGATAAGATTTCGACTATAGCCGTTCAGACCAGTTTTAAGAATTATGCTTTCCGGGCGGTAAGAAATGCTTCACTCAGTTACAAAAAGAAGGCTAGAAAAATTGACTACAATGATGAGCTATTGCTGCAAACAGCAGCTCATCTGGTTAGTCAGCAGGAACAGGAAGATGCGCTGGAATATGAGGCACGCGATAAAGTACTTTGGGACATTATTGGTCAGCTGCCCGAGAAGCGGAGGCACGTGTTTTTGCTGAGTAATAAAGATGGGTTAAAATATACAGAAATTGCTGCCCAGTTGGACATCTCAGTGAATACCGTAAAAACACATATTAAGTTATCCTATGAATTTTTGCGACGCGAATGCCAGTCGCTCATCAGGACAATAATTGTAATAGGCATATGGATAGGATTATATTAACAGGTTATGGATCAGGAAGAAAAAATAAACTGGGATAAATTGTTAAAGCATATTGAAGGGCCAAACCAGATACAAAATGACGAGGAATTGAATCAGGAGGAGCTTGAAATGCTGCTGCTGGCAGAAGAAATAAATATGGGCTTACAAGAAAAAGATCCTAAACTTAAATTTCCGGTACAGGAAGGTTGGGAAGAACTGAAGCTAAGGTATGAGGAAAGAACAAAACGTTCAAAACGTGTTAAGTTATATCGTGTGCTGACCGTGGCTGCGGTGTTGCTGCTGATTTTTGCACCTGCATGGTGGCTGTTTTTGCGTCAAAGCGATACCTCAAGTCCGGTTTCAGATAGCCAGATCAGACTGACATTGAGTAATGGTAAAACGGTTGAACTGGATGCAAGTCATTCTGATATTTTAAAGTCGGAAGGGGCTGCATTGAACGGAAGTAACCTGACCTACAAGCCCGAGACAAAAGCGATTGCAGAGGGGGAGGAACTTAACATGAATACACTGACTGTACCAAAAGGGAAATATACGCGCCTGGAACTGAGTGATGGAACTATGATATGGCTAAACGCAGGATCGAAACTGATTTATCCTACGTCTTTTGCTGCCAGCAAAAGAGAGGTTAGTCTGGAAGGTGAAGCTTATTTCGATGTAAAGCATAATGCCGAAAGACCTTTTGTGGTTCAGCTTGGGGATGTGGAGGTGAAAGTACTTGGGACTGCTTTTAGTATAAATACGTTTGGTACTGTTGTACAAACAGCTTTGGAGCGAGGAAAAGTAAGCTTGCTGGCAGGCAATCAATCTTTGTTTCTTTTACCTGGAGAATTGGGAGTTTATAACCCGAAGCAGAAATCTTTACAGAAAACTGAAGCAGATATGAGGATGTACACAGCCTGGAAAGACCTGGATGTATATTTTAATAATAATACCCTGCAAGAGATTACTTCCCGACTTGAACGGGAATATGACCTGGACTTTAGTTTTGAAAATGAGGCACTCAAAAACCTTCATTTCACCATTGATATGCCCAGAACTACCGATTTTACTAAGATCCTGAACAACATCAGGCTGAGTAGTAACCAGGTTGATTTTATAGTAAAAGGGAAAAGTATACAGGTTAGGCAACGTTAGTTTTACTGCCGGATGAAAAAGGGTGAAAATAATTTAAAATTGTTTTCACCCTTTTTGCAATGTACCTCGCCTATACTTTTAAATCACCTGAACTATTAAATATAAACTAATCAAAATGATGAAAAAATCTATAGTGCCTTTTTTAGGCCTGACTGTGCTTTCGATGGGAGCTTTTGCGCAGGATAAACTGGAACTGACAGCAAAAATGCCTGACCTGGTTAATGGTGAAGTTGTCTATCTTTGGAACCCGATAGATAAAGGAACGGATTCTACTTATGTAAAAGACAAAAGTTTTTCTTTTTCTAAGCCGATGAAAGGAGGGGGATCGACATTTATTTTGGCATCTGGAAAAGACAGTGAAAAGACGGGATTAGGGATGATCATTTATCTGGAAGCTGGAAAAATGCATATACAAGGGAATGGAACCGGATTTAAAGATGCCACTATGACGGGGGATGCTTTTGTATCTCAATGGGTAGCTTTGGAGAAAGGAATGAAAGAAACTTATGATAATATCAGCAAACTTGACGAGTTGTCGCTTGAATTTGCTGAAGCCAGTAAACTGGGGGATGAAGCTGCGGTAAAATCAATTGGCGCGCAAAGTTCCATATTGAGACAAAAGGTTATTGCTGCTGGCAAAAACTGGTTGGACAGCCACCTCAGTTGGGGTTCTTCTGCATATTTGGTTAATGCGGTATTGTCCGAAATGTTGACTGAGCAGGAAAAACTGGACTATCTGAATAAATTTACCGGGAATGCAAAGAACCAGCTGACTACGGCGATGCTAGCCAGTTTCTCTGGTTCTTCAGAGCAATGGGTGAATAAACAGGCACCAAATTTTTTTCAGCCTGATGCAAATGGCAAGGTATTGAGCCTGGACAATTTCAAAGGTAAATATGTATTGGTTGATTTCTGGGCAAGCTGGTGCACCCCTTGTCGCGTAGAGATTCCGGAATTAAAATCAGTATATGAAAAATATAAAGATAAAAACTTTACCATATTGAGTATTTCACTGGATAAAGACAAAGAGAAATGGATGGAGGCAATGAACCATGAACAGATGTCGTGGCCACAATTATCGGATTTAAAAGGAGATCAGAATAGTGCAGCCAAAGCTTATAAAGTATTGGGTATCCCTGCTAATTTTCTGGTCGATCCAAGTGGAAAAATTATCGCAGCAGGTATAAGGGATTATAATCCGGGCAGTAAAGCGCTGGATAAATTTTTAAGTAAACTGATCAAATAACCAGCGCTCTCCATAACTAAACCAAACATATGAATTATTTTTATAGGACAATCTGCCTTGCAGTTTATGGCTTGTTGTTCATGGCTTTTCTGCAGCCGGCTTTAGCACAGCAGAAAAAGGAGGATAAGGTAACAATCAATATCCGCAATGGTACACTTGAGGAGATTATAAAGGCAGTAATGAAGCAAACTGCAGTTAAGATTGTGTATAACCAGGAACTGGTACAAAAAAGTCCGAGACAAAGTTTTTCTTCAAAAGCGGAGCCGCTTAAAGTACTGATGAAACGTTTGTTAAAAGGTTCTCTGCTAACGTTTGTAATAGTGGACAATGTAATGGTAATTGGCCCTAAGGAGGAATCGGACGAGGAACCTAAAATAAACAACCTCATTAAGGGGATGATTACCGATGAGAAAGGGAATCCCTTATTTTTGGTTACTGTAAATGTAACAGGTAGCCCAAGTAACACGATTAGCAATGAGGACGGAAAATTCAGCATTGAACTGCAGGAAGGCAAGAGCCTTACTTTTTCTTCTGTAGGGTTTCAAAAGAAAATCATCAAGCCAGTTCCTGGGGAACTACTTGTGGTTAAACTTGTTGCCGAATTAAAAGAGATGGAGGAAGTAGTGGTTACGGGATATCAGCAGGTAAACAAACGTTTGTCGGCGAGTTCTACGGTTACCCTGCAGGGCAAAGACATTAAGGATCCGGGATCAACCAATATAGTGAGTATGCTGCAGGGAAAAGTGGCAGGATTATCTGTTGTAAAAAATTCAGGCAGCCCGAATGCCATCCCGTCCATGCGCATGCGCGGGACGTCTACATTGGTTGGTAATGCAAACCCGATTATTGTTGTAGATGGGGTAATCCGGGAAAACCCAAATGACATCAATCCGGATAACCTGATGGGAGTTGAACCCAGTGCACGCGACCAGGTGATATTGAAAACCGGTATCCTCGCCAAAGGTAGCCTGACCGGAAATGCCATTACCGGTCTTAATGTAAATGACGTGGAAAGTATTACCTTTTTAAAAGACGCTTCAGCTACAGCCATATATGGTACCAGGGCTGCAAATGGTGTGATTGTAATCACTACCAAAAAAGGAAAAAGCGGAGCAATGGCAATTAACTATAACAGTACTTTCGGGACTTCACGTAAACCAAACTATGGTCAGCTGCAATTGATGAATTCACAGGAGCGGGTAAGGTTTTCGCGAGAGATGTACGAAGATGGTTATCTTTACAAGTCCGTGCCGGTAAAAATGGGATACGAAGGGAGCCTGCTGGACCTGCTCAACAGAAAGATATCCGAAACTGAATTCCGTAAAGAGGTTGCGGGACTGGAAAGTATGAATACAGACTGGTTCGATGTATTGTTCAGAAATACTTTAAATGTAGGACAGCACATCAGCTTTTCAGGAGGAAATGAAAAAACTAATTATTATTCATCTCTATCTTATAACGACAATAAGGGTACGGCCAGACTCGACGATCTGAAGGAAGGGAGTGCAGCATTAGACCTCAGTACCGAACTGAGCAGAAAACTGAAGTTTGGGTTCAAATTAAACGGGAGTTACAGGGTTTCCAATGGATATTTTGGAATAAACCCGCTTGATTATGCGCTTAAAACCAGCAGGGCGATTTCCTCATCGCTAACCTATCCGATCACAATAGATATTTTGCCTGGTTTCCCTGGGCCGGCGCTCAATTATAATTTTTTGCAGGAAATGCAGCAGACCGGCAGTCAGGTAAAAGATACCAAACTAAATGCAGCTTTAGATCTGAGTTACCTGCTGATGCGGGGCTTAAAGCTGAGTACGCTTGCAGCCGGATCAATTAATACCTTAAACGCTACACAATATGCTACAGAGTTTAGCAATTACGCAGCAAATTTGCGTGGTTATGATTATGGAACTGTAGCTCCCGGGAGCCCGGAAGAAATGATTTCAGCATTACCTTTTGGAGGAGTATTGTCTCCGTCAACGTCCGCTGTTTACACCTATAATGTCAGGAATATGGCTGAATTTAACCGGAACATTTTTTCGACCGAAGACCAGTTGAATGTAATTGCGGGGATGGAAATCAGATCGGTGCATAATGAAGGGCTTGACAACTTAATACCGGGCTATTTCAAGGACCGTGGTGAAGGCTTTTTCCTTTCAAAGAATACTTTAGAATTGATTAGTCCTAAAAGGACCAACACAATAAATAATGCCTTGTCCCTTTTCAGTACCGCGACTTATAGTTATGCAGGTAAATATATCCTGAACGGGAACATCAGGACTGATGCCTCCAATCGTTTCGGCCAGTATGCCAACCAGCGCTTTCTTCCGATCTGGAGTGTTGCCGGACGTTGGAATGCAGGTTCTGAGCAATGGCTGCAAGGCAATAAGATTGTGAACGACCTGTACCTGAAGGCATCCTATGGCTTTCAGGGCAACGTAATTAGGGAGGTGGGACCTGACTTGATCCTGATGGCAAATGATGGAACAGCAGCAATGAATGATGTAGCCAAAGAATTTTATCTCAAGATCAAATCTATGCCCTATCCAGACCTTAAATGGGAAAAAACCAAGAGCGTGAACCTGGAGCTGGGAGGCTCACTTTTCAATTCATTCCTGAATTTTAACCTGGGTTATTATCGCAAACAGACTTCTGATGCGATTGTTTCCAGGTTTATCCCGGTTGAATATGGCATAACAAAGATGTTGGTGAACGGGGGTAACATCAGGAACCACGGTTATGAGCTGCAACTGGGACTTAACCTGATTACGACCAAAGATCTGAACTGGAGCATGGCTATTAATGGAGCAAAGAATTTCAATATCCTGCAAAATGGTACATTGGAAGCTACCCAAACAAGGGTGCTGGATTATGTTAATGGAAATGTATTTGTTGAAGACCAGCCTATAAGTACCATTTATGCTTTTTCTTTTAAAGGATTAAACCCCGAAAATGGTTTTCCAATGTTCCATGGGGTAGATGATGAAGGGGAGGTAAGAGACAAAACTTCATTTGTTGAATACCTGAAACCCGTGGGGACTAAAAATGCAAAAATTAGTGGGGGACTGAATACCAATATCAGCTATAAAGCTTTTTCAGTTGGGGCCTCTTTTGCGTTCCGGCTAGGCTCAGTAAAATTCAGAAACCCGGTTTATGATCCTTCAAGTTTAAATATTCCCGGACCGATAGAAAATTTGCCAGTAATTCTAACAGAACGCTGGCGCAAACCAGGTGATGAACTTCATACAGATATTCCGTCATTCCCGAGAGTTGACGATAGGGCTTTGGGTGGATATGTGTATTTGACAAATACTGGCAATATGAGCCGTTATGAGATGTATAACTATTCAGATATCAATGTGGTTTCAGGAAGTTTTCTCAGGTGCAATACCCTCGATTTATCTTACAGGTTCAGTGACGTGTTGTTAAAACGTATCAGGTTGAAACAGGCATCAGTTTCAGGAGGTATTTCCAACCTGTTTACTATAGCAGATAAAAAATTAAGAGGCCAGGACCCTGAAATTGATGGGGTAGGAACTACCGCATTACCTATTGCAAAAATCTTCACCCTGGGCTTAAATGTTACCTTTTAAATTTAAAAAAATGAAAAGAAATATACTCCTGCTGCTCCTCCTTTCAGCACTTTTACCGGTTTCCTCCTGTAAAAAGTTTCTTGAAGAACAGTCGCAAACGGATATCATTCCAAAATCAGCTTCTTCATTAAATGAGTTGCTGATCGGTGCCGCCTATACCAGCAATGGTGGGGTTGATGCAACCTTACGTCTTTTAGACGACAATATTGCCGAGGAAAAATTCTTTCTGACGAACGATATGTTTCCTGCATATACCTGGCAACCGCAAACTGCCGGTAAACCTGATAAAGTCGCCGGGTCTATGATCTGGCTGAGTTTATATCCCATGATCCTGGGTTGTAATTCGGTACTGGAATATGCACCCAAAGTAACAGGAACAACTGCAGAAAAAGAAAATGTGGAAGGGCAAGCTTATCTGTTGCGTGCATTCTATTATTACCAGTTGGTTAACCTTTATGGGAAACCCTATAGTGACCGGCTGTCAAATCCTTCAACTGATCTGGGGGTACCACTGATGCTTTCAGCAGACCTGTCTTTTGAAGGCAAAAAGAGAAATACCGTAGCCGAGGTATATCAGCAGATTTTACAGGACCTGGACAAAGGCATATTGTTAATGGAACGTAGTGGAAAAAACAACAATGTGTTCCGTATTAACCATATTGCCGGATATCTGCTGGCATCGCGTATTTATCTGCAAATGGGCAACTGGCAGAAGGCAATTGAAGCCAGTACTACCGTATTGAACTATAAATCGGATCTGATGGACCTGCCCAACTGGGGTGCCCCTGACCAGAACAATAAGCCTGTTATCGAACGACAAAATATAGAAAGTATCTGGATATATGGACCACCCTCTGCTGCAGTATTTCCATCAAATTCTGAAAACCTAAATTACAGATTGTCCGAGAACCTGATGTCTGCTTTTGAAAACGGGGATCTGAGAACAAGTATCTACATCAAGGACAGAAGATCAATTAAACGCCCTTCAATTGTTTTTGCTAAAGTAGGCCAGTCATTCAGGGTAGCAGAGGCCCTGTTGAACAGGGCAGAAGCTTATGCACAGCTAAATAAGCTAGATCAGACCGGAAATGGACAGCTTGCATTGAACGACCTGAATACCTTAAGGAAAAAGAGGTTCAGGCCAGATGCTTATCAGGACCTGGTAGTTACCGATGCAGACGATCTGTTACAGAAATGTTTCGAGGAAAAGCGTAGGGAGCTGTTTGATGAAGATTGTCACCGGTGGTTCGACCTTCGCCGCATGGGAATGCCTTCGATCAACCATGTATACTATGAGAATAACGTACAGACAGCCGTTTATACACTTCAGGAACGGGATCCGGCATATGTGCTTCAAATTCCAAAGACTGCAATGGAGCGCAACCCGAATTTAATCCCTAACCCTGATCCGGCCCTACGTAAAGGGCATTAATCCGACTAATATGAAACCAAGAATATTATTGTACCCACTTTTTATTTTACTGCTATCAATTTTTATAGGCTGTAGTAAAGAGGCCGATATAAAGCCCGATGAACTGAAGCCGGCATTCACATTGCCGCAGGGCAACCATCCCTATGACCAAAAGATCCTGGATTTTTACAATACCTATGGTTGTTACATTCTTTATAAATTCACCAAGCAGGATTTTGAATGGAATATCGCCAGCGCTATACCTTATGTAGCCGATCAGGGCGACGAAAATTATATCGGGCAATCACTGGAAGCACTGGATAAAAACCTGTTTCGCTTTTATCCAACAGGCTTTCTGAAGGTTGCTTTGCCTTATAAAATTATCCTTTCCTCGCGGATCAGAGAGGTTGATCTTTTTCTGGATACATTGGACAATCCAGTTAACAGTGTAAATACCTCGAGTCATTTTGCTTTCGGCAGGGCTGGAAGCAGTCTGGAAACTATGACAGCGGATGAATTAAAGATCATGAAAAGTGATTTGCACAAGGCATTCTGGGCCCAAGCTGTTGGTTTTGATAAAATTCCGTTCCCTCCGACTTTTTTAACGGCAACAAATTATGTTAATGTGTTAAGCCAGACAAAAGCGCAGTACGGTGTTTTCATGTCGGATTTCGATGACGCTGCTACTCCTTACAACGATTTTTTAGGTTTTATTGAAGTGATCACATCTAAAACTCAACAAGAACTGGAGCAGAGCCTGTTTTTGCCACAGAATGACCCCAAAGGGAAGTACAGGCAGAAATACAACATCATTGTGAATTACTATAAGCAGAACTATGGTGTAGATCTGCAGGCCATCGTTAAATAGATCAGCATGAAAAAAATAGTTTTATGGTTTTTGCTGGCATTACCCTTCACCGGGTTTTGTCAGCAACATAAATATCTGATTAAGGCCAGGCTAGATCATGTCCCCCCAAAGGCTAAAGCCTATCTGTTTTACCAGGTTGGCAAGACGATGGTGAAAGATTCCTGCCGGGTAAAAGGCGGAGTATTTACATTTTCAGGGCTGGTAAAAGAACCGCTGCAGGGTACGCTGGTACTTGGCCATGAGGGAAAATTTGATGAAACAGGATATGTAGATTCACAGTCGGTATATCTGGAAACCGGTATTATACAGATAAAAGGAAAAGATACGCTGGCTAAGGCCAGCGTATGGGGCACAGCGTTAAATCTGGATAACCAGGAAAAGCAAAGGTTGATGAAAAGTATAAAAGGACAGGGCACAGTTGAAGAATCTATGCTCATGTCCGGATTTGTACGCAGGCATCCTGCCTCCAGGGTAAGTCTGGACTGGATGATTGAAATCGGAGGAAGAGATAACCTGGTTATCGAGAGTTACCAGGAATTATCGGAAGCCCTCAAACAAACAAAAGCGGGAAAAGAACTGGGGCTTGCTATAAAAACCTCGCTGTCTATCCGTGCGGGCAAACCTGCACCGGATTTCGCAATGGCAGATCAGAACGGGCGGTTAGTACGGCTTTCCGATTTCAGGGGGAAATATGTGTTTCTTGATTTCTGGGCGAGCTGGTGTAAACCATGTCGTGCCCTGCAACCTAAGCTGAAAGGACTTTATGATGCTTTAAATGCCACTGGAAAATTTGTGATTCTTGCAGTTTCTTTGGATAAAGAAAAGGGGGCATGGTTAAAGGCAATTGAAGAAGATAATGTACCATGGTTGCAGGTTGCAGATTTAGGAAAGGCCCAAAATCAGGCCGCAGTATTATACGATGTAAATCTGATCCCCGCCAGTTTTTTGATTGGCCCTGATGGGGTGATACTAAACTCCGAGCACAAAGCTGCGTTAATGAGAGATAAAATATTGCCGTCGAATGTGAAGAACGACGATCCAGGTGATATTGTGCCTTTGTCGGACCTCAACTATAGTTATATATTGAAGGCCCTGGAAAAAGAAAACCTGAATGCAGTCGGTTTCAAAGAAGATTTTGAGAAGTTAAACAGTATGCTGGAAACAGATATTGGCGAACGCGCATTGGCAAATGATATTGGAAAACTGGACATCATTAAAGATAGTATTGCTTTGCGTGAATTGTTATCCACCAGGGGAGTATCACTTCATAAACAGAAACTTAAAATGAAACAGGTTTTTATTGCAGGGCATCCGGATTCGTTTTTGAGTTTATTTCAATTGAACCAGCTTGATGGTGTATACGCTGCTGATAGCTATGCGGCCGCTTACGATACTTTATCTGAACGATTAAAAAATACAGCTTTGGGTGCAGCCATAAGGGAAAAAATAAGTCGGATGAAGGTGACCCCAACAGGAATGGAAGCGCCAGACTTTACACGTAAAGATCAATACGGCAAAACGATAAGACTGAGCGATTATCGCGGTAAACTGGTGCTGCTCGATTTCTGGGGAAGTTGGTGCGTGCCCTGCAGGCAAACACATCCTCATTTAAGGGAATTGTATGCGCAGTATAAATCCAAAGGTTTGGAAATTGTAGCCGTTGCAAATGAAAAGGGAGCTGATCTTGAAAGAGCAAAGCGAGCCTGGCTTGCTGCAATAAAAAAAGACGATGCCAATTGGGTTCATGTGCTAAACGATGAGGGATCGGGAGCTCCTGATATTGTTAAAGCTTATGGCATTACCGGGTATCCAACCAAATTGTTGCTGGATCATCATGGGAAAATCCTGATGAGGGTGTCATCAGGATTAAGTGACGAAATGGATGTATTGATAAAGAAACTGCTGGATAAATAATGATTTTAAAACGGCTTCATGATCAGATTGATATCATGCTCACCTTTGTAACTGATATCTAGTGTTTTTGAGATTCCGGCAGCACTTCCTTTGAACTTTCCCTTAAGGGTAACTATAGTGCTGTCGAGTCTTAAACCGTGATTGGACAAGTAGGCCATATCAATTTTTAGATATGCGGGAACCCTGAACTCCGAATGAGCAGGTACAAAAAAAGTTGTATCAATTTTTGCGGTTCCAAGTTTTAAGGTATCCAGATAAATGGTCGCCTCGCCTCCTTTAAAGGTAAAACCAAAACGGTTCTGATTGTAGCAGATGGCTTTGGTTCTGATAGTTGGACTGCTGCCTTCCCATTTAAGTACTTCAACATCAAGGATCCGGGACATTCTGAATTCGGGATTTTTGAATGGACTGCATGCCAGTAGCGCCGGGAAAAATGCCAGTGCCAGTTTTTTTTTGTTTAATGTCATGTATAGGTTTTAGTAAGCATAGGCATCGTGCTTTGTAAAAAGGGTGAAAGATATTTTTATTTCTGTTCACCCTTTTTTTACCTCGACATGCCTTATAGTCTATAACTAAACCCCAAATCTATATGAAAAGAGTTTTTCTCCTCTTAAGCTTGTTCCCATTTGTATCGATGGCCCAGCAAAAGTTTAGCATTAAAGGCCGCCTTGCTTCTAGTGCAGTCCCTGCAAAGGCATTTCTCTATTACCGCGAAAATGGAATAAATAAAATAGACTCCGCAGTTTTAAGCCAGGGTACTTTTACTTTCAATGGTACAGTGACCGATGTAGCGCAAGGCTATATTAAAATCAAAAGTAATATTGCTACTGAAACGAATTCGAAACGAAAGCCTTCAGACATTCTGGAATTTTACCTGGAACCGGGTATGACAGAAGTAGTCTCCAATAGTGAGCTGGTAAGTCAGGCGTTGGTAAGTGGCTCTGCTGTGAATGATGATGTGGCCAGATGTAAGGCTATAAATGCGCAGATTCAGGTTAGAGCCAATGAGATTATGGCCCGGTACAAATCGGGAACTGCCCAACAATTAAAGGATTCGGCCTATACTGAGGGCTTTAATGCACAGCTAAAAGTACTTCAAAAAGAGACCGAGCAAATTCATCCAAACTTTATACGTAACAATCCCGACGCGCTTTACAGTCTGATTTTGTTTAAAAGTACGGTAAAACCAGAAGCTGATCCGGATCATGCACTTCAGGAGTTCAATAAATTCTCGTCACGTTTAAAAGCAACAGAATTTGGTAAGAAGATTGAGGCAGATATAAATGCGGTTAAATTGCTGACACCTGGGCAGCCCGCTATTGAATTTACCCAAACGGATGTAAATGGCAAGCCGGTTAAGTTATCTGATTTTAAAGGTAAGTATGTGTTGTTGGACTTCTGGGCTTCCTGGTGTGGTCCTTGTCGGGCCGAAAATCCAAATGTAGTGAAGGTATACAATAAGTATAAAAGCAAAAAGCTTACTGTGTTGGGGGTGTCTTTGGATAATCCTGGACAAAAAGCGGCCTGGATTAAAGCGATAAAGGAAGATGGTTTAGACTGGACTCAGGTCTCAGATCTGAAGGGGGGCAATAATGACGTAGCATTAAAATATCATGTGAAAACAATACCTACAAATTTTCTGATCAGTCCGGATGGAAAGATTGTGGCGAAAAACCTAAGAGGGGATGCTTTAGAACGTAAAATTTCAGAATTGTTGGACAATGAAAAACAGGGTAAATAAAGTTTGCGCGTGGCATTGAAGAGATGAAATGGAGAACTCTTGAACGTCATTAAGACTATTTGTGTAAAACCTTCGTTTTAAAATGGTATTCTTTTTAAGATCTGATACTTATTTTTTATCATTACGAACACAAATAAAAAAAACAAATGAAACTTTTAAGAACCAGTTTATTATTGGCCGCTGTTGGCCTGTTTACGATCTCGATGCAATCTTGTAAAACAAAAAAAGTAATTGCTAAGCCAACACCTGTGGCCGAGAAGCCTGCGCCACCTGTGGAGGAAAAGAAACCTGAGCCCGCACCGGCACCAAAACCTGAGCCTGCTCCGGTAGCAGAAAAACCAAACTACAACTTCAGCAACGTGCAGTTTGAGTTTAATTCAGGTGTGTTGAAAACTGAATCTTTTGCTGTGCTTGACAGAATAGCTGCAGAAATGAAAAAAGATCCATCTGTAAAGTTTGTGCTGAATGGACACTCTTCTATTGAAGGTTCTACGGCGCACAATATGTCATTGTCTGTTGACCGCGCAAATTCAGTGAAATTGTACCTTCAAAATGCGGGGGTAAGTTCAGCTAATTTGTCAATAAAAGGATATGGTGCCACCCAACCTGCTGAGTCGAACGACACAGAAGAGGGTAGGATACTGAACCGAAGGGTTGAAGTAAAACGCAATTAAATTGATTAAAATATTGATAGAGGCTGCCTTCTGAAAAAGGCAGCTTTTTTTATGGGCTAAGCTTGTATCTTTGCCTCAAATCCAGTATCAGGTATGTGTTTGAAACGAATGTTTTTTGTTGTATTCCTTTTCTTCTCCTATAGTGTAGTAGCGCAAGAGGTAATTGATTGTGAAAAGGTACTGGATACTGAGCCTTATTTTGTAAGGCATAAACCGGCAGCAGGAGATAGTTTGCTGAAGCGCGATATTGCCATACTGAAACACTGCGGTAATTTTGAGGCTGTCGACAGTGTGTTTTTTAAAGGAGCTATGCTGGGTGCCCTGATGCTTGACCAGGTAAGGTTAGGGAAGCGGGCAACCTACAGAACGTTGATAGATTATTTTGCAGAATTTAAAAAAACAATCGCTTATAAGGATTTTATAAAGGGCTTGCTGCTGTATAAGGAGATGGCCACAAAAAAAGTGAACCTAAACAATTGGGATACTGATAAGGAGCTTTTTGTGAGAATGGGCTTTACGGCCACTGATCTTGATGATTTTAAAGATTTTTTAGTCGGCAAAGCAACAGAAAACTTGACTTATAAAGCTGCTTTGACCAAATACCTTGCCGAGCTGGAAGCGATGCGGGTGGATAAGTGACTTATTTTAAACTCGTGATTTGCAGTAAATAATCAAACAGATTGATTTCGGAAGTGATGTTTAATTTTTTTCTTAACCTGTAGCGTCCTACTTCAACGCCCCTGATAGTGATACCCATAAGTTGGGCTATCTCTTTTGAGGATAAGTTCATTTTGAGGTATGCAGACATTTTAAGGTCATTCTGGCTCAGGTTCGGGAACTGCTGTTTAAGTGTACTTAAAAAGTTATTGTGTACCTGATCAAAATGTAAAGCAAATTGACTCCAGTCTGCGTCATTTTTTTCCGTTTCATCCAGTAATTTAAGTAAGCCTTTTATTTTTTGTGCGTATTGCTCTTCATTTTCAGGTTTCTGTAAGGCGTATAGGTCTTCTTTTATCCTGAGTAACAGTTTTCCCCGCTGCGCCAGGTGCATGGTAGTAATAGCTAATTCTTTATTTTTAAAGTTGACTTCATTTTCGAGCTTATCATTTTTTAGCTGAATGATTTCAGTCTCTGATTTTTTGATGTCCAGCAAGTGGAGCTGTTTCATTCTTTGCTGTGCCTTAATGTGTTTCTTTGTCTGCCATTTAATAAGCAGGTACAGAAAGATACCGGTAAGTATAACATAAATAAGGTAGGCAACGTTAGTTTGGTACCAGGCAGGTAAAATGGTGAAAATATAATTTTCTGGAGTGGTTTCACTTCCAAGGTTGTTTCTCGACTTGACTTTGAAGGTGAAAGTTCCGTAAGGTAGATTCGTATAGTCTTTTTCACTTTTTGCTGACCATGCTGACCATTCTTTATCAAATCCTTCGAGGAAATAACTAAATTCAATATTATTTTGTTGTTCGAACAGGGTAGAAGAGAATTCGAAATGTAGAGAATTTAGGCTGTTTTCAATACTGGTTTTATCTGTTTTTTGAGTGCCGTTAGGGTAGCCGCCATAGATGATACTGTCTTTTTTACCGATAAGCTTTACCTCTGTGAGTAACACATTCAGCTTTTTTATGTTATGTGTGTATCTGGTATAGTTGATGTGATAAGTACCCTTATTTGCGCCGATAAATATATTTTCCTGGTTGTAGGGGTATACGTTTTCAAACCCGGCGACCAGCTTTGAAGTGAGTTCAGGGAAGTAGACAATGCTAAAGGGTTTGTTATTGGTTTTGTTTTTGAAATCGACAACTCCCAGTTCATTGTTGCTGACAAACCAGATGTTTCCGTCATTGTCTTCTTTGAGGTAGCGAACGGGCTTGTTCTGAAAGATGGGTTTAAAGAAAGTTGAGGGGCTGAAAGTGTTGCGCTTGTCGTTGAACTCATAAATCCCATTTTCTGTGGCGAAGGCGATTCTGTTTTTAATATGGTAGACAAAGTTGTTTAAGGTTGAAGGTAATCCTTGATTTTTAGTAAACAACCGTGGCTCTTTGATACTTTTTTTGTCTGCGGTCAGTTGCAGTTGATAAACACCCCGGTAAGGATGAGAAGACCATACGGTATTTGTACTTTGATCATAGTATAAGAACCTTAAGGGTTGATTAAGACCTTTAATGTCGCCCTGATCAATGAATCTTGAATTTTGAAAGTTGATGAGGTGTAGTCCGTTATAAGTGCCGGTAATTAATGCGGGAGCGGGATACAGAGAAGATACGGGGTCAAATAACCAGGTTCCTATATTGTTATAAATCGGTTGGGCTTCTGATTTTGAAACTGTAAAAGCACCATCTTCATGTCCGAGGAGGAGTTGTTGGTTGATTTCATTTAAACTCCATACCTGCCCTTTGGTATTGTTTACTTCAGCAAAGTTGTTTTTAGAATAGCTGATGTCTTTGATACCGGGGGTAAGCGGACTGTAAAATAAGCCATTTGAAGTTCCCAGGTAGAGTGTATTGTTAAAAATGCGCGCGGCGTACCCTGTTACTTGCTTATTTTTGTCAGGGAAAATTTGTCTGATCGGACTGTTGTAGGCGATATAGTCAATGCCGTCATCTAAGCCGAGCCATAAATTCTGGTCCCGATCAATAAACAGGCTCCTGATGTTGTTTTTCTGCAAGCCTTCATCATAAGAGAACTTCTGAAGCACGTTTCCCTGTTTGTCGATAATGATGCAGGCGGCAGAAGTAGTGCCCAATGCGAATTGTTCATTGTTTAGTTTTGTGGCGCAAAAAATCCGGTCATTTTTGAAGATCGGTTCTGCCTTACTCTCGATTTTTGTCAGCGTGTTACCGTTAAACAGAAAGATCCCGTTCTTTAATGTGGTGATAAATAAAGCGGTCGTGTCGTAATTTAAGATTGAGGTGATGGTACTGTATTTAAGTATTGCTCCGTTGTTGATGATTTGCCAGGTTCCGTTTTTGAATGACAAAAGCCCTTTACCTCGTATCTGTGCGTAAACCTGATCGCTAGATTTGCCTAAAAAGTCCCATATTTCTTCGGAAGGGTAAACTTTTATGGTGTTGTCTTTTAGCTGAAAGATTTTCTCTACTGTTCTGAAGAATACCTGATCATTTGAAATGACAATGTCCCATATATCAGAAAATTGTCGGTAGGGCTCGGGAATCAGGGATTTCAACGAATGGTACCGGAGTACTCCGTTTTGGTCCGGATAAAAATAGCCGAACTCATCTTGCCCGCCCACGAATATTTTTCCCATGGCATCTATTTTAACGGACCGTATGATGGTCTTATTAGGAAGCGGATGTAGTTTCCAGTAGTTGCCGTTAAAGGTCAACAGGCCTTCATTATTTGCGAAATACATCACGCCGCGCTTGTCCTGCTGTATATCCCAATTTTGTATTCCCCCTTTATATACTGTATTGCTGTAATTCCCAATATTTGGCAGGCCAATAGGATTTTGTCCTTTTATAAAAATTACAGACAGACAAAATAAAATAGTAAGTAACAGATTCTTCATATATAGCTGACCTGTATAGGCGCCTAAAATTAATATTTAAAACTGTTATGTCATTGGTTTGAGGATAAATCGGCTTTTAAAACTTCTTGAAATGAGATTTAAGCGTGTTTTTGATAGCTTTGTAGTACTAATGTAGTAGTGATTGACGTGGTGGGTTGTAAATTAAAATGAGCTGTATTGTTTTTATAGTAGCTTGGTTTTCCGGTCTTGAAATGCTTCTGCATACATTTGAAGTCTAAACCTAATATATGTCGTGAATTACAAATGTTGACGTTCGTTATCATTTGTATGACAAATAAACTGCGTAAACGGCTAACCAAATTAAATCAATTGAATTAAAAACAAGTAAAGTTTATGAGAAAGAACTACAAAAACGAGTTTGGGTTGATGATTCTTATTGTTCTCCTTTTTTCCTCGGTCTGTACTTTTGCACAGCAAAAGACGGTTAGCGGAAAGGTTTTAGATGGGGTAGACAATTCCACCTTACCCAGTGTCAGCATTAAAGTTAAAGGACAACAAAAAACAACATCCACAGATGTAAATGGAAAGTATGAGATATCCGTAGCGGATAACGATGTGCTGGTATTTACCTATGTGGGCTTTTTAACCCGGGAAGTTCAGGTTGCGGGGAAGACGGTTTTAAATGTAACTTTGCAACCCAATAGCCAGCAGATGCAGGAAGTGGTTGTGGTAGGGTATGGAACCCAGAAAAAAAGTGACGTTAGTGGTGCTGTTTCTACTGTAAATGTTGAGCGGGCAACTGCTGTACCCACAACCAATGTGGCTGAGATGTTAAGAGGTCAGGCTGCCGGTGTCCAGGTGACACTGGGTTCTGCCAGGCCGGGAGGTACTTCTAATATTCAGATCAGGGGCAGGAATTCTATTCGCGGGGGTAATGATCCTCTAATCGTTTTAGATGGCTTTCCTATAGAAAACATCAACGATGTGAATCCTGACGACATCTCCTCTGTTGAGGTGTTGAAGGATGCTTCGGCACAAGCTATTTATGGGGCCAGGGCCTCTAACGGGGTGATACTCATCACGACGAGAAAGGGAGCTACGGGTAAAGTTAAAATAGGGTTGAACTCGTACCTCACCACGCAGCGACTGAGCAAGAATTTTGATCTTTATAATGCTGAAGAATTTGCCCAGTTAAGGAGGGAGGCCCGCAGGTCAATAAATCCAGATGGATCTTACAGCACTGATGAAATCAACTTTGGTGGTACCGCGCAGGCTCCTGAATACATTAATTTTAAGGCAGGCAATTTTGTGAATTGGGAAGACGCGGTTTTAAAAGATGCATTGATTAGTAGCAGTACAGTGAGTTTAAGTGGCGGAAGTGAGCTGACCAAGATTTATACGAGTGCCACTTACTTTAACCAGTCGGGATTATTACCGAGTTCTGGTTATAACAGGGGGTCATTCAGGTTCAATATCGAACAAAAGATCAATGACAGGGCAAGTATTGAAGCGAATATGAATATGTCGACGGATAAACAAAGGAGAGAATCTGCCAACCTTGATTTCATTACAATTTCTCCTTTTACAGGCCCTTATGATGTGAACGGTAACCTGGTGAGGAACGTGGCAGGCGCTAACGCAAGCAGCAGCACGATAAACCCGTTGTGGAATATCCGTGAATCGGCAAATGACATTAAGATCAATCTTTACAATCTGAATCTGGTCGGTAATTATAAGTTTACTGATAATTTTACCTATAAACTGAATACGCTGTTGAGCAGAAGATTTGCGGATGAAGGCAGGTATGTTTCTAAGTTGCATTCCGCGGGCGTTACCCCGAATGGTTCTGCAAATGTGGCGAATGCAATTAGAGAAGAATATCTGATTGAGAATATTTTAAACTATAAGGCCCAGCTTGGTCAGGTTCATAAGCTGGATTTTACTTTTGTGCAGTCTGTCAATCAGCGTAATACCTCTAGGACCGAGATGAGCGGAACGGGATTTGGTAACGACTTACTGGGGTATGATGGTATAACGAATGCGTTGAACTTTAAAACGACCAGGGCTGAAGAACAATACCGCCTGTCTTCATTTTTAGGAAGGGCCAGGTATAACCTGATGGATAAATATTTGCTGACGTTGACTGCTCGTCGTGATGGTGCCTCTGTATTTGCGGAAAATAAAAAATGGGGTTTTTTCCCCGCTGCTTCAGTAGCATGGCAGATTCACCGTGAAAATTTCTTAAAGGATGTGAAAGCGATTGATCAGCTGAAGTTCAGAGCCAGTTATGGTTCGGTAGGGAATCAGTCTTTAAGCCCTTTTACCACGCTGGGGGTTGTAGATGCTAATCCTTATATATTTGGAGGAGTTATTGTCGGTGGAAATTTGCCGGGAGCCGTGCTTCCTAATCCTAACCTGACATGGGAGACTTCGACTACTTTTAACGTTGGTTTGGATTTTGGTTTGCTTGACAACAGAATTACCGGTTCCGTAGACTATTACAACACACATACGACGGACTTACTTGCAGATATATCGCTGGGTGGAACGTCCGGATTCAGTTCTACGATTACCAATGGCGCGGAGTCTAAAAATAGCGGTATCGAATTGTTGCTGACGGGATACCTGATCAGAAAAGATAATTTGAACTGGTCTGTAACTACTTCTTTTACAAAGAATACAAATCAGATTGTTAAAACAGGGATTGTAGATGTAAATGGTAATGCTAAGGATGATATTGCTAGAAATCGGTTTGTTGGTCGCCCCATCAATGTAATTCGTACAATGGTGTTTGACGGGATTTTCCAGACAGATGCTGAAGCGTTAGCTTCCGCACAAGGAACTTTAGGTGGAACGGTAACACCATATCAAAGTGTCGCGACGCTCATCGCCGGCTCAATTCGCCTGAAGGATGTGAATGGTGACGGGGTAATCAATGATCTGGATAATGTGGTCATCAGAACTGATCCGAAGTGGTATGGTTCTGTTTCGACTAACTTTGCGTATAAAGGTTTTGAACTGCTTGCTGACCTGTATATGGTAGAAGGTGCTACCCGTTATAACCCTTTTCTCGCTAGTTTTAATGAAGGGGGCACATTGCAATCGGTAAGAAACGGTATAAAGGTGAATTACTGGACACCAGAAAATCCATCCACCACGCATCCTCGTCCAAACCTGAACAATGCGCCGGCGAATATCGGAACAATGGGTGTGGCCGATGCTTCTTATATCAGGCTGAGAACTTTGTCGCTGGGTTATAACCTGCCGGCTTCATTGTTAAACAAAGCAAATATCAGCAATGTTAAATTCTATTTAACCGCAACCAATTTGTTCACGTTTACAGATTATAAATCGTACAGTCCTGAAAATAACCCTAATGATTTTCCTGACACCAAAGCTTTTACACTAGGCGTAAATATTGGATTTTAACTCAATTTAAAGAATATCGTAATGAAAACCTATCATATCAAATTACAAATGGCACTAATGCTGGCCGTGTCGGTCATCAGTTTTTCTTCCTGTAAAAAGTTCCTGACTGAAAAGCCTACATCACAGTTTACCGCTGATTTTGTTTACAATACACCTGAAGGCTTGGAAGCGGGGGTAGTAGGTTTGTATAACCTGCAGCGTGCGTTTTATGAGAACCTGAGTAATAATGGTTCTAATCCGATTATTATTGACGCTAAGGACGACCTGACAATTAACAGAAATGCGGAGGTAGCGAATTACGGCCGGATGTTTAATGGGACGAATGCTGATAATAGTGGCGTTTACGCGGATTACTGGAGGACTTATTACCGGATTGTGGATCGTGCTAACGCTTTGATTAAGGCGGCGGAGCAGATTAAAGGGATGGACGAGAACAG
This sequence comes from Pedobacter schmidteae, assembly GCF_900564155.1. NCBI lineage: Bacteria > Pseudomonadati > Bacteroidota > Sphingobacteriia > Sphingobacteriales > Sphingobacteriaceae > Pedobacter > Pedobacter schmidteae. The sequence continues at coordinate 6,076,723 of NZ_LS999839.1, read as the reverse complement.
ACAGAAAAAAGTAATTGCCGAAGCTAAGTTTTTCAGGGCAAATTCAGTTTTTGTACTGTTTAAGTTGTTTAATAATATTTACGTGACGACTGCACCTACTACACCTGAAAATGCATTGGATATCATTCAGGACAAAACTCCTGAAGCAGAGATTTATAAATTGATTAAGGACGATTTGTCGTACGCCATAGCGAATTTGAGCTGGACGACAACTGAAGCCGGACGGATTACCCAAGGGGTGGCGAGACATGTGAAAGCTGATGTGGCACTTTGGCAAAAAGATTGGGAAGAAGCTAAATTGCAGTCGGAGGCCATTATTAACTCTGGTAATCATAAGCTGGTTGCGCAAACCGGATTGGTTTTTAAAGGTGACGTCAGACATTCGGAGACCCTTTGGGCATTGCAATGGAAAGCATTGGTAAATGGTACGCCGCATAAAATTAATTTTAACCTGATGCCTAATTATGCGGAACTAATTCCAGGATCTAAATATACCATTGAGCAGGGGGGACGGGGTTTTGGCTGGCTGACCTTAAATAACTATCTCCGCGATCTGCTTAAAGAAGATCCCAATGATACCAGGATTAAAGGATCATATTATATACAGGATTATGTTTATAATGATGCAGCTACATTACCTGCCGGGAAGGTGTTAGGAGAAAAGATTGTTCACGCTTCGTGGACGGAGTTTGCGCCTTTAGCGGCAGACAGAAATGCTTTTTTTATTCGCTTGAATGCAGGTTGTAAAAAGTATTTTCCCGATGAAGGCATTCCGACAGAAGATGTGCAGACGAAGAACATCATCATGTACAGATCTGCCGAAACTTATCTGTTCGCCGCTGAGGCGAATATGATGCTGGCGAATAACGATAAGGCTTTGCTGTATCTGAATGAGGTGAGAAAGAGAGCGAATACCAGAAGTTTAACCGGAATAGTGACCCTTAAAGATATTTTAGATGAACAGGCCCGGGAGCTGGCCTTTGAAGGACGCAGATGGTATATGTTGAAAAGAACAGGTAAGTTATTTGATTACATCGTTGACCATTCCGGATATGGTAAGGCAGGGGATTTGTCAACGGAAACTTCTGCACACGCAAATACCCCGGCAGATCCTTATCCTTTTAGAAATGACGCAAGAAGAGCTATGAAACCTCATATGGTGAATTGGGTAATTCCCCGCTCAGAACTGAATCTTTTAGGCCCGAATTATCCGCAGAATGACGGGTATGCGAGGTAGATGATAATGATATAACTGTTTATTTTTTGTCCGGAATTTTGTTCCGGACAATTTTATCTTTTTAATTTTAATAATGCTGAGGAATATGTTATCGATGGCGCTGCTTTGTGCGGCTATGGTGTCATGCAATGCTAAGAAGGGGAGGAAGACTGTAGATAAATATACATTGGTCTGGGCGGATGAGTTCAATTATCAGGGTTTACCGGATAGTACCAAATGGGGGTATGAAGTGGGCGGCCATGGCTGGGGAAATAATGAACTTCAGTATTACACCAAGGCCGATACTTCGAATGCGTTTGTAAAAAATGGAAAGCTATTTATTATCGCCAGGAAGGCTGATATTGGAGGACAACGGTTTTCTTCAGCTCGTTTGCTGACCAAAGGAAAGGCGGAATGGACCTACGGTAAAATAGAAATTAACGCGAAATTGCCGCCGGGGCGAGGTTTGTGGCCGGCATCGTGGATGTTAGGCGCTAATATTAATGAAGTGGGCTGGCCGGAGAGTGGCGAGATTGATATTATGGAGCATGTTGGTTTCAGCCGTGACTCTATTTTTGGTACAGTGCATACTTCGGCGTATAATCATTTGAAAGGAACACAGAAAGGTACAACCACACCGATTAAAAATCCATATGGTGAGTTCCATACTTACGCTATTGAATGGACGCCAGGGAAAATCGACTTTATGTTAGATGGAAAAGTATATTATACTGTGGCTAACGAAAATAAGACGAATGCAGAGTGGCCTTTCGATAAACCTTTTTATTTATTGCTGAATATTGCAGTAGGAGGAAATTTAGGCGGGATGAAGGGAGTTGACGAAGATGTATTTCCGGCTGTGATGGAGGTTGATTATGTAAGAGTTTACCAAAGGCTGAAATAGTATTTCGGCAGACCGCTGCCTGAATAAGTTAAAAAGCTGTACTTTTGCAGTAAAAATAAAAGCAATTGGGAACTCTGTTAGATTTAGGCATTAAGGGATATAATAACTACGGTACGCACCTAAAACAAAAATATAAAGGTCAGCGTGTGTTTAAAGTAATTGTTGATGGCGGTTTTACGTGTCCTAACAGAGATGGCAGCAAAGGTTATGGGGGCTGTACTTATTGTAATGTAGATTCATTTACCCCTGAACTTTCCCGTAAGTTGCCGACTATCCGTGAGCAACTGGAACAGGGAATGGAAAGAGGAAAAGGGTTTTATAAGGCTGATAAGTTCATTGTTTATTTTCAACCTAATACCAATACCTATGCGCCGGCGCATTATTTAAAAATGATGTATGACGAAGCATTGTCAATCAATACAGAAGATGTTGTAGGTTTTGCTGTAGGTACCCGGCCTGATTGTATAGACGCCGAAAAAGTGGCATTACTGGAAAGTTATACCGACCGTTTTGACGTGGATTTGGAGATGGGAATGGAGTCTATCTATGATGAGACCTTAAATCAGATCAACAGGGGATGTAGTCATGGGGAGTTTGTGGAAGCTGTTAAGTTGCTGGAGAATACAAAGCTGGATCTTTGTGTGCACACCATCTTTGGCTTTCCATGGGAAACTGAGGAAATGATGTTGGGCTATATTCATGAAATTAACCGTTTCCCGCAGATTAAATTTGTAAAATTCCATCACCTTCATATTGTTGAAGGTTCTATCATGGGAGTTAAATATAAAAAGGAACCTTTTAAGCTGTTCTCATTGGAAGAATATACCGATTTGCTTTGCAAATTAATTCCATTGTTGAGACCTGATATCGTTATTCAGCGCTTGTTTGGTATTTCGGACTGGGATCTGCTGATTGCACCTAACTGGGGCTTGAATAAATCTGCTATTCAGACTTACATTGATAAGGAAATTGAACGCCGTGGTGTGGTGCAGGGATCTGAATACGAAGCTAAATAACATCAATTTTATGAAGAATGTATTTGCCTGGGGACTAAAAATGACTTTAGTGCTCTCTTTGTGTGTGTGCTCAACTTTTGGGCAACAGCAGGTTTCTGCCTATTCAATTATTCCACAGCCTGTAAAGCTTGTTCCGGCGGCAGGTAGTTTTATCTGGACAACTTCAACCAAAATTATTTTGGCAGAGAACTCAGAGAATTTAGAGCCGGCATTTAATGAATTGAAAAATGTCACTTCCGAGTTTAGGGAAGGGAAGAAATTAAGGAATGTGGTTACCTTAAGTTTTGATAGTTCTTTAGCCAATGAGGGATACAAGTTGATGGTAGAAAAAAATGCAATTGCCATTCATGCGGGATCTGTACAAGGAGCTTTTTGGGCTATAAGCAGTTTGAAGCAATTGATGGGAACCAAGGCGTTTCGTTTCAAAGCAATGGTATTGCGAAAATCGGCATTGACGGAAATTGCAATTCCTTGTGTACAAATTGAGGATGCCCCAAGGTTTGCCTGGAGAGGTATTCATCTTGATGTTTCCCGCCATTTTTTTGATTTGCGTTACTTGCGCCAAATGATTGACAGAATGGCTTATTATAAGTTCAATAAATTTCATTTGCACTTAACAGACGACCAGGGTTGGAGAATAGAAATAAAGAAATACCCTGAACTGACAGCAAAAGGGGCCTGGAGAGATTTGAATGATCAGGACGCTGAATGTATTGCACGATCTAAAACAAACCCTGATTACGCCATACCAGAAAAACACTTTAAAGTAATAGACGGCAAAAAGATGTATGGGGGCTTTTACACACAGGATGAAATGAAAGGTTTAATTGCCTATGCTACATCGAAAGGGGTAGAAATTATTCCTGAAATTGATATGCCGGGACATATGATGGCTGCCACGAACCTGATGCCCTGGTTAACTTCCCGTGGTAAAGGCGGGCAGGCTAAGGACTTTTCGGAGCCTTTGTGTCCTTGTAAAGAGACTACTTTTGAGTTCGCGGAAAATGTGTTTACGGAGATTGCGGCTTTGTTTCCGAGTAAATATATACATCTGGGCGCTGATGAGGTGGAAAAGAGTAGCTGGAAAAATGTACCCGAGTGTGAAGCGCTGATGCGTAAAGAGGGATTGAAAAGTGTGGATGAGCTGCAAAGTTATTTTGTGCGCAGGATGGAGCGGTTTTTTAATAGTAAAGGTAAAAAACTCATCGGCTGGGATGAGATTCTGGATGGAGGAGTTTCGGCCACTGCAACTATGATGTATTGGCGGACCTGGGTTCCGGCAGCACCTAAACATGCAGCAGAAAAAGGGAATGATGTGATCATGACCCCAGGTGAGTTTTGTTATTTTGATGCCCAACAAGATGGAGGTTCATTAAAAAAAGTATACTCATTTGATCCCTATCAATTCAATATCTCCGAAAAAGAAAAGAAATTTATCATTGGAGTGCAGGGGAATATCTGGACAGAGTATATTCCTTCGGAAAGAAGATTGGAGTATATGGTGTTTCCAAGGATGCTGGCAATGGCAGAAGTGGCCTGGTTTAAGGGAGGTGTAAATTGGACAGGTTTTGAAAAACGCGTACAAAGACATTTTTCTTTGTTGGATGCCATGCACATCAATTACCGTTTGCCGGATCTGGATGGCTTTGTTAAACAGAGCGTATTTGTTGATAAAGGAGTTTTGCATATCAATAAGCCGCTTCCAGATTTACGGGTAAGGTATACTACAGATGGTTCTTTACCTACACTACGATCAAAAGCTTTTACTAAAGATTTGGTGGTGACCAAGCCTACTCAGTTTAAAGTGGCGGTTTTTAGAGCTAATAACATTAGGGGAGAAGTTTATACCATTAATTACGAACAGCAAAATTACCTGGCTCCCTTGCAGTTGTTTACAGCTCAAAAAGGCTTAAATTTTTCTTATTATCCGGTTGCTTATAAAACGGTAAATGCGATTCAGGAAAAAGATCTTGTTGTTCAGCGCATCAGTGAAGCTATCGAAATTCCTGTCGAGAAAACAGCCGGAAGTTTTGCCACCCGGCATGTGGGGTATTTTTATGCTGCCGAAACAGGCGTTTATTCCTTTGCACTTCGATCGGACGATGGAAGTGTATTAAAATTGGGCAATCGTTTGCTGATAGATAACGATGGGCTGCATCCTGCTACCGAAAAGACTGCGCAAATTGCCCTTGCTAAAGGTTATCATCCTTTTGAGCTTTTATTTATTGAAGGTGGGGGTGGTTATACCTTACAATTGCAGTATAAGACTCCTTCCGGTAGTTTTAAAGACGTAGATTCATCTGTATTGTTCCATTAGTAGCCGTTCTCTCGGTTATTTTGTGATATTCTGATAAGTTTTATCTGATTTTTTGGCGATTCGACAGAATTTGTCCTGGATAAGTCGTGTTCTAATTTAAATGCCTGGTCAATTTCTGTTTTTGACTGTGTTTTTCTTGTTTTTTATGATTTGTGTTTAAATGTTTTTGTTTTTTATGTGATTTTGTGTGATTTTTATTTTTTTATCAAAAAATAAGTGTGTTTTTGTTGTTAATATTTGAAATATTCAAAATATTGCCGTTAAAATTGTCAGTATTTTATGTTTTTGTTTGATTTTTGATGAAAAATACAACGTTTTCGTTGAATTTATTAGGTGTTAAGTGTGAATTGTTGTGATTATTCTCTAATTTTATGAAAAAAATCAAACAAACTAATAATTATAACAAGTAAAATCTAACATTATGGCAAAAGTTTTATTTAAACAATGGGGTCCGTTTGCAGTTTTATTAATAATTGCAATTCTTGCCCTATTTATTCCCTTGCTTCCAAGTTTTGATGAGGGAAAATACAGTGCGCCAGATATCGCATTTGTATTAATTGCTGCGGCTTTGGTGTTTTTAATGACTCCGGGTCTTGCATTTTTCTATGGCGGTATGGTTCATCGCAAGAATGTGCTTTCTACCATGATTAAAAGTGTGGTGGCGGCAGGAGTAATTTCGGTATTATGGGTAGTTGTCAGCTTTAGTCTTGCTTTTGGTGAGTCAATTGGTGGTATTATTGGAAATCCAATGACTTTCTTCTTCTTTCAAGGGGTAAATTCAAGCCCATCATGGAGCCTTGCAGCAACTATTCCACTTTCTTTGTTTGCAGTTTTTCAGTTGATGTTTGCCATCATTACACCAGGTTTGGTAGTAGGCGCTGTGGCAGAACGGATCAGGTTCACTTCTTACATCTTATTTATTGTATTGTTCTCTTTATTTGTTTACTCGCCATTGGCACACTGGACCTGGCATCCGGAAGGCCTGCTTTTTAAAATGGGTGTGCTCGATTTTGCTGGTGGTACTGTGGTACATATTTCGGCTGGTATGGCGGCATTGGCAGGCGCATTGGTGCTTAAAAGAAGAAAAGTTCACCAGGAACATCAGGAAGTACCTCCTGCAAATATTCCTTATGTGTTGATCGGTACAGGTTTACTTTGGTTTGGCTGGTTTGGTTTTAATGCCGGTTCGGCTTTAGGTGCAAACAGTTTGGCGGTGTCTGCTTTCATTACAACCAATATTGCAGCGGGTGCGGCAGGTTTATCGTGGATGTTTTTTGATGTATCCAGAGGTAAAAAGCCATCGGTATTGGGATTTTGTATTGGCGCTGTAGTTGGTTTGGTAGCCATTACGCCAGGTGCAGGTTTTGTAAGTATTCCTTCGGCCATCTTTATTGGCGTAATTGCTGCGGTCATTTCAAATCTTGCCGTTTCCTGGAAGCAAAAAACTTCATTGGACGATACATTGGATGTTTTTCCTTGCCATGGTGTAGGAGGGATTGTTGGTATGCTTTTGACCGGGATATTTGCAACCAAAACAGTTAATGGTGCAGGCGTAGATGGTTTATTGTATGGTAATCCCGCTTTCTTTATCACTCAGCTTAAAGGTGTGCTGATTACGGTTATATTCAGTTTTGTGATGTCATTTGCCATCTTCAAGTTGATTAACCTGGTGCAGCCAATTCGTGTGTCGGAAGAAGAGGAGGCAGAAGGTCTCGATGCCAGTCAGCACAACGAAAAATATTCGCAAGGCACTTTGATCGTAGCAGGTCAGGAAGTCGAAAATCATTTTTAATCATCCCTGTTTATTCGTCTAAATTCTCAACCTCAAACCAAAACTAGATTATGAAATTAAGATCATTATTAACCTTCGCCACCTTTACGTTCGTTTCTGCTGGTTATGCTCAGGAAACGGCGGAAGCACCTTTGCAAATCTCAGGATCGGTAGATACCTATTTTAAATATGATTTTGCAAAGGCGCCCAATATCAAAACGTACTTTGATTCGGAGAATAATTCAGTCTCAATCGGTATGATTGATCTGGCTTTGAAGAAAACTACCGGTAAAGCATCTTTTGTTGGGGAGCTGTCTTTTGGACCACGTGGACAAGCTCAGTCAATTGTGCCAAGTTCGACCGGAGAATCATTTCATATTCAGAACTTATATGTAAACTATGCTTTTACGGATAAGTTTAGCATGACTGCCGGTTATATGGGTACATTTGTTGGGTATGAGGTGATTTCGCCTGTAGCTAATTTCAATTATTCAACCTCTTATTTATTTGGTGCCGGACCTTTTCAGAATGCTGGTATTAAAGGAACTTATTCCTTTTCTGATAAAGTTAGCTTAATGGTAGGTCTATTTAATGATTGGAATGCTTATGAGGATTTTAACGGCGTGTCGTCGGTAGGTGCGCAGCTGATGGTTGCTCCTGTAAAAGGCTGGACCGCTTATATCAATGTATTGAATGGTTACCATTCTGGTGGCGGTTACGGTTCTGGAACAATTGTCGATCTGACTACTACTTATCAGGTAACTGATAATTTTAAATTGGGTTTAAATGCTGCTGATTATTCTGCTTCAAATGATAACGGTGGTTACACAGGCGCGGCCTTATATCCACAATATGCATTTACTCCCGCTGTTGCCTTGGGTTTAAGGGCTGAGTATTTTAACCTTAAGGGGGTGGCAGGTGCAGCTGATGCTGCGGTGATATCGGGTACGTTATCTGCAAATATCAAGGCAGGCGATTTAACATTTATCCCCGAGGTTCGTTTAGACAATGATAAAGATTACTCGCAGTCGTTTGTGAAAAGCAATGGTTTACCAACCAAGTCTGCTTCGCAATTCTCGCTGGCTGCGGTTTACGCATTTTAGTCTCAATTACGTTAATTTTAGGCCACCGGAATACCGGTGGCTTTTTTATATCTTTATATATGAAACTTTCAGCTTTAATAACCTTTGTGCTTTTTGGTGTGGTATGTTTTGGACAGGAGAAACCTTTGGCTACAGATGAACGTGGCAAATTAATTTGTTACGAGGTTGTGGTTGCAAAGGATATACCAAAAGACTCGTTAACTGCAAGAGCTGTTGATTTCTTAAAGAAATCTGTTAAAACGATGAAACCGAAATCTGCGACAACGGATTCATTGATTCATGCTACTGGAAAAATGATCATTAATAAGACTGCATTGGTTTTAAGTCGGCCTTCGGGAGAAGTGCAGTATCATTTTTATGCTGAAGCAAAGGATGGAAAATACCGGTTTTGGTTAACTGATTTTGTTTTTATTCCTTACCAAAGAGATCGCTATGGTAATTTTGTGCCGGCAACAACAGTTGGGACGCCGCTTGAAAATAAACCGGGTAAACTAAATGCTGCGGAATGGAACGGATATGTGAAAGCAACAACAAAGGCTGTTAATGCTTTTGCGGAGCGGTTTAAGGCGGCGATGAAGGATAGGGATGTTGTTCCACCTGTTGTGAAGGCGGTGCCAGTTGGTCCAGGTCGGCAATGGTAGTTAATGTACCATCTTATCTGCACAGGTCGAGCTGGCAAAAGCTTCGGGTTTTGCTTTAAATATAAAGCCCATGCTTAGAATATATCCCATGGCTTCGTTTAGCGCTTTGTTTGATTTAAACATGGGATTGGTATTGATATCGGCATGCACCTCCAGATCGACATTGTACAGGTCTAACAGATCGCAAACGGAATAGGCGGTCTCAATTGACTTTTGTACTTCAACAAGCATCCTTTCTTTGATACTCATCTTTTGGCTTGTTTTTTCCTGGTGAATGTACATGAAGCCACCATGATGCTCTCTCAACAAAACAATTACTGTCGCAAAATCTGTAAATGCACCTTTTACCTGCGAATCGGTACCTATACATACTTTGAGGCGGTAACCATTGTCGCTTTCTCTGATGATTGCATTTTCTACTTCTTCTAAAATGGACGAGTGGATAATCTCGCCGCTAAATTTCTTCCAGGTCATACGTTAATTGGTGTTAGTTTTAAACAACCCGTACTCAGGTTTCCTAAAAATAAGTTGATAAAATTAAAAATGTGTTAATTTGTGATTGTTTAATTGCTAACAATTGTCTAGTTGTCAACAGTTTAATGGTATGTTGAAACCCTTTTTATTCCGGGTTGTTATAATATGGTAAGTGCGATTTCGTTAAATATTCGGATCGCTAACTAAATATAAACATTATGAAAGCAGAATTGTTAGATGAATTTAATTTGTTGCAGCAAAGCAGGGCTTCTGTTAATTATGAGGAGATGATGGAAGAGCGGGTTTATGTGCCCATAAAACGCGTGAATAATAAAATGACCACCTGGATTTCGGAGCGGGGGCATATGCTGATGAATCTGGATGTACGTTTAAATAGTTCGCTGAAGTACCTTAGAAAGAAGTATCTGAAATTTTAATCCCTTAATTCCATTATCTTTGCCGGATGATGGTAGAAAAAATACTGGAAAAATTAAAGATTAACTCCCTTAATCAAATGCAGCTGGATACATTGGCTGCTGGAAAGAGTGGGGCCGATGTGGTTTTGCTGGCCCCTACCGGGTCGGGTAAAACATTGGGTTTTCTGCTTCCTGTATTAAAAAATCTAAGTAAGCAAACTCCAGGAGTACAGGCATTGATATTGGTTCCCTCCCGCGAACTGGCCTTGCAGATTGAAATGGTATTCCGTCAAATGTCGACGGGTTTTAAGGTAAACTGCTGCTATGGTGGGCATCCGGTAAAAACAGAGCGAAACAATTTTGAAGAGCCACCTGCGGTACTGATTGGTACGCCAGGTAGAATTGCTTACCACCTTCGCCATGAAAATTTTGATGAGTCGGCGATAACCACATTGGTATTGGATGAATTTGATAAAGCTTTAGAGTTTGGCTTTAAGGAAGACATGTCTTATATCATCCGCAAATTACTTTCTTTAAAACAAAGGATCCTAACCTCCGCCACTTCAATGGAAGAGATTCCTGATTTTACCAGTATTGATGAGCCTATTGAGATTAATTTTTTGCAGGATGAGGCGGTAGTGCCGGATCTGAAGCTGAAAAAGGTACTGACCACTGCCGAAGAAAAGCTTGCGACTTTATTAAAATTGATTTGTAAGGTTGGCGATAAAAATATGTTGATTTTTTGTAACCATCGGGAAACGGTAGACCGGATCAGTGATTTGTTAATAGACGAGGATCTGGCGCATGATATTTTTCACGGTGGAATGGAGCAGGATGAGCGTGAGCGTGCTTTGCTGAAATTCAGAAATGGAAGTATCAAAATTCTGATTACAACCGATCTGGCATCACGAGGCTTGGATATACCTGAGGTGGAGTGTATTGTTCATTATCAGCTCCCTTATACCGAAGATGCATTTTTACATCGGAATGGACGTACAGCACGAATGAATGCAAAAGGAACTGCTTACCTGATTATTGCTGAAGATGAGAGGTATCCTTTTCTGAAGGCTGATATTGAAATAGAAAGCTTAAAAGGCGATTTTAAGTTGCCAAAAGATAGCGAATGGCAAACCTTGTATATTGCGGCAGGTAAAAAAGATAAGGTAAATAAAATAGACATAGTGGGCTTGCTTTTGAAAAAAGGAGGTCTGGAAAAAGAAGACGTGGGATTGATAGAGGTGAAGGATCAGGCTTCTTATGTTGCTGTAAAGCGTAAAATGGTGAAACGTATTCTGGTTGCGCTGCAGAATGAAAGGATAAAGAATAAAAAGGTTAAGATTGAAATAGCAATGTAGTATGAGTAATAACGATATTTTTAAAAAGTTACGTGTGGCCTTGTCGCTTACCAACGATGATATATTGAAAATTATGGCTCTGGTAAACTTTAAGGTTAGTAAAAGTGAGTTGGGGGATATGTTCAGGAACAGTGATCACCCAAATTTTAAGGCTTGTGGAGATCAGATCCTACGTAATTTTTTAAATGGCCTTGTGATATATAAAAGGGGACCCAGACCGCCAAAGCAAGATCCTGCAAATCCTGCAGCTAAATAAATTTAAATTTCAATGGTACGGAAGGTTAAATTAACCCGTGCCTGATGGGGTTGTTTGGTAGGTGGAAGTCTGTGCAGCCAGTTGGTTTGCGTGGTATCTTTCATCACCAGGAGGCTCCCATGTTCGAGGATTAGGGAGACAGTTTGTTTACTTTGTTTATGTTTAAAGGCAAACTTTCTTTCGGCGCCAAAACTCATGGAACCTATTGCTCCGTTCTTTTTCAGGTCTTTTTCTCCATCACTGTGCCATGCCATGCCTTCGTCGCCATTATGATACAGGTTTAGCAAGCAGGAATTGAAAGTTTCTCCCAGTTTCTGTTCGGCAATTGCCTTTAGTTCCAGCAGGGGGCTGGTCCAGGCTAGTGCTCTTTTAGTCGCGTTAGAATAAGTGTATTCAAAGTCCGTATCGCCATACCAGGCTACTTTTCGTTTAGTCAGAATGTGTTTTCCGAAGATAATGGCTTCATCATTCTTCCAATCAATGGTATTCAATAGTGTATTTAAATAATGGGTGGCGGTTTGTAAAGGCATGATCTTACCGTAGTAATTTACCGTGCCATCGTAAGGGAGTAAATTATTAAATTCAGGTATAGGGTTGCTAAACAAATCCATAGTTATCTAACGTGCTAATCGGTGAAAAAAATATTTAATATTAGTACAAAAATCATTAAAAATAAGTGTAATTTAAATCTGAATCTTGCTTGGATATACAAAAAGCTTGTGTTCAATTTGAATTAAAACATCTATCTTGCGGCGTCTTATATGGGGGTTTTAGACTTTTTTTCCAGCATTAGCTGTTTTTTTCTACTGATATTATCGTTACACCTGTTTTTCGCTAAGCGGGGAGTACGCCTATTGAACCGTTTACTGTCAGTTATTTTTATTTCCAGATTCGGCCAGGTGTTGATTTTGTTGCTGGTCAACTCGGCGCACTTGAGTGTTTTTCCTTTTTTTTATCAATTGTTTACACCCATTTATTATGCTGCCCCGGCTTGTTTTTATTTGTATGTTACCTGTTTTATCAATGGACGAAGCCAATTACGTAGACTTGAATGGTTTCATTTTGTACCGGTGGTGTTGGCGATTGTCCATATTCTTCCCTTTCCTTTTGCTCCTTCTGTCAGTTGGGATACGATAGCTGATCAGATTACTGAAAATAAGCAGCTTTTTATCACGGAACGAAGCGGTCTGCTTGAGCCTTGGTTTTATTATTTGGGCCGACCGGCATTGATGCTAGGTTATCTGATCGCAACTTGGGTTTCGGTATTAAAATCCAAGAGTATTGATAGCGAAATTGATGCAGATGGAAAAAAATGGATTCTCTTTTTTTTGAGGGCAGCAACTTTTTTTCAATTGGCCAGTTTCTTTCCTATAATGCCTTGGGATATGGAAGGGAGGGCGTTGAGCGCCGTATTTATCTTGTTAAACTGTGTAGTGCTTTTGGTGATTGTCGTATTTATCATGCATCAACCTAAAATGTTTTACGGATATCTGTTTGTGTCAGTTGATATGGATAAAGTTTCGGAAGCTAAATTAGAAGCACCTGCAGAAAGTGATGCTGATAAGGATGTAGAAGAAGTTGCTGAAGTAATTGCTATATCGAAAGTTGTTTCTCCAAAGAAGATAAAATTAGCGCCAGATCAACTCCATATCCACTCGTCGGCAATGACATCGTATATGGAAATTCATCAACCTTATTTAAAGCCAGATTTTCAGATTGTAGATTTGGCAAGAGGGCTGGATATTCCTGTACATCATTGTTCTTTTGTGTTAAATAATCTTTTGGGAAAAAATTTTCGCGATTGGATCAATAGTTATCGTATCGAATTTTTTATAGGCCAATATCCTGTAAAATCGGATAGAATGACTATCGAAGCTGTCGCTTATGAGTCTGGTTTTAAGAGTCTTGCTACTTTTTACAATGCGTTTAAAAAAGAAAAAGGGCTAATGCCAAAAACTTTTTTTTCTCAGAAAAAGGTGTCCTGATTTTGTTTTTTCTTGTAGAAGTTGAATAAGTTGATGCAGAAAGCCCCTGCGGGTCAAATCCTGTAGGGGCTTTTTGTGTTGAGTTGTTATTGGATTGCAAAAGTTAATGCCATTTGCCAAGGGGATGTATAAAGGGATATGTAAAGAACAAGGTCCAAATCAATTAAATACAACGATTGAATAGTTAGAGGTTTTTATGATCACATTTTAGTTACAAATTGTAAAGCTTTTATACTTTTGTTGCGAATTCTATTTTTTGTCGGGATACAAAAAAAGAAATATTACTTATTGGGATTAACCAAATATACTATGTCTGAAATTATGATTACGGCATGAGGTATTGGTTGTTTTTTTTATTCGCCTTTTTTATGGCCCTAAATAGCTATGGACAGGGGATTGGAACTGCCATTATCAATGCGGGTGGAAATACTTATTCGCAAAATAATGTTACCTATGAATGGAGTATAGGTGAGCTTGCTTTGGTTGAAACTATGGCAAACAATCGTGCGATTATTACCAATGGATTGTTACAACCCACTATAAGCGGTTTGCTCAATGCCAATGAATTCTTGATTTTTCCCATCAATATCCTTACTCCAAATGGGGATGGAAACAACGATGTCTGGGTGATTAAGGATATTGAAAAATTCCCTGATAATGAACTTACCATATTTGATCGCGCAGGGCGTACAGTGTACCATGCCACAAACTATCAGAACGATTGGATGGGCTATCTCTCGGGTAAACCACTTGCCGAAGGCACCTATTATTATGTTATAAAACTAAAAAAAAATAGCAAGTCCGGAATTGTGAAGGGCTTTATTACCATTCTAAACTAGCATTACGTTGCTCTATGATTAACACCTATATTATTCGATTCTTATTAACTGCTCTCGCTTTTATTTTGATCGATTTTACGCCTGTTCTGGCTCAGCAGCTTCCACAGATTAACTATCAGGGAGTCGCCAGAAAGGCAGATGGGAGTCCTGTTGTAGAGCAATCAATTGGTTTACGGCTAACCATTAAAGATGGCGGAGCGAATGGTCAAAGTGTTTATATGGAAACCAGGCAACGCCAAACCAATAAGTTTGGTTTGTTTACGGTTGTTATAGGAAGCAGTGGCGCACTTTCGCAGCGGGGAACAATGGCCGAAATAAATTGGGCTACAGGAAATAAATTTCTTCAGGTAGAGTTGGACCCGGCCGGAGGAAGTAGTTTTATAGATATGGGGACTTCTCAACTTCAGTCGGTTCCATATGCCATCTATGCCAGTTCAGCTACGCCAGCTGGAAGTGCAACAGGGGACTTGAGTGGGAATTACCCGAATCCTACTGTTAGTAAGTTACAAGGATTTAATGTTAGCATTACTGCTCCGGGCACTGGCCAGGTGCTGAAATGGAACGGTACGGCCTGGGCGCCTGCGAATGAAACAGCGGGTACAGGGGCGACCGGACCGCAAGGACCGATAGGTTTAACAGGTGCTCAGGGGATACAAGGACCGGTTGGTCCTCAAGGGCCAATTGGTTTAACTGGGAGTGCTGGAACAGTAGGATTAACGGGGCCGGCAGGTCCCGCTGGGCCTGCAGGAATACAGGGAATTCAAGGTCTGCCGGGAGCGCAAGGGGCAATTGGATTAACAGGTGCGACAGGTGCTCAGGGGCCTGAAGGTTTAGCTGGACCGCAAGGACCGATAGGGCCAATAGGATTAACTGGTGCAATTGGTCCTGTTGGAGCTACCGGAGCTCAAGGGCCTCAAGGGATTCCCGGATTAAGCAATTTAAATTCAGTTGGTGCCATAGGTAGTACAGCTAATCCAAATGGAATAATTTTAAACGGCGGTGTATTGACCTTAACACCTGCAGATGCGGCTAATGGTGGTGTGCTCACTACTGGAGCTCAAGTGATAGCAGGTGCTAAGACATTTAGTAGTCCGGTAACATTTTCTGGTGGTTTAACTGGTATCACTGCTGCGATGGTTGGCCTGGGCAATGTGGACAATACCAGCGATTTAAATAAACCGATCAGTACGGCCGTGCAGGCAGCTTTGGATGCAAAAGGTAGTGCGGCTGGTTTAGCTTTAAAGGCAGACCAAAGTGCTGTTGATTTGAAAGCGCCTTTGGCCTCACCAACTTTTACAGGTACAGTTTCAGGTATTACCGCTGCCATGGTAGGCTTGGGCAATGTAGATAATACCAGTGATTTGAATAAACCAATCAGTACGGCTGTGCAAGCGGCTTTAGATGCAAAGGGTAGTGTAGCTGGTTTAGCTTTAAAGGCTGATCAGAGTGCTGTTGATTTAAAAGCGCCTTTGGCTTCACCAACTTTTACAGGTACAGTTTCAGGTATCACGGCTACCATGGTTGGTTTAGGCAATGTAGATAATACCAGCGATTTAAATAAACCGATCAGTACGGCTGTGCAAGCAGCATTAGATGCAAAAGGTAGTGCGACTGGTTTGGCTTTAAAGGCAGACCAAAGTGCTGTTGATTTGAAAGCTCCTTTGGCCTCACCGACTTTTACAGGTACAGTTTCGGGTATTACCGCTACCATGGTTGGTTTAGGTAATGTAGATAATACCAGTGACTTGAATAAACCAATCAGTACGGCTGTGCAAGCGGCTTTAGATGCAAAAGGTAGTGCGGCTGGTTTAGCTTTGAAAGCCGACCAGAGTGCTGTTGATTTAAAAGCGCCTTTGGCTTCACCAACTTTTACAGGTACAGTTTCAGGTATCACGGCTACCATGGTTGGTTTAGGCAATGTAGATAATACCAGCGATTTAAATAAACCGATCAGTACGGCTGTGCAAGCAGCATTAGATGCAAAAGGTAGTGCGACTGGTTTGGCTTTAAAGGCAGACCAAAGTGCTGTTGATTTGAAAGCTCCTTTGGCCTCACCGACTTTTACAGGTACAGTTTCGGGTATTACCGCTACCATGGTTGGTTTAGGTAATGTAGATAATACCAGTGACTTGAATAAACCAATCAGTACGGCTGTGCAAGCGGCTTTAGATGCAAAAGGTAGTGCGGCTGGTTTAGCTTTGAAAGCCGACCAGAGCGCTGTTGATTTAAAAGCGCCATTGGCCTCACCAACTTTTACAGGTACAGTTTCGGGTATTACCGCTGTAATGGTTGGTTTAGGTAATATAGACAATACCAGCGATTTAAATAAACCGATCAGTACGGCTGTACAGGCCGCTTTGGATGCAAAAGGCAGTGCTGCTGGTTTGGCTTTAAAAGCAGACCAAAGTGCTGTTGATTTGAAAGCACCATTAGCCTCACCAACTTTTACGGGTACAGTTTCAGGTATTACGTCTTCAATGGTTGGCCTGGGCAATGTGGACAATACCAGTGATTTGAATAAACCAATCAGTACAGCTGTACAGGCTGCTTTAGATGCGAAAGGTAGTGTAGCTGGTTTAGCTTTAAAGGCAGACCAAAGTGCTGTTGATTTAAAAGCGCCTTTGGCCTCACCAACTTTTACAGGTACAGTTTCAGGTATCACGGCTACCATGGTTGGTTTAGGCAATGTAGATAATACCAGCGATTTAAATAAACCGATCAGTACTGCTGTGCAGGCAGCATTAGATGCAAAAGGTAGTGCGGCTGGTTTGGCTTTAAAAGCAGACCAAAGTGCTGTTGATTTGAAAGCACCATTGGCCTCGCCAACTTTTACGGGGACTGTTTCAGGTATTACTGCTGCGATGGTTGGCCTGGGCAATGTGGATAATACCAGTGATTTGAATAAACCAATCAGTACGGCTGTGCAAGCGGCTTTAGATGCAAAGGGTAGTGTAGCTGGTTTAGCTTTAAAGGCAGACCAAAGTGCTGTTGATTTAAAAGCGCCTTTGGCCTCACCGACTTTTACAGGTACAGTTTCGGGTATTACTGCGTCGATGGTCGGCTTGGGCAATGTAGACAATACCAGCGATTTGAATAAACCGATCAGTACGGCTGTACAGGCCGCTTTGGATGCAAAAGGTAGTGCTGCTGGCTTGGCTTTAAAAGCAGACCAAAGTGCTGTTGATTTGAAAGCGCCTTTGGCCTCACCAACTTTTACGGGTACAGTTTCAGGTATTACGTCTTCAATGGTCGGCCTGGGGAATGTGGACAATACCAGTGATTTGAATAAACCAATCAGTGCCGCTGTACAGGCTGCTTTAGATGCGAAAGGAAGTGCTGCAGGCTTGGCTTTAAAAGCCGACCAGAGTGCTGTTGATTTGAAAGCGCCTTTAGCCTCACCGACTTTTACAGGTACAGTTTCGGGTATTACGTCTTCAATGGTTGGTTTAGGCAATGTAGATAATACCAGCGATTTAAATAAACCGATCAGTACTGCTGTACAGGCAGCATTAGATGCAAAAGGAAGTGCTACTGGCTTGGCTTTAAAAGCGGATCAGAGTGCTGTTGATTTGAAAGCACCATTAGCCTCGCCAAGTTTTACGGGGACTGTTTCAGGTATTACTGCTGCGATGGTCGGCCTGGGCAATGTGGACAATACCAGCGATTTAAATAAACCGATCAGTACGGCCGTGCAGGCAGCTTTGGATGCAAAAGGTAGTGCGGCTGGTTTAGCTTTAAAGGCAGACCAAAGTGCTGTTGATTTGAAAGCGCCTTTGGCCTCACCAACTTTTACAGGTACAGTTTCAGGTATTACCGCTGCTATGGTAGGCTTGGGCAATGTAGATAATACCAGCGATTTGAATAAACCGATCAGTACAGCTGTACAGGCTGCTTTGGATGCAAAAGGTAGTGTAGCTGGTTTAGCTTTAAAAGCAGACCAAAGTGCTGTTGATTTGAAAGCACCATTAGCCTCACCAGCTTTTACGGGGACTGTAACGGGTATTACATCTTCAATGGTAGGCTTGGGCAATGTAGATAATACCAGCGATTTGAATAAACCAATCAGTACAGCTGTACAGGCTGCTTTAGATGCGAAAGGCGGTTCAGCAGATTTGGCTTTAAAAGCACCTTTAGCGTCACCGACTTTTACAGGTACAGTTTCTGGTATCACGGCTACCATGGTTGGTTTAGGCAATGTAGATAATACCAGCGATTTAAATAAACCGATCAGTACTGCTGTGCAGGCAGCTTTGGATGCAAAGGGTAGTGTAGCTGGCCTGGCTCTAAAAGCTGATCAGAGTGCTGTTGATTTGAAAGCGCCATTGGCTTCACCAACCTTTACAGGTACAGTTTCAGGTATTACCGCTACCATGGTTGGTTTAGGCAATGTAGATAATACCAGCGATTTAAATAAACCGATCAGTACGGCTGTGCAGGCAGCATTAGATGCAAAAGGTAGTGCGGCTAATTTAGCTTTGAAAGCAGACCAGAGCGCTGTTGATTTGAAAGCACCTTTGGCTTCACCAAGTTTTACAGGTACAGTTTCGGGTATTACTGCTGCAATGGTCGGCCTGGGCAATGTAGACAATACCAGTGATTTGAATAAACCAATCAGTATGGCGGTACAGGCTGCTTTAGATGCGAAAGGAAGTGCTGCTGGTTTAGCTTTAAAGGCAGACCAAAGTGCTGTTGATTTGAAAGCGCCTTTGGCTTCACCGACTTTTACGGGTACAGTTTCAGGTATTACCGCTACCATGGTTGGTTTAGGCAATGTAGATAATACCAGCGATTTAAATAAACCGATCAGTACTGCTGTACAGGCCGCTTTGGATGCAAAAGGCAGTGCTGCTGGTTTAGCTTTAAAGGCTGATCAGAGTGCTGTTGATTTGAAAGCTCCTTTGGCCTCACCAACTTTTACGGGTACAGTTTCAGGTATTACGTCTTCAATGGTTGGCCTGGGCAATGTGAATAATACCAGCGACGTAAATAAGCCCATAAGTACTGCAACACAAACTGCACTTGACTTAAAAGCTAACCTGGCATCGCCGGCTTTTACGGGTACACCTACACTTCCTACCGGAACTATAGCTACAACCCAGACTGCAGGAAATAATACTACAGCGGTGGCAACCACTGCATTTGTGACTTCTGCAATAAGTACTGCCGCAGCACCTGATGCCGATGCGACCACAAAAGGAAAAATACAGCTTGCGGGGGATCTTTCGGGAACAGCCGCAGCGCCGGTAATAGCTAATGCTGCTATTACTGCCACTAAGCTTGCCGCTGATGCTGTCACTACAGTGAAAATATCGGATGGCAGTGTAACAGATGCAAAAATTGCAACAGGAATCAGTGCTTCAAAAGTAGGTTTGGGCAATGTGAATAATACCAGCGACGTAAATAAACCCATAAGTACTGCAACGCAAACTGCACTTGACTTAAAAGCTAACCTGGCATCGCCGACTTTTACGGGTACACCTACACTTCCTACCGGAACTATAGCTACAACCCAGACTGCAGGAAATAATACTACAGCGGTGGCAACCACTGCATTTGTGACTTCTGCAATAAGTACTGCCGCAGCACCTGATGCCGATGCGACCACAAAAGGAAAAATACAGCTTGCGGGGGATCTTTCGGGAGCAGCAGCAGCGCCGGTAATAGCTAATGCTGCTATTACTGCCACTAAGCTTGCCGCTGATGCTGTCACTACAGTGAAAATATCGGATGGCAGTGTAACAGATGCAAAGATTGCAACAGGAATCAGTGCTTCAAAAGTAGGTTTGGGCAATGTGAATAATACCAGCGACGTAAATAAACCCATAAGTACTGCAACACAAACTGCACTTGACTTAAAAGCTAACCTGGCGTCACCAACTTTTACGGGTACACCTACACTTCCTACCGGAACAATAGCTACAACACAAACTTCAGGTAATAATAGCACTGCTGTTGCAACTACAGCTTACGTTGATGCAGCAGTAGCGGGAGCTTTAAAAGATATTGTAGTGCTGACAAGCACATCCGGGGGTACCTATGTGCCATCTGCTGGTACTAAGGCTATCGTAGTTCATATCGTTGGTGGTGGTGGACAAGGTGGTGGCGCACCAAATACCGCGGCATCATCTGGTGGTGGAGGTGGTGCAGGAGGTTACATTCTTACACATATTTCTTCACCTTCGGCAAGTTACACCTGGGATGTTGGTACCGGAGGGTCTGGAGCAGCAGCTACCGCGGCAGGTACTGCCGGCGGGGCTACCACATTCGGTTCTTTTACAGCCGGAGGAGGCACCGGGGGAGCAGTAGGAAGTGGGACTACCTTTATCGCCGCGGCAGGTGGAGCAGGAGGAACTGCTACTGGGGGAGATGTCAATGTTCCAGGGCAACAAGGCGGTGCGGGAATTAAATTCTCAACTACTGCCGGGCAAGGAATGGCAGGGAGTGGCGGTT
Source organism: Pedobacter schmidteae (assembly GCF_900564155.1). NCBI lineage: Bacteria > Pseudomonadati > Bacteroidota > Sphingobacteriia > Sphingobacteriales > Sphingobacteriaceae > Pedobacter > Pedobacter schmidteae. The sequence continues at coordinate 6,055,980 of NZ_LS999839.1, read as the reverse complement.
CCACTAACTTTGGTAATGGTGGTTCTGGAAAGGCTGGTGCTGCAGGTGCCGGAGCTGTAGGGACAGGTTATGGTGCAGGAGGAGGAGGAAGCATGACCAATACTGCAGGAGCGGCAGGAGCTAGTGGTGTAATTATTGTTTATGAGTTTAAGTAACCATGTCTGAATCGGAAATGTAAACAAACTATCACCCGTAAATTAAAATGATTGTTGAAGAATTAAAGCAAAGAATAATTTTAAAAGCAGGCCTGACGAATATTACAGGACGTGATTGCAGAAAGATTGCCTTAGGGATCAATCAATCTTTGAACAAGCGGATTAGTGTAACAACGTTAAAAAGGGTATTTGGCTTTATTAAAAGTACTCATCAACCTTCAAGGTACACCATTGCAACACTAAAGGATTATGCAGACCAGCCGGTGCATCTACCAACATCAGAACTGAGCAGTAGTCAGCCGGTTTTGTCTTTCATGACTAAGAAAGGAACCTATTTGCTTGAGCTAGATGATGAGAATGGTCTGCATCCGCAACAACTGGTACTGGAAGCCATAGAAATATTACGCAGAAGCGACGACAAGTTTTTGCCTTTGGTAACAAGGGGTAAGTGTGTTGGGGTGGTTTATTTCAAAGATTTAGAGAGTTTCCTTGCGATTGACGAAAATGTAGGTGGTACGCTTTTTCATAAGTTTAATTTTAGTGTGCAAAGTGCTATCGACATCATGCAACATAAAAAATATTTCTAAAAAGCAGGTGAGTACACTGGTTTGTGAAAATTAGATAACCAGGATGTAATGAATATTGAAAGTTTCAAAAATGAACAAAAAAAACGGAGTCAATCCGCTGTTCTTTAAAACTTTATCTCTATTTTAATAGTACCCTATTGAAATAATATTTTTTTACATCTATCTAACTTGCGCTACCTATGACTAAACGCCACTATGTCATAACCTCTCAATTTACACTATTGTATCTCTGGTCACTGTTAAAGCCGGCCCTAAAAAGGTTTGGTAAGCTGGCATTTATATTGTGCTGCTTACTGTTGTTTATAGGCAAAGCCAACGCCCAGACTTATACCAAGCATTATATCGCTCCTGCACCCTGGCAATATTGGAGCAAGGCCAATGAAGTCGTTGTCGCTACAAATAGTATAACGCCGGTATCTATTCTGATTCAGAAAAGTGACGGAACCTCGATGGCTACTTTATCGGCTACCGCCGGAAATCCCGCAGTATATCGGTTTCCAGCATTACCAAATACTTTGCCCGCGCTTAGCAATACCTTAAATACAGTATTAAATGGTGCCGGAATGATTGTTACGGGATCACAACCTATATCAGTCAATGTAAGAAATGTGGCCTCTGATAATTTGGGCGGTGAAGGAAATGACAGCTTCATTAAAGGGAATGCTTCCTTATTTAGTTTTGGCGATGCTGCCATTGGTAATGCTTTTAGGGTTGGTTATTATAGAGATGGAACCATCAATGGAAGTGAAAAGCCTATCTATACCATCATGGCTATTGAAAATAACACTATCGTTAAGATCGCCGGGGTTGCCACTGCGACTTTAAATGCCGGGCAAAGTTATCTTTTTCAATCGGCCATTGGAACACTCGTTGAGACTTCAGGGCCTGCAGTAATGAATACTTCTGCCCGGGTTGACGCTCCGGGAGGTTGTGGCGACGGTGCTTATAACCCTATACCACCAGTTTCTTCTTTGGGATCGGAATATGTAGTCATAAGAGGGGCTGGAAATGCAACTGCCGAACAAACCGTAGTTGTAGCCACAGAACCCAATACAACTGTAACGGTATCTAACTTTAACGCTAATGGTACTTTGCAATCAAGTTCTACCACTACATTGACAGCTGCCGGTAGTTTTATTCAAATTCCCAACGGAGTTGGCACAACACAATACTCGGCCACCAGGATTCAGGCTAATAAAAATGTTGTAGCTTATGCTGGTACGGCTGTCACCTGCGAGGTTGATATAGCCACATTGGCGCCAATAGCTGCCTGTGGTGGATCTTTAAGGGCTGAAACTTATAAGTTTAGAGGATATGGACAAGGAACAAATACGCCAGGTGATCTGCCTTATTTTTCTTTTATTCTTACAAAAAGTTTAACTGATAAGGTATTTTTAACCACTTCTGGTAGTGCTGGTACCAATTATACAAATACAGATATCGAAACTTTACCTGGCGTGGGAACACGTCGGCAATTGGGCAGTTCCGGTGTTTACGTGATTGATTTTACAAATGCCAATATTGGTTCGCCGTCGGTGCTGACTTTAACCTGTAATACACGTATAACTGTAGCCGCTGTACAGCAGGGAGTTGGGTTCTCTATGGCAAATTATTTATCGCCATTTCCTCAAAAAGCCTTAAAACCAGGACTTGCACAATCAGATTGTGCTACGGCCACTCTAAGTGTTGCGCCAGGTAGTACTGCGCCCTTTCAATGGTATCTGGATGGAATCGCAATAGCAGGAGCTACGGGTAGTTCTTTGGTAGCAACAGCCTCAGGAAGCTATACCGTTACCTCACAATTGGAATGTGGAATTAGCGCACAGTCTTTGCCGGTTACTGTTGCCCTTTGTAATATTGACAGGTCAATTGTTAAAACTGTAGATAATGCGTCTCCTCCTGTAGGGGCAACCATCAACTTTACCTTAAAAGCCAAAAGTACAGGGGCTGGTAATGCCCTGGGGGTATCAGTAAAGGACCAGCTTCCTGCCGGATTTTCTTACATTTCCAATACGCCTTCAGCAGGGACTTCCTATAATAATACCACAGGAGTGTGGTCAATAGGGGCGCTAACCAGTAACCAGGAGGTCTCTTTGATTATAACTGCAAAAGTACTGGCCACAGGACCTTATGTAAATACTGCAACCATTACGGGTACACAAACAGATGCCGTGCCGGCCAATGATGTAAGTAGTGTAACTGTAACGCCTTCTTCCATTTCTGTAGATCCGGGTGGTTCTGATGCACAAACTGTCTGCATCAATACGGCCATTACCCCAATCGTTTATACACTTGGTGCAAGTGCAACGGCCGCCTCGGCGACTAATTTACCGGCAGGTGTTACCGGTGTTTTCAGTTCTGCGGGAGGTGTTAAAAAATTCACCATCAGCGGTACGCCTACGGTAACTACCAGTGGCGCCCAAACTTACACGGTAACTACAACCGGTGGTACTCCTGTTTCAGCAACAGGAACCCTTACTGTAAATGGTATTGTGGCTACTCCAGTATTTGCTGCCGGGGCAAACTCCAGTCGCTGCCAGGGATTTGAGGTATCCAATTATCCCGCTACCGCATCATATAGTAGCAGTATTGCCTATTCTATAGATTTACCCGCGGCAGGTGTTATTGATGCCGCTACCGGACAAGTAACCTGGTCTTCAACTTTTACAGGAACCGCCGTCATCACGGCAACAGTGCAGGGTTGTAGCGGCCCGAAAAGCGCAACGCATACTGTAACGGTGGCTTCTGCCGGTACCGTAGCCACTTCATCGCCGGTATGCTCGGGCAGTAATGGTGTGCTTACGCTCAATGGCAGTTCGGGCACAGTAATCAGATGGGAATCGTCTATCGATAATGGTGCCACCTGGACTAGTATTGTCAATACTTCAACTACTCTTAATTATACCAATATCAGCACAACAACCAGCTATCGTGCGGTTGTTCAGCTTGCAGGTTGTGGAAGTGCTTTTTCTACACCAGCTGTGATTACGGTTACACCACGACCGGTGATCAGCAATCAGACGGCGTCCGTTTGTACAAGTGGAACCTTCAATGTGCAGCCTCCGGGAGCAGCAACCGGGACTACCTATTCCTGGGGTGCTCCTGTTAAATCCACACCGAATATTACAGGAGGGACTGCTGCGACGAATCAGAATTCCATCAGTCAGAATGTTTCCATTACAGGCACAAATGCCGGTACCATAACCTATACCGTAACCCCAACTTATTCGGGGTGTACTGGGGCCAATTTTACCGTTGTGGTAACTGTTGTACCGCCATTGGCGCCAACTGCGGCAAATCCGGCGGCAATATGCTCCGGATCATCTTTCTCGGTTACACCAACCAATACCGACAATGGAACCCAATACACCTGGACAGCAGCTCAGTTGTCGGGCGGAACCGTTAGCGGCTTTACAAATCTGGCCACAGCCTCGGCTGCACCCATTAGTCAGACATTAGTTAATACCTCCGGATCTACCGGTGTTGTTCGCTATACCGTAACACCTACACTTGCCGGTTGTACAGGCTCAACTTTTACATTTGATGTAACGGTCAATTCAGCTTTGGCAAACAATACCGTCACTGCCGATCAGACTATTTGTGCCAATACGACACCAACCAGTTTAATCGGAAGCGCGCCAACGGGAGGCTCGGGAACCTATACTTATTTGTGGGAGCAGAGTACTGACAATGGAGTAACCTGGACTGCAGCAGCAGGAACCAATAATGCCATTAGCTACAGCCCGGCAGCATTAACTGCAAGCACACAATACCGTAGGTCTATCACAAGTGGTCCATGTAACACAGCCAATACAAGTGCTGCAGTAACCATTACCGTACAACCTGTATTGGCCAATAATACCATTACTGCGCCGGCCAATTCCTCATTATGTGTTACCGGTGATCCGGGAATAATTACTGGAAGCACACCTGCTGGAGGTAGTGGAACCTACGCTTACCAGTGGCAAATCAGTACAGACAACATTACTTTTACCAATATTGGCGGTGCAACGGGAGCCACCTATGATCCACCGGTTATTACGACAACTACTTATTACCGCAGGCAGGTAACATCCGGTGCCTGTGCTGCACCATTAAATAGTAATATAGTTCAAATTACGGTAAATCCAGCTTTAACTGCGGGAACTGTAGGCGGAAATCAATCGTTTTGTCAAAGTGGTACACCTGCTGCCTTTACCGAGTTAACTGCGGCAACCGGAGGGGATAACATTTATGCCTATCAGTGGCAAAGTAGTACCACAAGCGCAACAACAGGATTTACCGATATTGCAGGTGCCAATCAAAAAGGATATACACCGTCTGGTGCAATCAATCAGACCACTTATTATAGAAGGGTGGTAAGTTCAACGGCTTCTGGCTGTGGTCCGCAAAATAGTAATGTGATTACTGTTACCGTGAATCCTGCAATAGGGGGTAATTCACTCACTGCCCCTGCAGCTATTGCATTTTGCAATAGTGGAGATCCACAGGTAATTACAGGTGCTATTCCTACCGGTGGAAGTGGAACATACATCTATAGTTGGGAGCAAAGCACAGACAACGGACAAACCTGGACAACCGTGGGCGCTGCAGTATCGAAAGACTTTGATCCGCCGGTACTTAATCTGACTACACAATACAGGAGAGTGGTTACCTCAGGTAGTTGTAACGACAGAAGTACACCAATTACAATTACCGTTAGTAAAACACCGACAGTGGCTGCTGCCGGTGCCGATCAGCAGCACTGTAGAGTAGATTTGTTTACCCTGTCGGGGAATACACCTGCAATCGGAACGGGAGTCTGGTCGGTTGTATCCGGACAGGCTACCATCGATGCGCCAAACAATCCGAATTCTACCGTCAATGTCCCACAGGGGCAAACTGCAACCTTGCAATGGACCATCAGTAACGGCGTTTGCCTGCCTTCAAGTGATCAGGTGGTGCTGACCAATTTTGCCGATCCTACCAGCGCCAATGCAGGCCAAAATATGACCCAGAATAACTCTGGCATATTCACCATGCAAGCCAATACCCCTTCGGCAGGCACCGGAATGTGGACCGTTAAAACGGGAACAGCAACTATTGCCGATCCCGCCAATCCAAATACCTCGGTTACCATTGCTCCAAATACGACAGCAACACTCACCTGGACCATTACCAACGGCCCTTGTGCGGCTTCTTCAAGTGATGTCACCATTAGCTATGTACGATCTGCCGATATCACCATTACAAAATCCCTGGTTACCAATGGTCCAATAGTGGCCGGACAGGTCATTACTTATCAGATCCTCGCAGCAAATGCGGGCCCCAGTAATGCAACAGGGGTGGCGATTGCCGATGTGGTACCAGCATCGATAGCTGTAAGCGCCATCACTGCCAGTGCTTCAGGAACCGCGGCAGTTGTTCAAAATACCTCGGCCGGCAACAACGTAAATGTGATTGCCGATATCGCTTCCGGTGGGGGCAATACAATCACGATTACAGTAACGGGCACTGTTGGGCAGGGCTTTTCCGGTAACCTGGTAAATACCGCTACGGCAACTTCTCCAAATATCCCTGATCCTAATGGAGCAACCTCAACAGTAACCACTCCTGTAACCAGGAAGCCTGTACTCAGCATAGCGAAGGAAGGACCTGCAAATGTGATTGCGGGCGATGCCATTACCTATAAAATTACCATCAGCAATACAGGAACCAGTGATGCTTTGAATACTGCTTATGCTGATATCATTCCGGCGCAGGTAACGAATACCAGCTGGACTTTAACTAAAACCGGTGCGGCTACTTTTGCGGGTACAGGTGCAGGTACCGGAAACAACATCAATTTTACAGGAAGTATACCCGCAGGTACGGGCAATACCCTTGTACTTAATGTAACTGGTACGGTCTCCCCATCAGCTACAGGTAGCTTTACCAATACCGTTACCGGAACACCTGCTGAGCCGGTACCTCCGGTAAATTCGAATACCGTAACCACAAATATCTCGGCCAAGTCAGGTTTACTGATTTTGAAAGACGGGCCAGAAATAGCCAATGCCGGTGCGGCCATTACCTATACGCTTAAAGTAACCAATAATGGTTTAAGTGATGCCATGAATGCCAGCATTGTCGATATAGTTCCGGCAAACATTAAAAATGTAAGCTGGACAGCCACCACACAAAGTGGAGCAACTATTATTGGTGCTGCAAACGGTACAGGCAATGCCATCAGTGTTAAAGGAAACATCCCAACAGGAGGAACCAATGCCATTAATATCAGTATAACGGGTACCATTGAGGCTGGCTTTAGTGGCTCAATAAACAACTCATCTACGGCTACACCTTCCGAGGCCGGAAGTCAGCCTTCTACTTCAACGGTTACTACCGCCGTTACGCGTACTCCGGTAATTGGTATTACTAAAACCGGCCCTGCAACACTTACTGCCGGGCAGCCAATAAGTTATACCATTGAGGTAACCAATACGAGCATTTCGGATGCAAAGGCATTGATGATCTCTGATAATGTGCCTGCGCAGATTACCGACGTAACATGGAGTGCCGCCACAGCAGGTACAGCCAGCATAGTTGGCGCCGGTAACGGATCTGGGAATACGATAAATATGAGTGGAGACCTGCCAACAGGGGCTGGTAATAAAATAACCATTACCATAAACGGTAAGGTGTCTCCAGCGTTTACCGGTACGCTAAGTAACTCCGCTACTGCAACGCCTGCAGAGCCCGGTACGCAAAGCAAAACAGCAACCAGTACCACCCAGGTAAGCAGGCTTCCGGTTTTAAGTATTTTAAAAACAGGTCCGGCAAGCATTACTTCAGGTCAGCAAATCACTTATACCATTAATGTAGCCAATACCAGCAGTTCAAATGCCGTCCAACTGGCTATTGCCGATGTAGTCCCGGCAAGTATTAAAAATGTAAGCTGGACCGCCCTGTCATCGGGAACAGCACTGATCAACAATGGAGCAAGCGGTACAGGCAATAACATCGCTATAAATGCCGACATTCCGGCTGGCTCTGGCAATAAGGTTACTGTAACCGTTAGCGGGACTGTTGATGCTTCATTTAGCGGAAGTATTGTAAATACGGCTTCTGCAACACCGTCGGAAACAGGAACTACAGCGGTATCCTCTACAGCGACTACAACTGCTGCGCGTACACCGGTGCTTAGCATCAGCAAAACCGGGCCCGCAAGCTTAGTATCAGGACAGCAGATCACTTATAACATTACCGTTAATAACTTTAGCAATTCGGATGCGAAGGCATTGGTAATTACGGATCAGATTCCAGCGGCAATCAGCAATATCAGTTGGACAGCCACTAAAATCGGAACTGCCGTACTAAATGGAACGGCTAGCGGTACAAACAGTGCCATCAGTGTAAATGCTGATATTCCGGCTGGCAGCGGCAATGCAGTCACCATTGCGGTAACGGGTACTGTCTCGGCAGGATTTAGCGGTTTGCTTAGCAATACGGCTACTGCAACTCCGGCCGAGCCAGGAACAGTGGCTAAAACAGCCACCACAACTGCAACAATAAATAAAATACCTGCTTTAACGATCAGCAAAAGCGGACCGGGAGTAATCTCGGCAGGGCAGCAGATTTTTTATACATTGGTTATTGCAAACGCCAGCACCGCAAATGCTGATAATGCGACCATCAAAGACATCGTTCCTGCCAGCATAAGCAATGTAAGCTGGACAACCACAACGGCGGGAACTACTCAGGTGCTTAGTGGTGCCAGTGGTTCAGGCAACGACATCGAAATAAAAGCCAATGTTCCAGCGGGCGCAGCAAATACTATCACAGTTAACATTAAGGGAACGGTACTGGCTTCGGCAACGGCACCTATTGTAAACAATGCGACAGTAACGCCTGCAGAACCAGGTACCACAGCCGACAATACCACACTGACCACGGTTGTCAATGCCAGGCCAACCATTAGCCTGGTAAAAACCGGTCCGGCAAATATATCAGCAGGCCAAACCGTTACTTATACCGTTACAGCCACAAATAGCGGACCTTCAAACGCAACGGCACTCAGCATTCAGGATCTTGTATCTGCAAACCTGAGCAATGTAAGTTGGACGGCTACTTTTGCAGGAACAGCAAGTATCACCAGTGGCGATACCGGCACCGGAAACAATGTACAAGTGAAAGGAAACATCCCTGCTGGCAGTGGAAATCAGATTGTCATTACGATAACAGGACAGGTTGCATCATCGGCCCTGGCAGGTACATTTGCCAATACAGCTGTAGCCACCCCTGCAGAACCTGGTACCAGTCCTGTCAATTCCAATACCATTAACACAACAATTGATAAAAAGGTAGACATTACTGCAGTGAAAGCTGCTCCGGCAGTAATTTCTGCCGGCGAGAAAATTACTTATACGTTGCAGATTAAAAATAATGGACCAAGTGATGCCAAAAATCTGGTGATTACAGATGTTTTACCAGCAGGGATTATAAATTCCAGTTGGAATGCAATCACCTCTGGTGCGGCGGCTGTCGTTTCGGGGGCTAGTGGCAGTGGGGCCACAGTGAGCTTGATCGCCAATATCCCGGCAGGTACCGCTAACGGAATTCTGGTTACGGTTACCGGGACTGTTGATCCATCAACCAGCGCTACGCAGTTGCTCAATGCTTTCAAGACCACGCCTGCTGAACCAGGTAATCCCGAAACCACATCTAATACCACAACCACCCAAATTGCTAAAACAGCAGATATCCGCATTCAGAAAAGTGGGCCTGCAACTGCTGTAGCGGGACAGTCTATCGCTTATAGCATTACGGTTAGCAACAATGGGCCATCCAACACCACCAATGTAAATATCCAGGATGTTATCCCTGCAGGAATAAATAATATCAACTGGACTGCCACAGCGCAAAACGGCGCAGTTATAAATGGAACGGCTAGCGGTACAACAGCTAACGTAAGCGTGTTTGCAGCTATTCCCGCAGGCAGCGCACAGGTTACCATTAATGTCACCGGAACAGTAGATCCTGGGTTTACAGGTGTGTCGCTGGTCAATACTGCGACCGCAACACCGGAAGCTGGGGTGACAGACCCGACACCTGCCTCAAGTACGGTAACCACCCAGCTTAGCCGTATGGCCAATATCAGGATCATCAAATCGGGACCTGCTGACATTACTGCCGGGGAGCAGATTGTGCACAAGTTGAGAATTGTTAACGAAGGACCAAGTAATGCACCTGGGGTAGTCATTAATGACTTAATCCCTGCGGGTATTAACGGGGTAAGCTGGTCGGCCGTTGCGCAAAATGGAGCAACATTAACCAGTGCTGCCAGTGGAACCGGAAATGTAAATCTTACTGCAAACATTCCGGCCGGAACAGCAGAAGTTGATGTAACCATCACCGGAATGGTGGATGCCGGAGCGACCGATAAGAGTATCATCAAAAATACGGCGACCGCGAACCTTCCCGCTGGTAGTCCGGTTACAGATCCTGACCTCAGCTCTAATACCAGTACCGTAAATACTAAGGTTAATCTGGACACAGAACTTAAAGTGTCTAAAAGTGGACCGGAGACCGTAAATGTTGGCGACCGCATTGACTATCAGATTATAGTTAAAAATGGTGGATTAAGTGATATTGTAAATGCAATGATTACTGATTACGTGCCAAATGATGTGGCTGTTAGCAGTTGGACTGCTTCTACAACAGGCAATGGTAGTTTGACCAGTCCGGCAACAGGTAATACCAATACTATCAATGTTACCGGTAACATCCCTGCCACAACTGGTGGTGTGACTTCCAGCATTGTAATTAACATTACCGGAACAGTTAAAAATACTGCCGGGGCCACATTTACCAATACGGCAACGGTGGTAGCTAACGATATCCGGGAAAGTTCGGTAGTCACTGCTGTCAACCAATCGACCGACATTTATGTCGAGAAAAATGGCCCTCAGGCAGTTACTGCCGGATCGGTTATTAGCTATCAGATTAAGGTAGGTAATAATGGACCGGTCGATATAGCTGGGCTTGACATTAAAGATAACGTTCCTGCTGCCGTTACAAATGTAAGCTGGTCGGCCAGCGCCTATGGTGCAGCCAGCATTACTGCTGCAACGGGAGGCAATACCAACAACATTCAAACTACAGCAACAGTACCGGCTGGTGCTGCCAATTATATCCTGATTAATGTTCAAGGCATAGTGAATGCCGCAACCGCTAGTGGAAACATTAGTAATACGGCCACCACAACCTTGCCATTGGGCATGCAGGATTTTAACATGTTAAACAATACCAGTACGGTTAGCACTGCCATAGTTTCTACTTCCGGATTGTCCGTTCGTAAAATGGGCCCGGCTGTTGCTGTATCTGGCTCAGATATTACCTATACTTTGGTAGTTTCCAATGCCGGACCAAGTAATGCAGTGAATGCGGAGATTAAGGACGATGTACCAACGGGAGTGACAGGTGTAACCTGGACTGCTGTGGCTGCCGGTAATGCAAGTATTAGCGCCGGCGCTGGTGGAAACAATAATGTTGTAAGCGTTATTGCCAGTATACCTGCCGGAGCCGGAAATACAGTTGTGGTTACTGTAAAAGGCAAAATTGATCCTGGCTTTACCGGAAACCTGGTGAACTCAGCGACGGCAACACCGAGCGAGCCCGGTAACCCACCGGTAAATTCAGGGAATGTTACCACCACTGTTACCAATGAATCAGGATTGATCATTGTAAAATCCGGCCCGGGTACAGTTGATGCCGGAGGAACGTTGAAATACCTGCTTCAGGTAACCAACGCCGGACCTAGTAATGCCGTGAATGCATTGATTTCAGACGCCATTCCAGCCGGTCTGACCAATATCCGTTGGTCGGCCGTCGCAGTAAATGGTGCACAACTGAAATCGGCAGACAATGGTACGACGAACCCGGTTGCAGTAACAGCCGACGTGCCTGCCGGAGCTGGTAGTGTAACCGTGACCATCCTGGCTGACGTGCCATCCAATACGGCATTGCAAACCTTAACAAATGTGGCTTCGGTAAATCCTGCTGAACCGGGTAATCCAGATGTAACATCCAACCAGATCACCACAAATATTGTCAGAAATGTAAGCCTCAATATCAGTAAGTCTGCCCCGGCAACATTAAGTTCCGGTTCGGCCATCAGCTATACGCTGGCTCTTACCAATAGCGGACCATCGGACGCACTTGCATCAAGACTTTCAGATGTAATTCCTGCCGAAGTGGGAAATGTGAGCTGGACAAGTACGCTTGCCGGAGGAGCAACCATTAATAGCGGTGCCAATGGAACAGGCAATAACCTGGATATGGTGGTTAACCTGCCGGTAAACTCAACCATCCTGGTAAATGTTAAAGGAACTATGGACGCACTGTTTACAGGTAATAGCATCAATACCGCGGTACTTGCCCCATCTGAACCGGGTGAAACACCGGTTAATGCCACTGCCACAACAGTGGTTAAGCGCTTAACCAAACTACAGATCACTAAGACAGGTGCAACAGAGGCTATTGCCGGACAGCAATTGAGTTATCAGATCAAAGTATCTAATGCCGGCCCGAGTACTGCTTTGAATGCTACAATTTCTGATGCGATTCCTGTTCAGCTGGAGCAGGTAAGCTGGACTTCCAGCGCATCCGGTGCCGCAGTTATTACATCAGGTGCTACCGGAACCGGCAATGCCCTAAATGTAAAAGCAAACCTTCCGGCTGGTGCACAAAACGAGGTCACCATTAACATTACCGGTAAAGTATCGGCCAGTTATGCAGGCAACATGAGCAATGTCGCCATTGCTACCCCTGCCGACCCGGATAATCCTCCGGTAGTTACCCCTCCTGTGGTTACCGAGGTGAAACAACGTCCGGTAATTGTGCTGAGTAAAACAGGGCCATCTACCGCAACGGCGGGGGGTATAGTTACCTACACCATTGTGGCAGGAAATACGGGATTGAGTGATGCCGCTAATCTGAAGATTACAGATGTTGTTCCGGCGCAATTGACGGGGGTAAGCTGGACAGCAGTGATCTCGGGCAACAGCAGCATCAATGGCAGCAATCAGGGCTCAGGCAATAACATCAGTCTGAGCAGCAACATCCCGGCCGGTGCGGCCAATAAAATTACCATTACGGTAAAGGGAACAGTTGATCCTGGATTTGCGGGTACTGTAAGTAATACCGCAACGGCAACGCCGTCTGAAGACGGAAATCCACCTGTAATTACTCCGCCGGTAGAGACCATCGTTACCCAATCGCCTGTAATTATAGTGAATAAAACAGGCTCAAGTACGGCTACCGCCGGAGGCCCGATCAGTTATGTGATAGAGGTAAGTAACAATGGATTAAGTAATGCCAAAAACCTGGTTGTTACTGATGTTATCCCTGCTGATGTGGCTGCAGTAAGCTGGGCGGCTACCGCCTCCGGAACCAGCAGCATCAATGGTGCAGCCAGCGGAACAGGAAATAACATTAGTGTGAATGCCAATATTCCTGCCGGTGCAGGCAATAAGATCAGTATTGCGATTACCGGAACGGTAAAATCAGGCTTTGCCGGTAAAATTGTGAATATTGCGACAGCTAAACCTGCAGAGCCGGGAAATCCGGCGATGACCAGTCCACCTGTAGAAACTAATGTGAGTAGGAAACCGGTGGTGACGATCACCAAAACCGGACAATCGACTGCTGTTGCAGGTGGAGAAGCTGCTTACCTTATTGAAGCAGTGAACACCGGTTTGAGTGATGCTTTGGCATTCTCCATTATCGACCATGTCCCTGCTGAGTTGAGCAATGTGAGTTGGACAGCTACTTCATCGGGTACTGCCAATATTATTTCCGGTGCTTCGGGTACAGGATCTGAAGTATTGGTGAAAGCCAATATCCCGGCGGGCACAGGTAACAATAAAATCAGCATCAATCTTAAGGGAGTGGTAAATCCGGCCTTCGCAGGTACCATACATAACATAGCGGGCGTACAGGTTCCGGATGGTAATAATGGTACCAACGAAACGCCTTCGGTAGATACGGAGGTGGGCGCTGTGCCAGGAATTACCATCAATAAAAACGGGCCACCTACCGCAGTTTCAGGTACGGTGCTTACTTATGTGATTACCGCAGGAAATACCGGATTGAGTAATGCCCGTAATATGGCGATTAGAGATGTGGTGCCGACGGCTTTGACTAATGTAAGCTGGACCACAAATATTAACGGTGCAGCTGTTGTTAATTCTGGTGCAACCGGTACCGGAAACAACATCCTGGTCAATGCGGATATTCCGGCAGGAATAGACAACACCGTTACCGTTACGGTAAAAGGAACGCTTTCTGCCTCATTTAACGGCAACCTGATCAATAGGGCTACGGCTACACCATCAGAACCAAATACAAAGGCGGTCAATTCTGATTTTACCACGCTGGTTAACAGAACCCCGGCTTTAACAATCGCTAAAAATGGTCCTGCCAGCATCGCCGCTGGTCAGCCGATCAGTTATACCATTGTGGTGAACAATACCGGAACTGCCAATGCCGAAAATGCAGCAATTACCGATCAGGTGCCTGTCAACATCAGCAATGTAAGCTGGACAGCTACGGTGCAAGGCGCTGCCAGTGTTTTAAGTGGCGCAAGCGGCAGCGGCAACAATGTGGTTGTCAATGCCAGCATTCCGGCAGGTGCAGGTAATGGAATTCTGATTAACGTTAATGGTACCCTGAATGCCGGGGCAACTGCCGACCTGATCAATAAAGCTACAGTAACGCCAGCCGAAGCGGGTACCACACCGTCGGACGCTACGGTAACTACAAAAGTGAATGCAACCCCAACCGTTACAGTGGTTAAAACTGGTCCTACCAGGGTTTCGGCGGGTGAAACGGTTACTTACACTTTGGCTGTTGGAAACAGCGGCCCATCTGATGCCCGCAACCTGGCCATTACCGATGCAGTACCTGTAATGCTAACCAATGTAAGTTGGACGGCCGGTGTTAGTGGCAGTGCCTCTTTACTTAGTGGTGCCAGCGGTACAGGAAACAACGTGCAGGTTGCTGCAAATATTAATGCTGGCGCTGCCAATCAGGTACTCATTACCATCACAGGTCAGGTCCCTTCGTCGGCAGCGGCCGGATCTATTAGCAACACCGCTAAAGCGAAGCCATCCGAACCAGGTATTGCCGAGGTCTCTTCCAATACCGTCAATACGGTGATAGATCATAAACTGGGTATCAGGGCGGTTAAATCTGCACCATCATCCATTTCTGCTGGTCAGAGTATCACTTACACCCTGCAGGTATTTAACGACGGACCAGGCGATGCGGTTGCACTTGGCATTGCAGATGCCATCCCGGCAGGAATTAACAATGTAAGCTGGACTACCAATGTAGCGGGAACCGCAACCATAGCACAAAATGGTACAGGTACCGGATCGGCGCTAGCCATGAAAGTGAACATTCCGGCAGGTGCCGCCAACTTTATTACTGTTGTGGTAAAAGGCGACGTAGATCCGGGCTTTACCGGAACTACATTGATGAATAGCTTTACAGTAAGCCCTCAGGAACCGGGCAACCCTCCTGTAACTTCGGAAGTGGTGACCACCAACGTAAATAAAATAGCTGATCTTCGGATCCTGAAAACCGGTCCTTCATCGGCTGTTGCCGGATCGGCCATAAGCTACACCCTTACCGTTACCAATGCAGGCCCTGGCAATGCCGGCACCGTAAATATTGTGGATGCCATCCCTGCAGGTATTACCAATCTGAGTTGGGCGGCGGTTGCGCAAAATGGAGCCAGTATTGTAGGCACAGCCACCGGCACGGGCAATGTCAATTTAAATGCGCTGATCCCTGCTGGGGGCAATGCCAGTGTGGTGGTTACCTTAAATGGAACTGTGGATGCAAATTACGCAGGCACAGCCATCATCAATACGGCAACAGCAACACCTGGTGCCGGCATTACCGATCCTACGCCGGCCACAAGTACAGTAACTACGGCCACAGATCAGGTGGCGAATGTAAGAGTTGTTAAGTCGGGCCCTGCAAATATTGCAGCCGGTGAGATGATTACTTATAACCTGCGTGTGGTAAACGACGGACCGAGCAATGCCATTGGCGTGGTTATCAAAGATCAGCTGCCAGCCAACATAGAGGCGGGCGCCACATGGACAGCCAGTACATTAAATGGTGCAACCGTAAGTGTGGCCGCTGGTACCGGTGATGTTGACCTGACAGGAAGTATCCCTTCGGGAACCGGACAAATTGATATTGTCGTGAAGGGTAAAGTGAAAGCGAACAATCTGGATGGAACATCCTTTGTGAACACCGCCACGGCCAACTTCCCGCCAGGGAGCTTAATTAAAGATCCTGATCCGTCTTCTAATATCAGTTCGGTAAATACGGTGGTAAACAATGATCCGGTACTTAAGGTATCGAAAAGCGGTCCTTCGAGGGTCAACATTGGCGATCCGATCAATTACACCATCGTGATCAGGAACGGAGGTGCGGGCAACATTACCAACGCCATGATTGTCGATCCTGTGCCTGCTGATGTGGCGGTGAGCAGCTGGAATGTAGTAGCTACAGGTGGGGCAACCATTACCGGAGCCAATAGTGGCATTACAAATGCGGTGAATACCACTGCAGATATTCCGGCCGATGCAAATCCGAATACAGCAATTACCATTAACATTAGTGGAACGGTGAAAACTACCGCTGGAGCGATGTTTACCAATACGGTTACAGTAACCGCAAATGGCGAAAGAACAAGTTCTGTAGTAACGGCGGTAAACCAATCGACCGACATCTATGTCGAAAAAACTGGTCCACAGGAAATTAATGCAGGCGCGCTAATAACTTATACGGTTAAGGTAGGCAATAATGGGCCTGTAGCTGTGTCGGGACTAACCATTAATGATCAGGTACCTGCCGAAATTGGCCAGCTGAGCTGGACTGCACAAAGCTTCGGATCGGCAACACTAACGGGAGCTGGTTCGGGTACTACAAATGCGGTGCAGACAGTAGCCAGTGTGCCTCTAGGTGCGGGTAACTATATTTTGTTAACTGTTAAAGGTGTGGTTAAGGCAAGTACCAAAGCAGCCGAAATGACCAATACCGCGAGTGTGATGCTGCCAGCTGGTCTATCTGATTTCGACTTGTCCAATAACAGCAGTACGGTCAATACGGTCATCACTTCAAAATCGGGATTGGTGATCAGTAAAACCGGTCCGCAAGATGGAATTGGAGGCTCTGCAATTACCTACACCTTAAAAGTGGTAAATACCGGACCTAGTGATGCAGCTCAGGCCGTGATTACCGATCTTGTGCCTGCGGCCATCCGTAATGTGAGCTGGCAGGCGGTGAGTAGTGGCGCAGCCAATCTGGTGTCAGGGGCAGCCGGAACAGGGAATTCTGTACTAGTATCGGCAAACATACCTGCCGGTACCGGAAATGAAATCTTTGTGACCATCAATGGAACTGTGGATGCTGGCTTTAGTGGTACGCTGCAAAATACAGCAGTGGTTACGCCAGCCGAAAAAGGAAATCCTCCTTCCACTTCTGGAACGGTTACCACCACGGTATTGAACAAATCGGGCGTAAGGCTGATTAAATCCGGACCTTCCAATGCAGAAGCTGGTAAAACTGTAAATTATACCCTGGAGCTGACCAATACCGGACCAGGTAATGCCATGAACCTGGATCTTTCTGATGTTGTTCCGGCAACACTAGCTAATGTAAGTTGGACCGCTACTGCAAGCAATGGTGCGGTGATCAGATCGGGTGCTACAGGTACTGGCAACACAATAGGACTTAAAGTGGATATGCCGGCTGGAGTAGCTAAGGTAACTGTAAATATTACAGCCCTGGTACCTGCCAATACGGTGCTGGCCAATTTCAGCAATACGGCAACAGCTACTCCTTCCGAGCCTGGAAATCCGGCTGTAGTTTCCAATGTAGTTACCACTGCAGTTGTAAACAACGCCAATTTAAGCCTGGTTAAATCAGGTCCGGCTAATGCGAATTCGGGAGAGACCATTGCTTATATCTTAAGAATTGGCAACTCTGGACCATCCGATGCAACAGGCGTTAAAATAAGGGATGTGGTACCTGTACAATTAAGTGAGGTAATATGGAACAGCTCGGTAAATGGTGGGGCGGTCATTACTGCCGGTGCCAGTGGAAATGTGAACGATGTACAGCTTACGGCCAATATACCTGCAAATGGTAGTATCGCGGTAATGATAACTGGCAAGATAGATCCATTATATACCGGACCAATTGCCAACCGGGCCACACTTACACCTGCCGATCCAGCTAAGCCTGTGATCAACTCGGACGTAACCACCGCGGTTAAAAACCTGAGTAGTCTGAAAATTACTAAAACAGGTGCGGGAACCATCATTGCAGGTCAGCAAATGAAGTATCAGATTATCCTAAGCAATGGAGGGCCTGGAACGGCGCGTAATGTGGTGGTTACCGATCAGGTGCCGGCAGCGATGAGCAATGTGAGCTGGACCGCAGTAGCTTCTGGTGCAGCCGGTATTTCGACAGGTCAAACGGGTACAGGAAATAGCCTTAGGGTTGTTGCCACCGTTCCGCCTACAGCGGCCGACTTCATTACCATCAATCTTATAGGAACGGTTGATCCTTCTTTGAGTGGTAAAATAAGTAACATAGCGACGGCAACCCCTCAGGAACCTGGTAACCCACCGGTGGTTAGTCCACCGGTAGAAACCCAGGTGAGCAGGAAACCGGGTGTCATCATTACTAAAGCCGGTCCGCAAACAGCCAAATCAGGCGACATCATTACCTATGTAGTGGAAGTGACCAATACCGGTATCAGTGATGCACTTGCCCTGGCTATCAATGATAAAATCAGTGCAGATATTGTCAATGTAAGCTGGACTACCGCCGTTACCGGTAAAGCCAAAGTGCTTAGTGGAGCCACCGGAAAAGGTAGCAATGTGAGTATCCTGGCTGATGTACCTTCTGGCGCAGCCAACAAGGTTACGCTAACCATTACCGGTATGGTATCCAAATCGTATACAGGCAAAATCACCAATACCGCACAGACGATACCATCTGAAGGTTTACCGGAGGTACTGAGTAATACAGTTGAAACGATAATTGATGTTTCCGATTTTATCATCCCGAACATCATTACACCAAATAACGATGGCAACAACGACACCTTTAAAATAAAGGGGCTGGAAAATTATCCGGGTACCCAGGTGCAGGTGTTCAACCGTTGGGGTAATGAAGTGTTCAGGGCTAATGATTACAAAAGCGATTGGGACGGTAGTCAGCTAAATGAGGGCACTTATTATTACCTCATCAACCGCAAGGAAAAATCGGGAACCTTTACGGTATTTAAAGGATGGTTGTTTATTAAAAGATAAGTAAGGAGAGAAGATATGAGAAGTTTAAAAAGATACAGTCTGTTGTTTGTACTCCTTTTAAGTGTAAACATTTTAAACCTGCAGACGGCAAATGCGCAACAAACCATACAGTTTAGTCAGTATGTATTTAACGGTCTGGCCGTGAACCCTGCCTATGCCGGGTATAAGGAAGATTGGACGGTAAACCTGAGTTTCCGTTCGCAATGGGTGGGCATAGATGGTGCCCCCCGTACCGGAACGGCTTCTATTGACGGGCTCACCAAAAATCCGGATAAAAAGGTTGGTCTGGGATTAATAGCCACCACAGATCGGTTGGGGCCTCAAAACACCTCATCGGTATATGCCAATTATGCTTACCGGCTGCGCCTGGATGCCGAAGATACCAAAAGGCTGAGCTTTGGATTGGCTTTTGGTGCCACGCAGTACAATCTGGATGGTTCCAAATTCATTGCAACCGATCCGGGCGATGGGGTAATTCCGGTGGGCAATCAAAGCAAGCTATCGCCCGACCTGCGCTTTGGGATCTATTATTACACGCCCAATTATTATATCGGAGCTTCGGCGGTCGACCTGTTATCAGGCTTGGGAGATACCACCACATCAGATAGTTACCGGATTATCAAGCAGGTGCGGCACCTTTATTTAACCGGCGGATTTATGGTTCCGCTGTCGTCATCTCTCGATCTTAAGCCTACTTTTATGATTAAGGAAGATTTCAGGGGGCCGACAAATCTGGACCTGAATGCCTACCTGCTCATCAGTAAGGTAGTTTGGGTGGGGGCTTCGTACCGTACCGGTATTAAATTGTGGGACAAAAAGAACCTGCAAAAAGGGCTGGACCAGAACGATGCCATTTCGGGGATAGTGGAAGTATTTATTAATCCCCGTTTCAGAGTGGGTTATTCTTATGATTATACCACCAGCAAGCTGTCCAATTATCAGCAGGGATCGCACGAGATTTCTGTAAGTTTTAGTCTGCAGGGAAAAAAAGAGAGAGTGTTAAGTCCCCGTTATTTTTAAGCTGAAAGTATATGAAGATCATCATATTAAATATTATAGCCCTGATGCTTGCCGGTTTTGTATATGGGCAGGAACAATTGACCAGGAAGCAGCAGGCCGACCTGCTGTACAACCGTTATGAATATTACAATGCCGCCCGTCTATACGAAAAGCTGGCGGTAAAAAAGAAAGCCAATGTACAGTTGCTGGAGCGACTGGCTACCTGCTACCGCAAAATGAACGATTATGCAGCGGCCGAAAAATGGTATGCCCTTGCTGCTGCAGATGCGAAAGCAGAGATGAATACCCTGTATTATTATGCGGAAGTTTTGCTGACCAACCAAAAATTTGAAGCTGCTAAAACCGCTTATCAAAGTTACGGGAATAGGGGTGGGAAAGCTGCAGAGATAGCGATAAAAGTGGCTTCATGTGATAGTGCTGCATTGTGGAGCACACAAAGCAGCCGCTATACGGTAAACAATGCCAAAGGGCTGAATACCAGGTATGCCGACTGGGGGCTCAATTATTTTGGTAAAACAGGCCTGGTGTTTACTTCCGAAAGACCAACAGATCTGCTGCAAAAATATAATGATACTTACAGGTGGACGGGTAGACCCTGGTTAAAGCTTTTTCAGGCATCATCGGTTGATGAGGTGACCAATGAACTAGCTGTGGTCCGTAAGGAATATTCTTCTTTTATCACCGATTATCATGTGGGGCCTATGGTGTTGAACGTGACCGAAGATACTGCTTACGTAACCATCGCCACAAGGGCCTACGCCAGCAGTTTACCTGTGGATAAAAAGGAGCAGAAGAATGACGAGCGGCTGTACACACGGCGCCTGGAGTTGATTATTGTCACTAAAACTGATGGCAAGTGGAGCTATCTGAAAGCGTTTCCATACAACGATATAAAGGCTTATTCGTTGGGGAATGCAGCACTTTCTAAAAATGGAAATATCCTTTATTTTACTTCCGATATGCCGGGTGGTATGGGTAAAACGGATATCTGGTATGCAGAAAAAATGACGGATGGCAACTGGGGAAAACCTGTAAACTGCGGTCAGGAAATCAATACAGCGGAAGAAGAGTCTTTTCCAACTATTGGCACGCAGGATGAGCTCTATTATGCTTCCAAAGGTAAAGTGGGGATGGGAGGCTATGACATTTATGTTGCCCGGGGCCAAAAAAGTAGCTGGGAAAAGCCTCAGAACCTGAAATATCCCGTAAACACTACTTATGATGACTTTTATCTGAGCACCCTGGATGGGCTGACGGGATATTTGTCTTCTAATAGATCTGGCGGTATGGGCGATGATGATATATATAGCTTTACCTATCGTGCTCCCGAGGTAGTAAAACCGGAACCTGAAAAACCAGAGGAGAAATATGAAGTGGGTAAAACCTATGTGCTGCACAATATTTATTATGATTTTGATAAATGGAACATCAGGCCCGATGCAGCCTTTGAACTCAATAAACTGGTGGTTGTATTAAATGATCATCCGGGTATGCAGATTGAGTTGGGCTCACATACCGATAGCAGAGGTAATGACGCGTACAATCTGCAGCTTTCGCAACGCAGGGCCGAATCGGCGGTGGCTTATCTGATCAGTAAAGGGATTGACCGGAACAGGCTTAGTGCTAAAGGTTATGGAGAAAGTAAATTGCTGAACAGGTGTAGCAATGGAGTGAAATGTGCAGAAGCGGAGCATCAGGCAAATCGGAGAAGTGAATTTAAAGTTATTCGGGAAAAATAACTGTTCTCTTCTGAACCCTATGCCTCCTCAGAAAAAGTTATTTTTCCTTATGCAGGGAGTAGAATAATAGTAGGACATTCCTGTTGCAGGCTTTGGTATAGAGGAGGGAAGTCGTATCTCAGAAATTTGATGATAAATGATTCGGTAATGTGCATTAATGAATAAAATATTAATTTTAAGGTAATTAATGTTTGTTGTAGTTGTTTTTTCTATATTTGGCGTATCAGAATTATGCTTAGAAAAACAGCGGAAATGAACATGATGAAGTTGACATTGGGAGAGAAATTCAGACTCCTAAGACTGGAAGCCAAAAAAAGTGAACGGGATGTTGCTAAGGGTTTAAAATTGAGCCTTACCATCTACAGTAAGCTGGAAGATGATTTTCTGTATCCTACAGATAGCATCATCAAAAAGGCAGCTGAACTATATGGACTTACTTATGATGCATTTTTAGAAGTGGGGGAGTAGCAGAAAGTTTGTTTTAGGAGGTGGTTTGCTAATAGTTTAAAAAACTTGGTAAAACATTTTAATAAAACGCTTTAAATGTCTTTATTTGAAATAGCAACCTAATAAGTTCTCAAATGACCGAGGCCATTGGTACCTGCACTAATAAATGATCATGATGAAAAGAATGCTATTCCTGAGCCTGGCATTATTGCTTGGTGTACAACTTACTTATGCCGCAAAGGTAGATACCGTTTTAACCTATAGTGCAGCGATGAAAAAAAACATCAAGGCCGTGGTAATTACGCCCGACAGTTATGCACAGGGGAAAAATATGCCGGTGGTGTACTTATTGCATGGTGCGGGTGATAGCTATTTCGGCTGGATAAAAAAGGTACCTGCCATACAGCAGTATGCCGACGATTTTCAAACCATCATTGTTTGTCCGGATGGCAATGTAACCAGTTGGTATTTTGACAGCCCGGTTGACCCGGAATGGAAATACGAAACCTATGTGGCCACCGAGCTGGTCGGCTGGATCGATAAAAACTATAAAACCATTAGAGACCGCAAAGCCAGGGCCATAACCGGCCTTAGTATGGGTGGTCATGGTGCCCTGTACTTGTCTTTCCGCCACCAGGATGTGTTTGGCGCTGCGGGAAGCATGAGCGGCGGGGTTGACATTACACCTTTCCCCCTAAACTGGAACATCGCCAAAAGGCTGGGCGATTATGACCAGAACGCCGCCCGATGGAAAGAAAATACCATTGTAAATATGACCCATTTGCTGGTGCCCAATCGCCTGGCCCTGATTATCGATTGCGGTAAAGATGATTTCTTTTACAATGTAAACATCAAATTGCATGAGCAGTTGATGTACAACAATATTCCGCACGACTTTATCGTCCGGCCAGGCGCGCACACCTGGGAGTACTGGGCAAATGCCATCAAATATCAGCTGATGTACTTTAACGGTTTTTTTAACAGGAAGGGATAGCAACCTCAAAACTTGTTGTGCTCAAGGTATTCAAAAAGCATATCCCTGTAATGTTTACCTATGGTAATTCGAAGATTGCTGTGCTTCATAATTACAACATTGTGATCTACCTGGTCAACAAATGATTTGGAAATGATAAACGACCTCTGGATTTTTATAAAATCAGACCTTCCCGTAAGTCGTTTTTCTACGTCTTTTAGGCCGAGGTATACCCTATGGCAATTGTTTGGCGTATAAATTTTAATATAGTTTTTATCACTTTCAAAGGCAATAATTTCTTTATAGAGAAACTTAATGTATCTGGATGGAAAACCGGCAATTTTCATGTAAAACAACTCATCAACGTTGCTGTTTTGTACGTGTTGAGTTTTGTTTGCTATTTTTTTAATAGACTGCTTTAATCGTTCCAATCTAAAGGGTTTATATAAAAAGTCATCGGCCTCCAGATCAAATGCTTTTACAGCATATTGTGCATGGCCGGTAATAAAAATCAGGAAAGAGCTTATTTTTTTAAGAAAAGGTGCAAGTTCAATACCTGTAATATGAGGCATATTGATATCAAGAAAAACAATATCAATCTTTTCTTGTCCGGCCATTTCAGCAATAGCCTTTAGCGGATCGTTAAATGTCTTAATTAACTTTAGTTCAGGTATTTCCTGAATGTATTCTTCCATCAATTGGGTAAAGTGTGGTTCATCGTCTATTATAATGCATTTATAAATCATTATTAGGGAATAAATTAATAAGTAGTCAAAAATTAGTATTTAAATATATACCAATCCATCATGGTTCTCCGGCTCTTTTGGTATCGGCAATTGAGCTTTCTGTCCTAGTGTGGGAGTATTTCGTATAAGACATTGGGAGGTTTGAAAAATGATGCTTAACTAAGCATTAGTATTAGCCGGTAAAAAGGCTAAAAAATTTACTATAAATTAATCTCTACATGAAGTTAACACTCTATCAAAGGCTCAATGATTTGATATGCCTAAAAAACACCGGTCCAGTTGATAGTCTTGCCGAAAAGCTGGGGGTTTCAGCCCGACAGGTTAAGTACGTTATCAAAAAAATGCGACAGGATTGCGATGCACCGATATGGTTTGACAATTCCAAGCAAAGCTATGTGTACACCCAGCCTGGGAGCTGCGATTTTAAATTTCAAAGCAGTAAGAAGGAAGAAGTAACGGAAGCTATCGATGAAGCATTGAAGAAGTACTTTTCTCCATTGGTTTTAGTCTGGTGTTTTTTACCTGATCTTCTTGAGCAAGTGTCTCTGTTAGGAATGGTTGTTTAACATGAACATTTTGTAAGACAAACACCATTTTTAAGAAGAAAAAAATTGGCCGGGGCAAACTATTGTCCCGGCTTTTTTGTGCAAAGTCAGTTTTTAGTGTGGGTAAGGTTTAAAAATCAATTCTGAATATTGATTAAAGCCTGTTTTTGAGGCGTAAAAAATTATTTGAAAATATTTTCAGAAAAAAAGCAAAGGGCAAACTGGTTGCCCTTTGCTTTTTTAATATTGTCTCATCCGATAATTGAGTAATGAGATAATTTGATGCAATATGAAAAAGCAAAATTTAATGAAATGGACATTAATAATTAAGAAAAGGTATAAAATTATATTAGTCGTCGGTATTTTACTGGTTAAAGTCAGCCTCTCTTTTGGACAAATAACACCTCCTATTATTTTACCTCCGTCTCCTCAGTCCCATGCCTTGATTAGTTATAATTCACCTGAAGTTGGATTGAGTACAGGGACTGTGCAAATTTCTATTCCATTATTCAAGGTAGAAAAGAAAAATTTTTCATTGCCAATTAACCTAAAGTACTCCTCAAACGGCCTAAAGGTAGATGAGGTTGCATCGCGAACAGGCCAAAGCTGGGTATTGAATGCTGGCGGAGTAATTATCAGGAACGTTAATGGCAAACCAGACGAATATGCAACAAGAAAATACCCACCAAATGAGGGGACTGCTTTAAATAAGGATATGTTAAATTATCTGAATGAGATGGCTACGCTTACCAATGTGGATGGAGAACCCGATGAATATATTTTTAATTTTAATGGTTATTCGGGCAAATTTATCATAGACAGTAATGGACAGCCCGTTGTTATGCCACATTCGGGTTTAAAAATTGATTTTCCATCAGTGCTTAATCCCAATATTACTATAACCGCTCCCGACGGCGTTGTCTATTCATTTACAGACAAAGAATACAGTTATACGGAGAGCTATTGTTACGTGAATGCTCCTAATCCTGTCGTAAATCCTGTCGTAACCTCCTGGTATTTAACGTCAATAACTCTTCCCAATTTTGAGTCTATAAATTTTGCCTATGACCATTGTAGTTTCGGTTATTATATCGGGATCTCTCAATCTATCTTAAAATCAGATAATTATGCCAATGCCGAATCTGCGTCTTGTGCTAACCAATGTAATGCTAATCAAACAACTTATTGTGCCAGTCATATCACAGTTTCACAAGGTAAAAGACTAAGCCAGATTTATTATGATAACACTACTGTTGATTTTATTTATCAGAGTAGAAATGACATACCTGGAGATAAACTTTTGAATGGAATTGAGATTAAGGAGTCAGGCTCTTTGATTAATAAGTACCTGTTCGAGTATACTTATGCTGTAGCTACTACAGGAAATAATATGTACCTACCATGGGATGAAACTTTAAAGCAACGACCATTTCTGATTTCATTACGGGAAAAAGGAACATCAGCAACTGAAGAAAAAGTACATACTTTTAGTTACAATGATATTCAGGGACTACCACAAAGACTCACTTTTTCGCAGGATCACTATGGTTTTTATAACGGGAAGAACAACTTCAGTTTTGTTGCCAGTATAGAAGACGATCCTTATGTGCATAATATTTTTGGCGCCAGTGCTACGGCCGA
Organism: Pedobacter schmidteae; assembly: GCF_900564155.1. Classification (NCBI taxonomy): domain Bacteria; kingdom Pseudomonadati; phylum Bacteroidota; class Sphingobacteriia; order Sphingobacteriales; family Sphingobacteriaceae; genus Pedobacter; species Pedobacter schmidteae. The sequence goes on along the minus strand of NZ_LS999839.1, from coordinate 6,029,765 downwards.
TAGATCAGTTGATAGTGAATATGCTAAAAAGGGAATTTTAACCCATATTACTTATCCGGGTGGGGGATCTGATACTTTGATTTATGAATCAAATACTTATGCTACAACAGAAGCTACCCCTATTCCAACTTCTTCAACTACACTACGGGGTACATCTTCAGCCACCTTACCATTTGTTAAAACTTCTTCAGCCTTTCAAATTAATTATGATCATCCTTCTATGGTGAGTGTGTTTGCGGGGATGCTTATCCCTGGCGGAGGGGGCACCAGTATAGATCCAAATTTAGATTTGATGGAAGTGCAAATTGTTAAGGCATCGGACAATTCGGTTGTTTTTAGCAGGATGTTAAAACTTGGGCAACAGGTTACGGAGAATATAACAGGCTTGTCATTAAATACTGATTATTATTTGAGAATGGAGATTTTGTATGATGGAATCCCAGGAACGTTTTATATCAATTATCCTGTTGGAAATCCTGGAGAGATTCCTGTCAATAAGCCGCTTGGAGGCTTGAGGTTAAGTAGATTGGTTACTAATCCGGGAAATGGACAAGCTCCATTAATAAAAAAATATCATTATGCTTCTTTGAGCGATTTGAGTAAATCCTCTGGTGTCAAGTTTCAGGACCCGGTATATTTAAGGAGTGCAAATAGTTTGTTAAATCCTTGTACCATTGCATTCAGTTATTTCATTTGTAAGAATCTGATTTTGGCGTCGCATTCTCAGAAAAGCATTTATAGCTATGGACAATCAAGTGTCCAGTATTCGGCAGTAACGGAAAGTTTGGGCGGCGATAACTTTGAAAACGGTGGGATAGAGCATCTTTTTACAGTAGATAAGGACCGTTTTTCCGTTGGACTGGTTGGCGACCTGCTTAGGCTAGGTGACAAATACTCAAATACCGGTTATTTAAATGGCCTTGAAAAAGAAACCAATTTTTTTAAATATGATCAAAGAGGATTTACTAAAATCAAGCAGGTCAATAATCACTATTCGGTAAGCAATGCAATTAGTAAAACTGTTCCGGCTTATGTGATTGACAAACATTATGGTTTTCACCTTGAATACCCACAACCAACTAGTGAAGAGTTTGGAGGATATGAGATGTATAAATATACCCATAACTCAAGGTGGGTAGTTTTAGACTCTACCGTTACCCGAGAATTTCCAGATTCAGTAGGGGCAATTAAAAGTAAGGTATTATATACATATAATAACAGTCAACATCTACAGCCAAATGTAATTAATTCAATTACAAGCAGAAACAAAAATAAGTCTATAGTTAAAAGCTATCCTGCTGAAATGATTGCCATGGGTAAAGACCCTAATGGAGTATATTCTCAAATGATAGCTGCAAATATTTTAACCCCCGTTGTGGAGGAAGCTATATATGAGGATAGTCAACTGGTTTCACTCACCAGAACCAATTATTCGAACTTCTTTAGTGGGCTTTTTTTACCTGGGGCAGTTGAAAGCAGAGATATTATTAAGGGAGTAGATGAAACGAGATTGAGATATCATTTGTATAATGGTAGAGGTAACCCTATAAGTCTTTCAAGCGAAAATGGAACTAAAATAAACTATCTGTGGGCTTATCGGGGACAATCTCCAATTGCAGAAATTAAAAATGCTGATTACAGTTCTATCGAAAGTATTAAAGGAGCAAGTGCTATTGATGCATTTAGCTTATCCTATCCTGACAAAGCTGCCATTGATGCATTTGTAGCCGATTTAAAAGTGGGATTACCACATGCAGAGATTAGTACTTATAGCTACAAGCCATTGGTCGGTGTAACCAGTCAGACGGATGCCAAAGGTATGACTACTTATTACGAATACGATAGTTTCCAACGGTTAAAACACATCAAAGATCAGGACGGGAACATCATCAAAAGTTACAATTATCACTATAAACCATAACGCTTGATCTCATGAAAAAACAGCTGAATTTAAGGCCAGAAATGGCATGGAAATATGTAACAATTTGTTTGGTGAGCGTATTTGGAAAAGCGAATGCTCAGCAACCCAATATTACGTTAAACACTTACAATAACCAAACGGAGATTAAGGCTACCAATAGTGTTACTCTGCTAGATGGTTTCCACATTCCGGCGGGGAAGACAGTCAGGATTTTTACAGGGGCAAGCTTTCAGAAATGTGTACCTTTTGCTGGTATCCCAAGTACCAATCAGAATTACGTCAGTACGAAAATATTTAAGATACCTGGGGTGGTTACCGATGCCGATGTCAATCAAACCGGGCGCAGCACCTGCGAGGTGAACCAAACCGTTCAGTATTTTGATGGTCTGGGACGACCGTTACAAACTGTAACCGTGCAGGGTAGCCCTGCATTTAAAGATGTGGTGCAGCCTGTGGCTTATGATGCCTTTGGAAGAGAACAATTTAAATACCTGCCCTATGTAGATCCCGGAACAGGCAATGGGACCTATAAGGCTAACGCTTTAAGCTCTGGACAAGGGCTGGGGCTGTTTTACAATCCACCTGGGATTACAGATCCACAACAGCCTAATGGAATTGTAAAAACAGCTTTCCCGTTTAGTGAAACCCGGTTTGAAGCATCGCCGCTGAACCGGGTGCTGGAGCAGGGGGCCTCCGGAGCGAGCTGGCAGTTAAATGCCGGCCATAGCCAGAAAATGGAGTACAGTACCAATATTACAGATGAAGTAAAGCTCTGGACGGTGACCTCAAATGGGGCAACGGGAACTACAAATTACGCTCCCGGCCGTTTATATAAGCAGATCAGCAAAGACGAAAACTGGGTGGCTGCCGATGGAAAGTCAGGTACAACAGAAGAGTTCAAAGACCTGGAAGGCCGTGTGGTCCTAAAAAGGACATTCAATACCGGGGAGGTTACCCATTCTACCTATTATGTGTACGATGACCTGGGGAACCTGCGGTATGTATTGCCGCCAGCAGTGAATGAAAACGGGCAAAGTCCGTTAAGTAGCTTTACAGAAGCAGATGATACCTTTAAACAATTTATTTATGGTTACCATTACGATGGCCGTAAACGGTTGATAGAAAAGCAGATTCCAGGCAAAGGCTGGGAAGAAATGATTTATAACAAACTGGATCAGCTGGTCTTGAGCCGGGATGCGGTACAAGAGAACGCGGGTCAGTGGTTATTTACCAAGTATGATGCGCTGGGACGAGTGGTAATGACCGGACTGTATAGTGATACGACTTCAAGGGGAGGTTTGCAAACTACTGTAAACAACCAGACCAATCTTTGGGAAAGCCGGGTAAGTACAGGAGTGGGTTACGATAACCTTTCCTTCCCTCAAACCATTGCCCATTATTACAGCATCAATTATTACGACAATTATGATTTTCCGGGAAATAGTTTCCCTCCGCCCGACGGGGTTACGCAAATGCAGGCGGCAAGGACCAAAGGCTTGCAAACCGGTGGCTTTGTGTACCTGATCAACAGCAGTACCCGCTACTTAAGTGTAAACTATTATGATAAAGAAGGCCGGGTGATCCGCACCGCTGCAGAGAACCATCTGGGTGGAAAAGACATTACCGACAATACCTGGAATTTTGCAGGAGAACTGACGGCCAGTACCCGCACGCATACAGCCAGCGCCACAGGCCCAGCCACCACTATTGCCAACCGTTACGAATATGACCACATGGGCCGGAAACTGGCCACCATGGAATCCATCAACGAGCAGCAGGAAGTGGTGTTGAGTAAACTGACCTATAATGAAATTGGTCAGTTGCTGAACAAAGATTTGCATAGTATAGATAATGGAGCTACCTTTATTCAGCAGAATTCTTACGCATATAACGAAAGAGGCTGGATGAGTAGAATTAACGATCCCAATAATGTCACTTCAAATAAGGTTTTTGGTATGGAACTGAACTATGCCAATAAGCCAGATGCTTTTAATGGAAATATCGGATCATTGAGCTGGCAAACCAAAGTTCCTGGAGGAATTGGCTTAAGCCAGCAGCTTCAAAGCTACAGTTACGATTATGATAAGCTGAACCGTTTGAAGAAAGCTGGGTATACTACTCCCGGCTTAACGGATAAATTTAATGAAGAACTGGGGTACGATGTGATGGGGAATATTACTTCATTGAAGCGTAAAAATGCAGTATCAGGTTATTTGAATGATCTGAGTTACAGCTATACAAATTCAGGCATAAAAGGCAATAAACTCTGGGGGGTATCGGACGTTGGTTCGGCAGCTCAGAGCAGTGCTTACGATTATGATGAGAACGGGAATCAGAAATCAGACAGCAGAAAGGGAATAACGATCAGTTACAATTACCTGAACCTGCCACAAACTATTACCAAAGCCAGTACCGGAGAATCAATCAACTACGTTTATGATGCTACAGGTAGAAAACTGAAGAAGGTATTTGGTATCAATATTCGTGACTATGTAGGCGGGATTGAATACAACAACGGTGCTATTGATTTTATCCAGACCGAAGAAGGAAGGGCATTGCCGGATACCAATTATACTTACGAGTATATGTTGAAGGATCATTTGGGCAATACCCGAGCTACGATAAAGGGTAACGGGGATATTGTACAGGTGCAGGATTATTATGCTTTTGGGATGGAGATGAATCCTGGCAATGCGCTAAGTGCCAGTCCACAAAACCAGTATAAGTACAACGGGAAGGAAATGCAGAGCGAATTGGGGCTGGATCAGTTGGATTATGGGGCAAGGTTTTATGATCCATTGATTGGAAGGTGGAATGTAATAGATCCGAAAGCGGAAGATTATATGCATTGGTCACCATATAATTACGCTATGAATAGCCCATTGGTTAACATAGATCCTGATGGGATGAGTAGTGAGGCATGGACGACTAGGTATGTAAACCCACACGGACAAACAATTGTGAATACCGATGATGGTAGGGAAGATGTTGTTAAGGTACCTTGGGCGAGAATTGGGGAATTTTTAGAAAATGCTTATTGGTCTAGCAGACCTGGAACTGGTCAAATAAATTCGATTGGTTGGAATGATCATTGGAGAAATGAATTCGGAATCATGATCAAGGAATCTACTTTAAATAATGGGGGACATTATTTACTAGAGACCGAAGAAGCTCGGGCAGCCCAAGCTAAATACCTAATAACCGGTAAAGTAAGTGATTTGCAGGATTTTGTGTCTAAACGGCTTTTTGCAAGTTGGAGTGATCCAATGATGGTGGTTAATTATATAGCTGCTGGTGTACAGGGGTATGCAGCCCTTCAGGGCAAAATACACTTCGGATATCCCGCAATAGAGAATAATACAAAACATGCAACAAGATACCTGACACAGGCAGGACTAAATATAGAAAAAGTTAAAGCAGCAATTTCACAAGATCTTAAGCTAGCCTCTTTTTACAAGTCAGGAGAAAGTATAAAAGGAGTGATTACCGTAGATGGAGTTACAATAAAATATAGCGGGATGAAATTGTCAAACGGAGATATAAATATTGGAACTATGCAGCCACCAAGAAGATGATGAAAAGAAAACTAAAACAGGAAGAAATTGATTTGATTACCTATATGATAAAAGATACTTCAGAAGGTCAAAAAATAATTGACAAGTTGGATAGTCTGATCGTGGAGGAAATGGACGATGGAGGAATGGGTAGTTTGAGAGTAGTGGTAGAAGGAATGGATGATAGGAGAACTAGTGGCATATTAAAGGATATAGATTTGTACGATATTGATGGAGTGCTTTTAGTTATTTCTGTAATTTTAGATACTGAGGATAATCTTTACGAATTGGATATATTTAAAGGTGATTTTTCTCCTTTGAAGAAATTTCCGTTAGTGCCAATACTGTAAAGTGAACTGTGTCAACTCTAGCATGATAGCGTTAAATCTCATTTATTTGTTATAATGAACGATGATGTCTCTATTGATGGACCTGTTCTTTATAGCAACGATGAAATTACAAAAAAAAATATGCCGTTTTATTATCTATTGAGAGCTAGGGAGTTGGACTATGTAAAAGCTCAGTGTAAAATCGATGAAGTTTTTGGGAAAAGTAAATCTGTACCCAATTCTTCATATTTTATACAAACATTAATTCGTGAAAAATTTGAATAGATATGCTAATTTGATTATGAGGCAAGATTCTACGATCCAGTAATTGGAAGGTGGTAGATCCGTTGGTGGAGGACTACAATTATGTTTCTCCGTAAAATTATTTATTAAAATTAGATGCTATTAAAAATTAGAATTAATGATGAATAGAATATTTTTCCACTATTAATTATTTTATTAGCCTCTTGCTCTCAAAGTAAAAGGAGAGTGGAGCAAAAGATAAGTGCTGTTGTAAATAGCGATAGTCTATTAGTTGATAGTTTAATAAAACAGCAAGCGCTTGATTTGGCGAAAAAAAAGATAGATAGTATTTTGCCATTAAAATCTTTGAATGAAAGAGGATATTATTATAAAAAGGGACTTAGTTGTTTAATGTTGGAAGAACATACGCAAGCAATATTAAATTTTGAACAGGCAATATCATTGGGTTACAGAATTGAAACATCAAAAAAAAATGATCAAAACAGCGCACCAAATGAAAGAGACGCATGATAAATACAATTGAGAAAATTGTTACATCTTTTAATGTATACTTATTTTATTTTGTAACCTCTTTTTGGTTAAAGGATAGAGAGTGTTCTACAGAATATAAAATTGGATCGAGCCTAACCTTTTAATAATTAATTTTTCTTGGATACGTTTTATTTATCATCCCACTTCGCTATTTTGAAAGGCCAAGCTAACTCACTCATAATAAATGGCAATGGGGAGCAATTTAAAATTGGCGAGATGGGATCACTTTAGCCTGGTTTGTCCAAGTAGATGGTAAAATCTCATTTAATCCTATGTCAGCAAGCCAGCCTGATGATATTAAAAATACATCGAATTTGAATAAAACTAAATTATCTACGAACCTGAAAAATAAGATCGATGAAGCAATGAGTTCTAACAATAGCGACTCACAAAAAGCAGTGGATAATTTTAGGGAGTCGCGAATGTCGGAAGGAATAAATGATATAAATAATTATAATAAAACTAGAGATGAAAGAGAAAATAAATAATTTGATAAAGTTTGGTTTTTATGGTTTTTTGATTTTAGGAATAGGGCTGTGTTTGATCCAATTAGTTTGTGATTTCATTAGCTTAAAATTGTTCATCCGCTCACTAGCTACTTATTTGATACTATTTGGTTTTTTCTTCTTCTTTAAGTATTTAAAAAATAAAAGAGATGTTTTAAGGTTACTGCCTCTAGTATTAATATTAATATTCGTAGTTTTTAACATAAGGTACTTTTATAAAATAGATATGTGTATTTTAGTTGTTCCATCAAACTATCATGGAAAAGTGACTTTGATAATCAATGATTCGTCCTCTGGTAATAAAATAAAACCTTTAGATGGGGTTGTTTTGTTTGAGACAAATAATGAAGGTGAATTTAGGACGAACTCAAATTTTGATATTGCGTTTAACAGAATCGCTGTTGCCGAAAGGGTCAATGGAGTGATCTCGACAAAGCATCAATTGCAATTTGTAAACAAGGAATTGAAAATGCATGACAAATTATCATCGAAAAGTTATAAGATAATTAGCGGAAAGGTAGAAAAAAAGTGACACCTTCTACTGATGCAGTTGAAGTAATGGTGTCAAGTACTTATCTCAATTGAAAAATTTCTGCATATAGAAGATAGTTTGCGCTTTTTAACCAGATGAGAAAAGTAATCATATTTACTTTAATGTTAAACTATTATCCTGTCGTGTAAGTCGGATTGATGTTTCGGGAAGTAGATATTCCACAGGACATATGGGGATGTCAGGAGAAAAAGTATTTGTGTTTAAGGATGCAAATCAGTTTTACTATTACGAGCGGCTAGGCTATTCGGAAGGTACTTTTGAATGGGTAAATGATAAAAGCATTAGGCTTAAAAGTAAGGTAATGGGGTTTGATATTCCATACAAAGATGAAAGACATTATAGAAGTCTTAATGGTAAATTAATACTTTTTAAGGGGAAAAAGTTGTTTTTTGAGGGCTTTATATTAAGACGAGCTAATGTTCAATAAGTAAGGTGATGTTCGGTTACATTAAAACAATGCCTTGAATCCGCTAAAGAGGGAAGTGCTGGCTTAAGCCGTTCATTCATTAAAGATATATTGTCAGGGTTATAAAGTAGAAGATAATGAAAGTTATACTTTTGGTATAAAGTAGTCAGGATAACCAAAATCAAGCAATTTTCTAGTAACGTTTTCAGGCTGGTCTGTCAAAATAGGTCGGGCTTACTATAAACAGGTACATCGACAACAGGGAATATAAAAAACGTGGCTAACACTGCTTTAAAATAGGTTTTATAGCTGTATGCACCTACCAGACAGGTATGAAACAGGTACAGAACACCTAGAAAAGAGGTCCTTGTTATACGCCGAAAAAAGGCCATCCAGAGTAGATAAAAAAACTACTGCCCAAAGTTGCGGAAACAGCAGTTTACCCATGGCCGCTTAGATCAGGCTTAATATAAACAGGTACATAACAGGTACCTCATACCTACATAACAGGTACGTGGAATCTGTAAACCACCTTTAAGGTAGGGCTTAGATAGCTACAACGTACGAATGCTGGACCTTTAAAAAGTAAACCTGGCTAATCTTGATATAGCGTACATTAAAAATGTAACTAAATAATAAAGTTACTAAAAGAAATTGAATTCGTGGGCAGCGAGAATGTTTGATCAGCATTTCCATTTTTTGCGCGTTTTAAAACAGGGGGTGGTACACTTTTTAGCCCCGGTAATTTTGCAAAATGACCCCGAATTTGATACTTAGATTTCATGAAATGTGCATTTAAATAGATTTAATGCATGATTTTTCGTCTCGAAAATCTTTTGAAAATTATTTTCAAATAAAAAGCAAAGGGCAAACTGGTTGCCCTTTGTTTTTTTAACATTGCTTGGTTAAGTCGTCAGTGGCTGATCGGAGAATAGTTCAGCAGTAAACGGCTTAGGTTATGAAATTAAACAATGATAGTATGAGAAAATATTTAACCATGGTAATGCTAACTGGGATAGTCTATGGAACCTTTGGTCAAACGACTAATACTTTCCCTTCTAATGGGAATGTAGGAATTGGTACAACAACTCCTTCTTCATTATTGGATCTGTACCATTTTACGCCCAAAATAACCCTTACACCAGCAAATTATGGTGGAAATTATAAAACGACTTTAGGAACGATGGCGGGAGGGCAGGCCTTTCTCATATTTGGCAACAACAACCAGAATGAAATCCGGGCGGGAAATTCCGGAGTTGGAGGATACCTCGATTTTTTTACCAATAATACAGTGGCACAGGAATATGAATCTGATGGAAATTTTGTGATGAGGATGGCCGTAAATGGGAACGTTGGGATCGGGACAAAATTGCCAACAGAAAAGCTATCCGTAAAGGGGAAAATCCGTGCACAGGAGATTAAAGTAGAAAATACAAACTGGCCGGACTATGTATTTGCTAAGGATTATTTATTGCCAACACTTGCCGAAACAGAAAAACACATTAAAGAGAAGGGCCACTTGCCTGGGATTCCATCAGCTGAGGAGGTGAAAACCAATGGAATTGACATTGGGGAAATGAATGCAAAGTTATTGCAGAAGATAGAGGAGTTGACTTTGCATTTAATTGAAATGAAGAAGGAGAATAAGAATTTAAGTGAACGTGTAAATCAATTAGAAAATAAGAAATGAAAATATTAGTTGCAATTCTCTTAACAGTTATGTCCGTTTCAGTAAGTTATGCTGGATTTAATGGCAGTTTTAAGGTAAACGGTGATAGCGATAAATTTTACCCGGTAACTTTTGCAGACGGGGCTTGGAACAATAACACGCCTACCGAGTTATACTTGGGGCGCTCCTTTGTCCATACTGATGCCTCGTGGTTAGGCTCATTAATCTCGAAATTTGTTTTTCATGTTAGTTTAGGAGGGCACAAAGCAAATTTTATAAACGCAGATATTAGGCAGTCGGAACTGGTATTCGTAGCCGGCTGGCAAGATGTTAGTATCAACAATGGTTACGGAAAGATAGTAATTTGGTTAAGAGGTGGTGGAGTTACTTATTACTACAACAGCAATTTTGAAGTTAGCCCTACAGTTTATGATGGCGTAGCCAACCCACTTCCTTTTAATGAACCGTCGGCATATAATCCGGCAGGGACAAATCATACATTTAAAACTATTGTAGACCCATATGTAAATCAACATGGAATATCCTACGAGAAAAATGCTTATTTCAATGGAGCGGAAACCAATTTCTTTGCAGGCAATGTTGGTATTGGTACAACTGATCCAAAGGGCTACAAACTTGCCGTCTATGGAAAAATTCGCGCTCAGGAAATCAAAGTAGAAAATACAAATTGGCCTGACTATGTATTTACCAAAGATTATCAACTCCCAACCCTCCAGGAAACAGAAAGACAGATTAAAGACAAAGGTCATTTACCCGGTATCCCTTCCGCGGAGGATGTAAAAGCTAATGGGATTGACTTAGGAGAAATGAATGCAAAGCTGCTACAGAAAATAGAGGAGCTGACTCTGCATTTGATTAGGCTGGAGAAGGAAAACGAAGGACAATCAAAAGAGCTAAAGGAGCAAAAAGAACAAATTCGTCAATTAATAAACTGCAAATAAAGCTCTATGAAGAGGTTTTACATTCTCATCTACCTTACAATTTTATGTATGGTTGCAAAGGCACAATCATATGATGTGTTGAACTACAATTTTAATGGTACTCCAGATCACGGTGTAAACATTAGAACAAATCTGCCATTTCTTAGTGGCGTTCAAATGGTCACGCTTAAAATTGACGGTTACAGTTATGGTACGGCAGAAGTGATATCGCTTAATGTAGTGTGGTATATTTATAATGACGTTTTTTATAGCCCTTCTATATCTTCTGCGGGGTCTTATACACCTGAAGTTTACCTAACCAATAATAATGGGTTGGTTAATGTTTTTATCAACGACCGTAATTATTATCAAAGATTTAAAGTTACAGCTTTTGCACAAGGGATGTTCGAGCAAAGCAGTTGGTTTCAAGGCTGGACTACGGCGGATGAGCCTATGCAAGGAACCCACGCGCGCAAAATTGAATATAAAAACAAGTTCCAGGGCACAGTGATCAATAGTGGCAACCTTCATAATTATGGAGATGTCGGCATCGGCACGGCAAATATGCTAGGATATAAACTGGCTGTAAATGGTAAAATCAGAGCGCAGGAGATCAAAGTAGAGGCCTCGCCTTGGCCAGATTATGTTTTTTCTAAAGATTACTCGTTACCAACGCTCCAGGAAACAGAAAAACACATCAAAGACAAAGGTTATTTGCCGGGCATTCCTTCTGCTGAGGAGGTGAAAACCAATGGAATTGACATTGGGGAAATGAATGCGAAGCTGCTGCAAAAGATAGAGGAGCTGACGCTGCATTTGATAGAGATGAAAAAGGAAAATCTGCAAATGAGAAAAGAAATCAACGCTATAAAAAATAAACCTAAATGATATGAAAAAGATAATTTATATAATTCTGGTGATGTCTTTAATGCGCTCATTAAGTGCAGAAGGTCAAACGATTTTTTCTCCTGTAGGCAATACAAGCTATATTGGTTTAGATAAAAACCTCTTGTTTAATGCACCAAGTAGATATCAGGTTACCCAAACAGGTACAAGGCAGTTTAATTTACCGGGACTTTTTGATGGTTCATTGTATGTTGAATATTTGCCTGGATTTGACGGGAATGTATCGAACGATGTAACTATAGAAATTTCGGGTTTACCAGATTACCATACACAGAATGGGGCTTTTATAGGATTTACCACTCGGGGATATCCAATTAAGGTGTTTAAGATAGAAGGTTTTGATAATTATAATGGAGGTGTATGGAGAACGATAGCCAATGTTAATGATAATTTGAATGCTACTTATAGTGTGTTGTTGCCGTCCGGATCTTATACAAAGGTGAGGTTTAAATTTTCAAAAAGTTCAGAAGAGCTAGGGCCGTATGTAGGTTATGTAGGGTTATCGGAATTGTTCTTTGTTCACAATGAGGCAGCGAAAGCTTATGATGGGCTAATGGTTCAATATTCGACTAATGGCAATGTTGGGATTGGTACAACTACTCCTGCCGAAAAACTTGCCGTTAATGGCAAAATTCGAGCCCATGAAATCAAAGTAGAAACCGCCAACTGGCCTGACTATGTATTTGCAAAAGACTACGAGCTTCCAACCCTTCAGGAAACAGAAAAACATATCAAAGAGAAAGGTCATTTGCCAGACATTCCATCTGCTGAGGAAGTAAAATCCAATGGTATTGACCTTGGAGAAATGAATGCGAAGCTGCTGCAGAAGATTGAGGAGCTGACACTGCATTTAATTGAAAAGGACAGAGAAATTAAAAATCTGTATAAACTAAATAATAGAGTTATTGATCTGGAATTAAAAATCGAAAAACTAACTAACAGGTAATGAAAACATTAAAAAAATACATTCTATTTGTTTTTTTAACATCAATGATGTTAGAAGGAATAGCACAAACACATTTAACTGTACAAGATACACGATCTGTTTCAAGCACACCGAGTTCTTATTCTTCTTCATTCGAGGCTCATTTTAAATATGGTAGTGCGGTTGGGTTGAGTGAAAGTAATGGGAATACATTCTATGGTCTTTTGGGATTGAGGGCTTGGACAAATGACAATTCTGGCGGAAAAGCGCATGAACTTGCTTTTGCTAATGATGGACAAATATTATTTCGTTCGGGTTATTCTCCAACATGGGAAAATTGGAGGAAATTAATTATCGCTGATGAAAATGAAAATGTCGGGATCGGTACAACTGACACCAAAGGTTATAGGCTAGCTGTAAATGGCAAAATCCGTACCCATGAAATCAAAGTCGAAACTGCGAATTGGCCAGACTACGTATTTGCAAAAGACTATCAACTCCCAACCCTTCAGGAAACAGAAAAACACATCAAAGAGAATGGTCATTTACCCGGCATTCCATCTGCAGAAGAAGTAAAAACTAATGGCATTGACTTAGGAGAAATGAATGCAAAACTGTTGCAGAAAATAGAAGAGTTGACATTGCATTTGATAAATCAGCAGAAAGAAATAGAACTGCTAAAAAAACGCAAATGAACAGGATTGTTTTAATATTAATGTTGTCAGCTATCATTTTTAAGACTGACGCACAGACGCTGCAAAGTATCACTGATAATGGAAATACAACTACAAACCGGATATCTGTAAATACGGGAACCGAAGGACTTGCATTGGTTGGTCATTCCTATTTATCATTTAAAGATCCATCAAATTTAGGTAGAAACGGATATATACAGCATAATGGAAGTGATTTGGTTGTGAGTGCTGATTTGGGAGCTATTAGACTTTATGGCAGAGTGGCGGTTGGAACTGAGTTACCTTATGGGCCTACCTCACTTCATGTTAAAGCTGTAACTTCCTCCGCTTGGGGTACAATTACAGAAGCGAGTACAAACAGAAGAATTATAGGTATGAGTCATACCGGTAGTGAAGGTGTTATCGCGGTTAGCTATCTGGATGAGAGTGGATTCACCCCACTTCAGTTTTGGACAGCTAATATTCCCCGAATGACAATTACAGCGGGTGGCGATTTGGGTATCGGAACAACCGACCCAAAGGGCTACAGACTTGCAGTAAATGGTAAAATTCGTGCTCAGGAAATCAAAGTAGAAACATCGAACTGGCCGGATTATGTTTTTGCAAAAAACTACCAACTGTCAACCCTCCAGGAAACCGAAAAGCACATTAAAGAAAAAGGTCATTTACCGGGTATCCCATCTGCGGAAGACGTAAAAACTAATGGTATTGATTTGGGAGAAATGAATGCAAAGCTGTTGCAGAAGATAGAGGAACTGACGCTGCATTTGATTGAAATGAATAGTAGGTTGCGTGTTGTAGAAAATGAAAATGCTGTATTAAAAAAATCAATAAACAAGTAACCAAGACAGATATGAAAATACATTTCTTTGTTTTATGCCTGTGCATAAGTTTATCAATTAAGGCACAAACGGATGTACCTGTGGATGTTCCTGGAGTGGGATACGGAGCTACCAGTAGTAGTTCTAACTTCCGCTTTTCTCATTTAGGAAAACCAGTTGCACACTATGGATTAGGTTGGTATAGTGAAAATGGCAGCCCATCTGCTTATTTATCCGGCTATGCAGGCTTAAAATTTTTCACTAATGGCGGAGTAAGAATGATGGTTGGTGGCGATGGAAATGTAGGGATTGGAACTACCGAGCCTACAACACCCTTATATGTAACCGGAGGTGGAGCAATGACATCGGGCTGGAATAAAACCGCTACACTTAAATCCACATATCCAGTTCTGATTTTTAACAGTAATGATTCAAAATGGGGTGGCTTAGGATATGACTTTGGCAGTGGCCTTAATTTATGGGTAAATGCATCTTCTGACGACCTTTCGGGGACGGGTAATGCGCCTTTTCACATAAGTAATGCAGGAAATATAAGTATGGGGAATGGTAATGCGGCTTTCAAATTAAGTGTAAATGGTGAAACGAGTTTTACCCAGTTGGTACATCTCACATCAAATAATCAAGAAATAAAGTTCTACAGGGATGGGAGTACCTACGGTTATTTGTGGAGTTCGGCTTCTGGGTTACATTGGGGCAAAGGAAACAATAATAACAGCATTACCATAGACAATAACGGGAATGCAGGTGTTGGGACTACTGATCCCAAAGGTTACAAGCTTGCCGTCAACGGAAACATTCGCGCTCACGAAATAAAAGTTGAAACCGCCAATTGGCCGGATTATGTATTTAAGTCAGAGTACAAGCTCCCAACCCTTCAGGAAACCGAAAAACACATCAAAGAGAGAGGTCATTTACCCGGCATTCCTTCAGTAGAAGAAGTAAAAACCAATGGTATTGATTTGGGAGAAATGAATGCGAAGCTGCTGCAGAAAATTGAGGAGTTGACATTGCATTTGATTCAGCAGAATAAAATGAGTAGCAACCAACAAATAGAACACGTTAAAATGCAGAAGCAAATTGACCTGCTATTGAATGAGATTAAGGAACTCAAAAGAAAGTGACATGAAGAAAATTTTATCAATTGTACTTCCATTAACAATTACCGTATCTGCATATTCCCAAAATACCTTTCCATCAAGTGGAAATGCGGGTGCGGGAACATTAACGCCGTCCCAACAACTTACTGTTAAGGGTAATCTTAATATTGAAGATCCTACAGGTGGAAAGTATATCGGCTTTGGTGTTCCTGGGGTAAACGAATATAATTCTATAGGTAGTCTTTACTCGTCAGCTGTTTTAGCGCTTAGCCATGGCTTAAAACCTCATGGAAATCAGGGAGCACTCGTTTATAGTCACCCTGAGATGTCCCGGTCTGCAATTACCATTGGAGGGTATAGTGAGACAGGCATAAAGTTTTATA
The DNA here is from genome assembly GCF_900564155.1 of Pedobacter schmidteae. Lineage (NCBI taxonomy): Bacteria > Pseudomonadati > Bacteroidota > Sphingobacteriia > Sphingobacteriales > Sphingobacteriaceae > Pedobacter > Pedobacter schmidteae. The sequence goes on along the minus strand of NZ_LS999839.1, from coordinate 6,014,243 downwards.
CAAAAGATGTGACAGGAGAAACCGTTGGAGCCATATTTAATGATGCACCAAGAATGATGATATCAAATAATGGAAATGTAGGAATCGGCACTACTAATCCCCTGCAAAAATTTGTTGTTTCTAATAACAATGCTGATGGGTTAGAGGTTTATCTTAATCAACCGACAGGCCTGGTCGGTCTGCAAGCTTATAACCGTACGACATCAAGCTATTCAAAAATGCAGTTTGATGCGAGTCACTTTTCTTTCTCTATTGGTAACGTAGGTATCGGCACAACAGACTCACAAGGTTATCGGCTTGCTGTAAATGGTAATATCAAAGCCAGAGAAATTAAAGTAGATAATACCAACTGGCCGGATTATGTTTTTTCGCGGGATTACCAGCTCCCAACGCTTCAGGAAACGGAAAAACACATTAAAGACAAGGGCCATTTGCCGGGTATCCCTACTGCTGCAGAGGTAAAAGCCAATGGTATTGATTTAGGGGAAATGAATGCAAAACTACTGCAGAAAATAGAGGAGTTGACACTGCATTTGATAGAAAAAGACAAGGAAATCAAAGCGTTGCTAAAAGATGTGGCTACGCTTAAAAAGGATAAAAGTAACTAATAAAGAAAGATGAGACTACTTCGCCAGAAACGTTGATACATATGCTGATATGGCTGAGTAGATAAACGGGTATAAAATAGTTTACTATTTTGGAACTCATAAATTAGAATAACAAATATAAATCTCTCATTATGAACAAAATCAAAAACAGATTTAGCCATGTGCTAAAATGTGCCTTTGTGGCTCTCACAGTATTGTTGTGCGGTTTAAGCAGCTTTGCTCAACAGAATTTATTAAACAGTAAAGAGGGGAAATTAAATCCTCAGCCTGCTTCACCCAACTCAGTAGTTTATGTACATTTGGATTATGACAATGTAGGTTGGGTTAATGGTGAAAATCGCGCGGATGTCACGGTTCGTTTTTATAGTGACTACGCATTGACTACCCCGGTAAGTGTAACTAATTTGAATGTTCGGTTTTCCTGGAGCTACTACGATTACACTACAGACATTTACCAGCAAGTGGCTGGTGCCAACGATGTGACGGGAAGTGGTACAGAAATCGTATTGGAAGCCAATGCACTAATAGAAAGTTTTCATGGAGAATCATTTTATCGGACTGATAACCTGAATCCTCCCGGATATTATGTGGTAGTGCCGTAGATAAATAACCTGTTAGTATACCTTTAAAATTTACTCCACAAGGAGGTAGAAAAGCCAGAAACAACTCATTTGTTTCTGGCTTTTTTATATAGAATTTGACGGCTGGATAAATGATGTGCAGGCATTAGCCAATGTCATTAAAAAACCGTTGATTTCTACTTTTTGCTCACTTGTTTATGAACAGCTCTGTACAAAAGAAAAATTTCTAAAATCTGTTTTTTACGCGTTTCAAAATCGGGGGTGGTACACTTTTTTGCCCCGGCATTTTTCGAAAAAATGGATGAAATCTGCTGATTTATTTTTTGAATCGGTGTTTTTGGCTATTTAAAGCTTGCTTTTTCTCGTTCAATTTCCTGAAAAAAATATTTTCAAAAAAAAAGCAAAGGGCAAACTGGTTGCCCTTTGCTTTTTTAATATTGGGGGTTATCCCTTGGATGCTTGGAGCTGTGTTTTTTGAAAGGGTAACGAACAGGAAAAATCAAATAACATATTGCATGAAACTAAAGGAACAATCTCAAAAATCAATTCAAACATTTATTAATGCGGTAACAATTACAGCCGTACTATTTCTTATCGCTTATATATTCTTTTTAAAAAACGATAAAATTGCCTATGTCGACTCTGTGAAAATACTGAGCGAATATAAAGGGGCATTATCGGCAAAAAAAGGATACGAAGATAAAACGAGAGTCTGGCAGGCTAATATTGACACACTAGCAATGGGTGTTCAAGATGCAATCAGAAAACATGAAAGAAGTCTTGCAGGTATGTCTTCCAAGGAACAGCAACTTAGTAAGGAACTCATTGGAAACAAACAGAAACAATTAGAAGATTATCAACGTGCTATTCAAGAAAACGCAAGGCAGGAAGATGGAAAATTGACACAAACTGTGGTGGCTCAAATTAATAGTTTCTTAAAAGAGTATGGTAAAAAAAATAATTATAAGTTCATTTTGATAGCCAATCAATCAGGCACAATTGCTTATGCTAGAGAAGGTTTGGATATCACTGAAAAGGTTATTACAGATCTTAATGCGGACTACAATGATAAAAAATAAATTATTTGTATTGTCCGGTAACAAAATAATAAAACAGGCTATGTCTTTTGCTATTTTATTAACGATTATTTCTTGTAAGCCAGTTATTAGGACAAAAAATGACTTAATTAAGTACATCAGCGATCCGGCAAATGGTCTTCGGCAAGAGAAGCAAATTAATAGCATTACTATATCATGTTTGTATCAACCGGTAGCATTACATCCAAAGAGTTTCAATGCGAAGATTGAAGATAAGAAAACCACAAATAGGGCGTGTTTTATTTTGAGCTTAGCTAAGGACAATAAAGAATTGCTTAACCAGTTGAATTACAATTTATACAGTGAAATGGTTCAGGTGCTTTCATTCCGTATGCCGCTATATGTGTCTTTGATAATAGAGGGCAAGGAACCCATAATACCATTGGATGTTTTTTTTCAGCAAACCTATGGCTTAAGTAATTCAAATAATGTTTTATTAATTTTTGATAAGGCTCAAATTGCTAACACTAATGAATTTAAAATTAGGATAAAGGAGTTTGGCTTAGATATCGGAAATGTTGTGTTCGGTTACAAGTCGAAGGACCTATTATTTACAGATAAAATTATAAACTAATTCTATATGACCTCTCCATCTAAATCTTTCCTGAAGAAAGTATTGTGTGTGCTAATGGCGTTAATCATTCTAACAGAAGTTTGTATGCCCACCGCAGTTTATGCCTTGACTTCGGGCCCCACAGCTCCTGAAGCAACAAGCTTTGAACCCATAGACACGACCGATATGGTCAATCCCTTGACTGGTGATTTTACTTATAATCTGCCCTTATTGGAAGTTCCTGGTCCTGAAGGAGGTTATCCTCTTTCACTATCTTACCATGCAGGCATACAACCGAACGAAGAGGCTAGTTGGGTTGGCTTGGGCTGGACTTTAAATCCAGGTGCTATCGCAAGAAATGTGAATGGTTATCCTGATGATTTTAAAACTGTCTCACAAACCTCACGCTCATATTGGGGTGGAGGGACTACCAGATCTATTGGTGTCAACGTTGGGATTGGACTGGCGGCAGCTTCAGTTAATTTTGGTCTTGAATTCTCACAGGATACTTATAAGGGATTTGGGGTCGGGGCCTCAATTGGAGCCTCATTTGGAAAAGGTCCTCTGAATGCCGGTATATCCATAGGGGTAAGTCCGTATGGGCAGCCATATATTGGTGGAACAGTAGGATTAAGTACTTCTAAGGGAACGGAAGGACTAAGTGGGAGCGCAAGCATTGGCGTTTTTAGCAACTTTGGCGATCAGTTAAATGTTGGTGTTCAGGCAGGTGTAAGTTATTCTGACGGCAAAAAGAATGGTATGAGGGTCTCCTTATTAGGAGCATCCATAGGCTCTTCCGAAGGACGAATTTCTTTAAATGCTGGTGGTGGAACGATGTCTGTCCATAATATGAATGAGGGAAGAATTCAATCACGATCAAGCGGATGGTCATTTTCACTCCCAATACCGCTTATTCAAATTGGTGTGAGTTATAAATATCAACGTTATTGGTCTAATGAATCTGTAAATGTTGGAACTTCGGGAGTTTTGTATGCCCCGTCTTCATCAAGCTACCTTAGCCTTAATTCGAGTGCATATGATACTTATCGGCTGCTTGATCCCAAAAATGAAAATATTGTAGATAACCCCGATCCAGACAGACTTGTTGGAGGAACTTATCCTAATTATGATGATTATACGGTTACAGCGCAAGGATTAAGCGGAAGTATGAGGCCTTATAGTTATCAAAATACGATCTATACGCAAGATAAAATTAACACTCAAAATGGTGATAATGATGTTACAGCAAATTTGAATGTGTCAGCAAATCTCAATCATGGGAGTAATTTAGAGTTTCGTTTTATCAAAGATTTTTCGAACTCATATCGGCAACAGCCCTTGTCATTTGGTGGTAGCTTTGTTTATGATAGCCCTACTTATGGTAATAACGATGGTTCGTATGGTTATAACAGTGTTGAAAATCGCTTGGCAGGGTCAAAGCATGTAGAGTGGTTTACTAATTCTGAAATAATTTACGGCCATTTAGACACTAAAAATTTTATTAAATGCAAAAGTGCGGGGTTTACAAGAAGGAATGATTTGGGGGACCAGATTGGTGGCTTCATGATTACCAACGCTAGTGGTGTAACTTATCATTATGCATTACCAGCATATAGCTATGAAGAGGAGGTCCGCACACAAAAAATGGATGAAAGTCAAGGTAATTTTTTGAAGAAACATACTCCATATGCATACACATGGTATTTAACGGCAATTACTGGCCCTGATTATGTGGATAGAAATGAAAATGGTGAAGTAGATAAGGATGACTGGGGCTACTGGGTAGAATTTAATTATGGAAGATGGACTGATCAATACGATTGGCGCAATCCGGCTCAAGGATATCATAGAGATCTGGATAACGGTTTTAAGAGTCATTCAAAAGGTAAGAAAGAGGTTTACCATTTGGATGCCATACGGACGCGTTCGCATACTGCTTTATTTGTTAAGAGTATCAGGGCAGATGCAAAAGGAGGAAGTTACTTCCATTCTATGGCCAAGTTTGAAGTATGTGCATCACTTAAACTCGACAACATTTTGTTGTTAGCTAATGATCAGTTGGAAGCTACTCTTGATGATATACGGTCTACAAGCAAAAAATTAGATTATCCTTATGATTCTGGAAGAGCTAAAATGCAAACCGGGTCAAATGTCATAGATACTGATGATATTGTTAATCTACCCGAGGATGTTAAAAGTAAGTGTATTAGAAATATTGTTTTTAACTATGATTATTCCTTAACGAAAGGAGTATTTAATAGCTATGATCCAAGTGGTTCTATTTATGGAACTTTAGATGATTGGCCAGTTGATAGCCCTCCTCTATTAGGAAAACTAACATTGTTAAATGTAGATTTTCAAGGAAAAGGTGGCGAATCACTGTTGCCTCCTGTGGCTTTTGAGTACGATCTCGAACCAACTGATCCACTCAATAAAGACAATATTAACCTTATTAATGTGCCTTTGGAAAGGAAAGGTAAAATTCAGGTTGAGACAGAAGAATTATTTGTTGAGGGAGATATTCTCAAATTTAACATAGGTGCTGAAACTTATTTTTGTACACTACTAAAGAACTTAGGTAACAGAGTTTTCGATGTTTTGTATCTTGAAAAACAGCCCCCTTCAACGGGTTCAAATATCGCTGCCGTAAAAACAAAGAACCCCCCATACAATAAAGATGCCTACGATATATGGGGACTTTATAAGTCAGATTACCAGCCTGGCACTGGAGCTAATGAAAACTTGTCCAGGGTGACAACAAGTGTTTCAAATCAATCCACAGATGTTTGGTCTTTAAGAAAGGTAAAGGCCAGTTTGGGGGGCGAAATAGATATTGATTATGAAGGTGATACTTATGGGAGGTCGATACTTAACAAAAATAGATCTTTAATTATTAGTGAATTTACCAGAGATGGGGCCGGCATTTACAAAATGAAAGTAGACGGTGAGGGACTTGAAGTTGCCAAACTTTTAACATCAGGTATTAAAGCTGATTTACTTCTATTAAAAAAGACACAAAAAGTAACTGCTCCAATTACACTACCTACCTATAAAACATTATCATCGGATGATTATTCTCCTATTACAATTGAATCTATAAATGGAGATGAGGTAGTGGTTAGGTTGTCAAACGAACTGGATAATGCCATCACTTTTAAGTCTAGTAATGAAATAACAAGTATTATAACCGGAAACTTGCGGTTTTCAGGTGTAAACAGGTTTTATGGTGGGGGGCTCAGAGTAAAAAGTGTTACTACCGATAAGTTAGACGGACATAAGATTAGAACGAATTACGGTTATGAAGTTATGGGTTTAAACTCTGTAACTTCAGGTAGTTCATCTGGAGTGACTTCTTACGAGCCGATAACGCTTGAGGCAGACAATGTAAAAAATAAGACAAACGACGTTACCGCTGAAAAGGATTACCGTCGTGTGCTATACAAAGATATGGACTATCTGTTGTCAATTTCCCGGGAAGTCCCACTACCGGGAGTTATGTACGAATATGTAACTGTAAGAAGGTCAGATATTATGCCGGAGGCGTCTGTGCCTGTAAACAATGAGGGAAAGACAGTTTATCAATATGAGGTCTTTAATAGAGGTATGTTAGGAATAAAAGAGTATGGATATGATGTGACATCTGGCACCGTAAAGAAAAACATGGCCATTAAAGATTACACAGCAAGGGTTGGTAACTTAAAAAGAATAATTACTTATGACAATAAAGAGAAAAAAATAAATGAAAAAATCAATCATTATCTTCATGATCCAATAGCAGATAAGTCCTTTGAATATCAGTCGGCAAACTACGAGGCCATGCTTGCTCCCTATCATTATCAAGGGCTGATACAGGAACGATTTTCAGATGCGCGTATTGTAAAAACAAATGGTACTCCAGTTGATAAACGGATAATGAGTGGAAGAGATGTTTATCCAGCAATACAAATTGGTGTAACGGAGGTTGATTATAAAAATGGAATTAAAGTTGGACAGGAGATTAAGGAGTATGACTTTTATAGTGGTACTATTACAAAGTCATTGAATTATGATAGCTATGGCAACCGATTTTTAAGCGTTGTAACTCCTGCTTATAGGGTTTACCCTGCGTTAGGATTGAAGACAAATGATACTAACAGTGGTACGCCTCATATGCATATGCTAAGCCAGGAAGCCTCTAGCTATGTCTTTAGTGTTGATTTAAACAATCAACCGATTGGTGTGGTTTCGGCTAGTGCGACAACCTGGTCAAATGATGTGCCTGTACTTGATCAGAATGGAGCTTTGACAACATATTTGCAAAATCTGATTTGGAGAAAAAAAGCAGATTATAAATGGTTAAATAGTGGTACTAATGCCAGTAACTTGACTCCTTTCACATCATTTACAGATTTTCATAATGGTGGTCAAACCAATAATTCATGGAAGAAAGTTGGAGAAATAAAAAAGTACAATGTTTATTCCGCAGCATTAGAAGCTGTGGATATCAACAATAATTTTTCGGCCAGCAGAATGGGTTATATAAATTCTAAGGTAATCGTTAGCGCTGAATATACAAAATATGATGAACTAGCTTTTACTGGTCTTGAGGATGGAATACTTGCCAATGGTAAAACCAGTTCTCAAATATCATTAGGAGATGGAGAAATTAAAAATGGCATAGCTCACACCGGCTATAGCAGTTTACTATTAAAGGCAGGAAAAGGCGGTTTGATATATGAGGTGCCAGTTTCCAGCCTCGATCCTATGCGAAAAGACTATATGGCAAAGGTATGGGTTAAATCTTCAACAGGTACTAACATGGAAGGTGCCAAAATTTTCTACAAAATAGATGAAGGCGACCCGGTTTTTAGTACATTAAATGTCCAGAAGTTTTCAAATGGCTGGTTTCTCCTTGAATTGAATGTACCAGCTGGTTCGCTAACGGGGAGTGTACTCAAGGTTGGGTGTAAAAATGTTGGAAATGTAGATTTTTATTTTGATGATTTCCGTTTTCAGCCGGTTAACGCATCTTCTGCTGCATATGTTTATGATAAAAAATCTGGGGAATTAATTTATACGTTGGATAACAATAATTTATATACGAAATATGAATATGATGGTGTAGGTAGGCTGGTAAGGACTTTTCGAGAAAAGTTGGGAAAAAATACCGTACCCTTAATAAATGAAACTATTTATAACTATGCCAAAGGAAATGTTTGGAAAAATACAGGAAATGTTAGATGTCAATTCATAGATGATACCTATACTGGAATGCTGGAATTGGAGGTTATGGACAAGAATCCTTTGAGCCCCACGTACAATCAATCCAAATGGATTTTATCAAGCCTGAGTGCTAATTGTACTCCTCATCACGCAAACCCAGTTTGGGTGCCGACCGGAAAGAACAGGTGCGAGCAAATACAAACATCCTCTGGTCTTGAATATTCTGGCTATAATCAGCGCGAAGAAAAGGATTTGAATTCAAAGAGTTCAACATATGGCCATACACAGTGGATCACTGAAAATGTGGTTTCTCATTGCCCACAACCTCCGGTGATCGCGGTTCTGAAAGCAGATGAAAGCAATTATCCTGTGGTAAGTTATTCTGTGCATTTTTATAACAATTCAACAGAAATGATACCTAAAGCACTAGATTTTGATCTGGACATAAACTATCTAATCAGGACTTATCTGTATCTGTCTTCTACAAATAGCACAAACATTACCAATGTGAATGGAATATTGTATGCATTTAAAGGGCAAACATCTGTAGATCTTGGGACGCATACAATTTATGAATCTGCTCCTGGTTATTCTATGACAACGGAGTTTTCTCTGCTTAATGGTTTAGGTTATACACCGCAATATTAATATCTATCAGCATGAAAAGTACAAATCTGTTATGTATTCTATTCTTTTTGTCCTTTTTGGTTCGTGGACAAGATATACAAAGTTCAGGGCCTATAATTCTGCCTCAGGCTCCTGCTTCACAATATATTATAGCCAACGGTCAAACTGTGAATATAAAGAGTGCAATATCCATTACCCTATTGCCAGGTACCCACATTCAACAAGGATCTAATGTTAGTATTAAGATTGGAAGTAGTCAGGTAGTTGAAGCTGCGCCAAATAATCCTGCGGACGATTGGGATAAAAACTGGGTTCTGAATAAGAGTTACGATGAAGATGGAAATGTGGTTTCTGAGTCTAAGATCTTTTTTGATTATAATGGGAAGCCCATTCAATCGCAGGCTAAAAATCTAAGCGCGGGGCACATCATTGCGAGTCAAATGATGTATGATGCAAAGGAAAGAGGAGTCGGTAATAGTTTAGCAGCCCCAACTAATAATTCTGCATTCGCTTATAAAGCTGATTTTATAAATACGTCTTCTGCAGGTGTATATAGTTATAAGGACTTTGATAAGATTCCATTTGTCTTTGACAAGCTGGACACGCCAGATCCTGTTGGAAATAATGTAAAAGGAACATTAGGTTGGTATTATAGTGATAATAATACTTTTGAGCCAAATGTTGCAACTACTGGTTTCCCTTACACCAGATCTGATTTTTATAACGATGGAAGCGAGGGAGTAAAAAGAATGGCTAATGTTGGGGACGAATTAAGGATAGGGAAGGGAAGGGAAGAATCTGGGCATACTTTCCCGGTGATAAATGAATTGGATAACTATTTGGCCATAAGAAATAAGTTTTTCTCGGCAGGAGTCATGGGAAGTCTTCCTTTAAGTATGAAAGGAAAAGCCAGACAATCAGTGTCTATAGATCAGAATGGAAATCAGGCAGTTGTAATATCCGATCTGAATGAGAAGGTATTGATGACTGCCCGTGTAGGAGAGAGTCAGGGATTATTATCGGTAACGAATACTGTTGAGCTTGATCCGGTAATTGATCTTTATGTTTTTAATTTAAAAATAGAAAATACCAATCAGGGCGCTAAATCTTTTACAGTAAGCTCTGTACATGATATAACTATTTATAAAAATGGGGCGTTTGAGTATTATGGTAAAGGCAATAATTATCCGGGATATACACCAATTGCGGCAAATGGCGAAGAGATGCGTATCACATCAGATTATCCTTTTTACGTAAGTTATAGAGATTTTACAGGAGAAGTTATTTGTGATGATTGTCCTTCACGTATCGTCGAAGCTGAGAAAAGTCCAGTTCATTATTTTCAGTTATTTTCTCCTTCAAATGTGACTACTTCTGGTAGTTATCCGCCTACATTATATGATATGAGTAAAGACGGTGTAAGCTCTATAGTGCATTATACAAATATGTCTCCCTTAGCTAAGGGGTATTATAAATTGATTTCTTCGCTCACTACAGCATCTCTTACTTATAGTAATCAATATTCTGATATAAGCTATAATTTTTACAATCAACTTGGGCAGCTTATTGCGACAATAGCACCAGAGGGGGTTAAGCTATTAATTACAAATGGCATAAATGCTTATGCTTCAATTGGTGATGTCCCTTATAGTAATGTCTATGAATATGATTTAAAGGGAAGAACGATTGCATGTACAGAAACAGACGCTGGACGCACAGAGTTTGTTTATAGGGCTGATGGCAATGTTAGGTTTAGTCAGAATGCAGAACAACGAAAAACTGGTCGGTTCTCTTATTCAAATTATGATAGATGGGGCAGGCAAGTTGAATCGGGAGAATATGCCCCCGGTACTATTACCTTTGCAATGGCTAAGAGCGATGTAGATTTGCAAGAAAATATTGGTGTTGAAGGTGGGCTTATTGGCGGAAGTAGATTATTGCAAGTAAAAACACATTATGACGTCCCCAATAATGGTCATGGCTTGGTTAATTATGTTCAGGATGAAGCATTCTTAAAGGGGGTGGTGAGCTTTACGGAAAATAACAGTTCAAAAACATGGTACAATTACGACGCCTGGGGTCGTGTAACCTGGATTATCAAAGATATAATAGGATTAGGAGTGAAAACTATAAATTACGAATATGATTCCAAGGGCAACATCAGCAAAATAGATTTTCAGAAAGAAAGTAGCTTAGAGCAGTTCATTCATGAATATGAGTATGATGCTGATAATAAATTAAAAGTAGCTTATACCTCCACAGCCACATCTGGAAAAAAAGAACAGGCCAGATACTTTTATTATTTGCACGGCCCTTTAAAGCGAATTGAGTTGGCAGAAGACTTGCAAGGAATAGATTATGCATATACTCCGCAAGGTTGGCTTAAATCTATTAATCATCCGGATGTCGAAAAGGATCCTGGGAAGGATAAAATAGCAAACGGCTTTGCTTCCGATACTTTTGGGATGACTTTAGAGTATTTTAACAGCGATTATACCCGGAGTAATTCTGGCATTAGTAGTTTGGCAACCGGTAATAATAAAGCTTATTACAACGGTACTATTGTAGGCCAAAGTTGGAAAAGCCTGAAACCGCAATCTATTATAAATAGTTACGGGGCGGCAGTGAATAATCCTGCTATGGTTACTTACACTTATGATGATAAATATCAGTTTAACAATAATAAATACGGTGCACCCAATTTTGCGAATAACAGCTTCTCAGAAAATCCGAACGCTAACCGCGAGCATAATTTAAGCTATGATGCCAATGGGAATATCAAAACATTAGGCCGTACCAATGCTTCAGGATCAACCGTTGCTGATTATAACTATAGTTACCAAAATGGCACTAATAAGCTTGCGTCTGTTAGTGGTTATGCGAATTATGGCTATGATGACCTGGGTCAGATGATCCAACAAACAGCAACCGGAGGGGCGGGTTATTACGTAGACTATGATGTCAATGGTAAAGTAACGGCTATATATACCGATGCATCGAAAACTCAATTAAAAATATCTTTTGGATATGATGAAGCAGGCATCAGAATAAGGAAAACGGATCATATTCAGAATACAATAACCTATTATGTTCACGATGCCTCTGGAAATGTTTTGGCCATTTACGACAATAAAGGTACGCCTCTCCAGCAAAAAGAAGTGCCGGTTTATGCAGCTTCCAGGATTGGTATTTACAATCGACCGGGTAATAGTTATCAATATGAGCTTTCAGACCATTTGGGTAATGTGAGGGTAGTACTTAATGGAACTAAAACGAGTAATGGGGAAGCAGATGTGGTTTACTATTCCGACTATTATCCTTTTGGTACTGCATTAACATTGCAGGGAAGTAATGATTATAGATATGGTTATCAAGGCCAGTATGCTGAAGTTGATAAAGAGACCGGTTGGAACAGTTTCGAATTGCGGATGTATGATCCTGCTATTGGACGTTGGATGAATGTTGATCCTTATGCCGAGTTTCATTCACCATATGTTGGAATGGGAAATAATCCAGTAGCTTTAACGGATCCCGATGGCGGTGAGACAGACCCGACATTTACACTTAAAGAAGTAGTAATTACTGCAGGTAAAGGATTTATAGGCGGCATAGCTTCAACAATGGATTATATAAGAAGTCAATGGACTGGGAAGGGATATCTTGAAAATATGGCTAATCTAGCAACCTTTGGGGGGTATGGTTCTGCACAGTCCCTATATGGAGCTTATCAACTTGCTAAAAATGTCCCAAATTATAATACAAATGATTACATTTACGGAGCGGGATTTGTAGCAGAGAAAGTAATTGAGGCTGGTGTTTTTAAGAGAGTTACATCGATCGGGACACGTGTGGTTGCAAGAGGCATTGTTGTTGAGGCTGAAACTACTGCCGCTAAGACGGGAATGACAGACTTGCAGCTTGTAACAAGGGCGGCACAGAAAGCGGAGTCTGCAATTGGCGGTACGGGAAGATTTGCAGGAACTGCAAAGCACACCTACGCTAACAATCTACTCAACCGTTATCAAAGTATTTATGGAAGCAGAGGTTTAGAGTTTAACCAATATTTCAATAAAGCAACGGGGAGAGGATTTTTAGATGTTGTCAATCATAAAACTATGATGATTTATGATTACAAATTTGGGAGTGCTGTAATGGGCAATGCTCAATATCTGAAATATTCAAATAGTTTCCCAGGATACGGAATACAAATAATTAGACCTTAATTTAAGAATGGCAATAGATAAAGTGATAAAAGAGAAAGTGATTGAGGATTGGCAAAACACCTTTCCTCAATTGTCTATGTATGCACAGGACAAACTATACAAGGTTGTAGGTTCGATAGTAATCGGCTTAGAATTGATAAAGCTACCAAGAACGGAAGAATACAGACCTCACTTTGTCGTGTACCCTTTGTGGAAACAGAATGTAAAAGCAAGTATTGATATACCTATTATTCTTAAAGAGTATTATAATAAAAAGGGGCTACAGTATTCAATACCCTATGAAAAGCATAGTGTATTTTTTGGTGATGTGTTGGACAGCGTAAAGAAACAAAGTCCATTACCATTTGAGGGAAATATTTCTTTAAAAAAAGTAATAGCTGTATTGGATGAGTATTCCAAAACACCGCCATTAAGTGCCGCCCCTAATTCTTACTTGCAGGCAGTACTTCAGGAAGCAAAACTCAAAATTGCTTTATCAATAAGTAGTGAAGAGGCTCAAAGCGTATTAGAACAAATAAATAAAAGAAGTTGGGATGCAAACCACTTTAAAGCTTGTGGTGTAGATGTAAACGAATGGCTTCAAATTTTGCATACAACTATAACCAACAGAGATGAATTTTTGAAGCAGATAGAAACAAACAAGCAGGATAAGAAAATAGCAAAGTTGGAGAGTTCAGAACTTACAGTATAACAACCAAAAACCACCTAATCGGTGGCTTTGTTGTTTTATCTAAAAGCCTGTTTAGTTTTAAAATTCTGGATGTAGGTATCAATGACGTTGAATAATGTGCTTTTGGTATCGGCATCCATTTTTTGTATATCGTTGATACGTGGATAAAACAGTATGCTGAAGTTGATAAAGAGACCGGTTGGAACAGCTTCGAATTGCGGATGTATGATCCTGCTATTGGACGTTGGATGAATGTTGATCCTTATGCCGAGTTTCATTCACCGTATGTTGGAATGGGAAATAATCCAATATCACTTATCGATCCGGATGGTGGTGAAACATCAAAAGGGGGGGCAGATGACCCAACAATTATACTTAAAGACGTAGTAATATGGCTAACCTAGCGACCTTTGGGGGGGGGGGGATGGAGCTATTCAGACATATCAAAGCTTTTATAGTTTAGCAAAAAATGTTCCAATTTACACAGCAAAGGATTATATTTACGGAGCTGGTTTTGTAGCCGAGAAATTTGGCGAAGCGCTTATTTTTAAACGGGTTATGCCTGGTGCGACAACACGAGTTGCTGCAAGAGGTGTTGTTGTAGAAGCTGAAGCCACTTCTGCTAATGGAGGATATATAAATTTAGCCAGTTCGAAAAGAACGGCTCACATCATTACAGGAGATGCAACGGGCGGAGGACATGCATGGTTTGGAAGTTTAAAGAGTTTTGCAAATGGGTTAACAGGTGCAAAGAGTATGTTCCCTGCGAGATGGAGTAATTCCAAAATTATGCATGCCGTTTCTGATGTGGCTGTTAACAATCAATGGATTCAGCAAACAGGAAAGGCCGGAGCAATGTTTACCAAAAGTGGACAACCGGTAAGGTTTGTTGTAGAAGGGGTCTACCAAGGAACAAAAATTAGAGTAATTACTACGCATACGGACATTATAACAGCTTTTCCAATTAATTAAAATTATGAAAAAATTAATAAACGCTTTGTTAAAACTAATTGAAGTTGCAAGAGTTCTCGGATTAGATGAATATGATTTAAATAATGCTAAGGACTTCTTGACACATAATGAATTTGGTTTGTGCTTTGATACTATAATAACGCAGATGTATGAGTACGATATCGAAATAGATAATGACGTTTATAATTCGATTGCTAAAATCGGAGAAGGGATGAATTTGGGCGAAGAAAATTATTCTTTTATGAGAGAATTGATAAGGGATGAAAATAAAATTCCTAAATCAGTAAAGGATGAATTAGCAAGAATTATCGCAAATTTTATCGAGTAAAGATTTAGCTGCTATTACGGAGAATTAGCATTTGCCAAACGAATATCAACTAAAAATTGATAGATAAATATTCACTCTAAAATAGGTGGATAAAATTATCATGCACGGCCAACACTAGGCAACTCCAAAATCTGACGTGCCGGGGCAATTTTTTAGCCCCGCAAATTTTCAGATTTCGCGGTTGTTTTTGATAATGGGAAAAAATAATCGCTATTTAAATAGTAATCAGGCCATATTTTTCCTCCAAATCCTCAATTTTAAATTATTTTCAAATAAATAGCAAAGGGCAAACTGGTTGCCCTTTGCTATTTTATATTGGTCGGTGTAAAGGATGCATAAAGCTCCTGCTGATTAATGTAAACAAATGAAAACGCTACCAAACTTTAAACTCAACACCAAATTAAAAGCCTACACGCTTACCGAAATTCTGGTGGTACTGGTGATCATCGGAATCCTGATCCTGCTGGTTTTGCCCAACCTGATGCCCTTAATTACCAAGGCCAAAAATACGGAGGCCAAAATGCAGTTGCAACATGCACACCAGCTGGAAAAGACATTTTTCTACGAAAAATCGAAGTATACAACCGACCTCGCCGAGATTGGATATATCCAGGAAAAGCTGAGTACCGATGGTAAAGATGGAAAAGCCAACTACCGTCTGGAAGTGGTCTCGGCAACACCCAATTCTTTCGTAATCCGTGCCACTGCAGTCGTCGATTTTGACGGTGATGGGGTATTCAACGTATGGGAGATTGATCAGGACAAAAACCTGAAAGAAACAGTGCAGGATTAACCATTATGTTGAGCTTAATTTCAATAAGGGCTATCCTCGGCCTCATCTTGATAGGAATGGGCATCCAGGACTTTAAATTCCGGGCCATCTCCTGGTACCTGTTCCCATTGCTTACAGGATGTCTGCTGCTGATTAATCCTTCCTTTAGCATAAACGCATGTTTGATCAACTTAGGTTTCATCGCCTTTGTATTTGTATTGCTAACAGGTTGGTTTTCTTTAAGAGAAGGAAGCATGGTAAACCTTACACAAAGGCATCTGGGTATTGGCGACATCCTGTTCCTGCTTTGCCTGGCCTTCTTCTTTTCACCAGTCAATTTTTTCCTGTTCTATTTAAGTAGCCTACTACTGGTTGCCATAGGAACAGGCCTTTATCTGATACTGGCGAAGCCTGAAAACTTCAGCATTCCCTTAGCAGGACTACAGGGGCTTGTTTTGATCGTCATGCTTACCGCCGGTTGGATCTGGAACATAGACATCAGCAACACTGATTTTTTACCCGACTTTTTATTCAACGCTTATGAAAGAGGCTAAAGAGGAACCACGTATAAACACCGCACTACTACATGAGATTACCATGGAACAGGCCTGGTATTATCGCATTTTTCCGGAGGCCGTGGTACAGGATACCATCTCATTGTATTGTGAGGAAGGGACAGACTTCAGCAGTTTAACAGACGAGCTGGAGATCTTGCTGGGTAAAAATGTAAACCTGCAAAGCATTGAGCCTGCAGTGATGGCCAGGTTGCTGAATCAGTATTATATCCGTGAAGAGGAACAGACCAGCACCAGCAACCTTACCCACGATCATTCCTCTGACGATTTCCTGCAAAACCTGATCTCTGAAGCGAAACGTTTAAAAAGTAGCGACATCCACATTGAAACCTATGAGGAAAAATGCCGTGTCAGGATCAGGATTGATGGCATGCTGATTGAACGTTACCTGCTCAGCAGACTGGAATATCCAGCCATCATCAACAGGATCAAAATTCTGGCAAATCTGGATATTGCAGAGAAAAGACTACCCCAGGACGGAAGGATCAATTTTAAAACCAGCCAGCACCAGTTCGACATCAGGGTGTCGGTACTGCCAACGCTGTACGGCGAAAAGGTAGTGTTGCGTTTGTTAAACAATGATGCCACCAATATTGATCTCTTTACCCTTGGCTTTGCGGAACAGGATCTGAACAATTACCTGGAGGGGGTAAAAAGGCCAAACGGGATTGTGCTGATCAGCGGACCGACGGGATCCGGTAAAACCACCACCTTATACGCCACTTTAAAACTGCTGAACAAAAATACCAGGAACATCCTGACCATTGAAGATCCCATTGAGTATACCCTGGATGGAATTAACCAGGTGCAGCTAAAAGAAAACATCGGTTTAACTTTTGCTGCGGCCCTGAGAACCTTTCTACGCCAGGATCCCG
Organism: Pedobacter schmidteae; assembly: GCF_900564155.1. Classification (NCBI taxonomy): domain Bacteria; kingdom Pseudomonadati; phylum Bacteroidota; class Sphingobacteriia; order Sphingobacteriales; family Sphingobacteriaceae; genus Pedobacter; species Pedobacter schmidteae. The sequence continues at coordinate 5,997,160 of NZ_LS999839.1, read as the reverse complement.
ATGTGATCATGGTGGGAGAAATCCGTGATCCCGAAACCGCCAATATGGCTATAAGGGCAGCGTTAACCGGTCACCTCGTACTCTCCACCATCCATACCAATTCGGCCTGGGGTACCATATCGCGCTTAATGGATATGGGCATTCCACCATTTATGGTGGCCAATACACTCAACACTTCGGTGGCGCAACGGCTGGTTCGCCTGCTTTGTCCGCATTGCAAAGTGCAGGCGGCTATGGACCATAACCTGTATCCCAAAAGTTTTAATCCGCCTTTTAAAGTGAATATGCATTGGATGGCAAAAGGCTGCGACCAGTGTTATTTTACCGGATATAAAGGTCGGAAGGCTGTTTATGAAGTTATCCCGTTGGATCAGGAACTGGCTTTTGAAATCAAGGCCGGTAACCAGCAGCCTGAGACCTTATTAAAAGAACGGGGAATTTATACCATCGGCGCAAACGCTTTTGCACTGTTTGCCCATGGTCATACCTCATTGGAAGAAGTTTACCCTTTATTATACAATTGATATGATACAACCATTATATAACAGGATGCAGCGAATATGCGGGCGAAATGCTTCGTTATCCCGAGCGAGCGCAAATACGGGAAGAAGTTTATGTGGGCAGGTGATTTGCATGTGTACGATTATACTGCTTTCTCTTTTTCTGATCTCCCCGGTGTCGGCACAACAAAGTCAGCAGGAGCGAATAGATCAGCTCGAGAAAAAACTGGTCGGACTTTCGGCTTTTGTACCCGGATTAAAGCAAAAAGTACAACTGGGACTGGCAGGTGCTTCTATACAGGAATTTCTAAGGGCTGTAGCACAGGCCAACCAGTTAAACATCAACGTCGACCCGATGCTGAACATTAAGGTGAGCAATAATTTTACCAATGAAAATGCGCTGAATGTACTCCTTTTCCTGGCTAAGAATTATAACCTCGAAGTCAATGTAATTGGCTCTATCATCACCGTTTCGCCTTATAATCCACCAGTCATTAAAGCACCCTATGTTCCGAAAGTTATCCCGCTGAAATACAACACTGCTGCCAATACCCTATCCATGGAGCTAAGCAACGATAGCCTGGTGCTGGTGGCCCGAAAAATCAGCCAGCTTTCGGGCAAAAATATTGTAGTGCCCTTTGCTTTGAATGGTAAGCTGGTAAGCGGATTTTTTAATGAAGCGCCCATAGAAACGGCGCTGGAAAAACTGGCTTTTGCCAATGAGCTAAAACTGACCAAAACCAGCGACAATGTGTTTGTTTTTCAGGCTTTACAGGAAGGCGAGGAGGTATTTATCAATGCCGATAAAAATACGGACATCCGCAAAAATCTGAAATCCAGCAGCGGAGGTGGCGCTGGCAAAGGCACCTTTAACCTTTCCGGAAAAAGCAGCAATAAACTGCTGAGCATTGATGCCGTAAATACACCGATTATGGATCTGGTGAAATCGGCCGCTACAGAAACAAACATCAACTATTTTCTGTATTCGGAACTGAAGGGGAATATCAGTACAAAAGTGAACAACATCACTTTTGATAATTTCCTGACGGCCATGTTTAATGGCACAGATTATACCTATAAGGTAGATAACGGGGTTTATCTGATTGGCGACAGACGACTGGAGGGACTGCGCAAAAATAAGGTGCTGCAGTTGCAATACCGTGCTGTAGATACCATCCTGAATATGATACCTTCCGAATGGAAAAAGGGCGTAGACATTAAGGAGTTTAAGGAGCAGAATACGCTCTTGTTATCGGGATCGGCCCCTCAATTGGCCGAGATTGAAACTTACATCAGGGAACTGGATAAGCTGGTGCCAATGGTATTGATAGAGGTTACACTGCTGGATATCCGGAAAGGACATACCACTAAAACAGGGATTACGGCAGGGATTGCCGATTCGGTGGTACGGACCAAAGGGCAGATCCTGTCGGGGATAGATATGACATTGGGTGCCGGGTCTATCAATAACCTGCTCGGAAAAATAGGTACAAACAGCGTGTTTAATATTGGCAAGGTTACGCCCAACTTTTACGTGAAACTGAGTGCGCTGGAGGCCAACGACAATATCGAGATCAGGCAGGTGCCCAAGCTGGCCACTTTAAACGGTCATAGCGCCAATTTAAGTATTGGGACTACCCGGTATTATGTCACCAAAACACAGAATGTGTTTTCGTCTGTAAACACGCAAACGGTATTTACCGAGCAGTTTAACAAGGTAGACGCCAACCTGGCCATTGGTATTAGTCCGGTTGTTTCGGGCGACGATCAGGTGACCCTGAAAATCAAGGTAGAGATTTCTGACTTTATAGGCACGCCACCGGCCAATGCCCCGCCACCAACATCTACCAGTAAATTCGAATCCATCATCAGGGCACATAATGAAGATATGATTGTGCTGGGTGGCATGGAAAGGTCTGAAAAGTCGGACAGCGGAAGTGGCGTGCCCCTGCTATCGCGCATACCCATCCTGAAATGGCTTTTTAGCAGCCGGGAACAAACCAAGTCCAAAGTAGTAACGCTGGTTTTCATCAAACCAACCATAATTTATCAATAACATGTTAAAGATATTGCAGGGTTTAATGAAGCTGAACACCCTTACGGGGGTTGAAGTGCATACTGACAAGGATGGGCAACGTTTGATTAATGCTTGCACCATTCGGATTACAAAACACCAGCTGAGCTTTGAAAACAAACACAAAGGGCTGAAAAGTGTATTGCATTTTGCCAAAAACTTTAAAGCCGGGCCTGTTGCAATAATCTTAAACGGCAAAGGAATCATCACTAAAAAGATAGATAAGGTTACAGCGATAGATCAGCAGACAGTAAATCAGATTTTACCCAATGCCAATCCAGAGCAGTTTTATTTTCAGCATCACATTAGTGGTGATCATTCTATCATTTCTGCCATCAGACGGGTAGATGCCGATGACCTGATCAGTCAGTTTCAGCAGGAGGGATTTACCGTAATGTCACTTAGTCTGGGGGCATTTGCTTTGGAAAATGTAATGGAACTGAAAAAAGGTGAATTGGAACCAGAATTGTTGCCGGCCTATGGGGCTGCTTTCCAGGTGCTGTTGAGCGATGAGCCGACTGAAGTAGCCCACCAGCAACTGATTGCCTGCCGTCTCCAGTTTTTTGCTAAGACAAAGTTACAGGGGATAGGGATGCTGACTGGTGTGGCTATGCTGATATTGCTGCTGATAAATTTTGCCCTGATTAGTTATTACACCGGGCAGGTGCAAGCCCTTTCGGCTGTAAGTCATGTAACTGCAACAGAAATAGGGAAGTTGAAGGGACAGGAAACAGACATTAGCAAAAAGACGGCATTAATTAAAGCGGCTGGCTGGACGGGGGGCCTAAACTATGCTTATATCGCCGATCAGCTGCTGGCTTGCATGCCCTTAAAAATGAGTCTGCAGGAACTGAGCATTAATCCGCTGGATGAACAGCAGAGCAGAAATAAACATGAAAATATTTACCTCACCAAAATGGTGAAACTAAGTGGATCCTGTATGGACGCGAGCATGCTGAACAACTGGATTTTTGCGCTGAAATCGAAGGACTGGGTAGCAGGCTGTAAAATATTGAATTATTCGATAAACCAGGATGATGGTATGGGCTCCTTTGCCATCTCCGTTGAACTGAAAGATCATGAAGAATAAGGCCCTCGATTATACCCTTTTATTGAAACTGATTGTCCCCATATTGGTCTTGTTGCTACTGGCCAGTTATCAACTGGCTTTTAAAAAGACCTGGCAGTGTTACGGGGAATATGTTGTGCTGAAAGAACAGGGGACAAGTGCCGCGCATCTAAGTGTGAGTCCGGCCTACACGGAGGAACGGATTAAAAAAGTGGATGAGCTATATAGCCGGTTTGATGTAGACACCCTGGGCTGGAAAAATGCCTTATGGAACCATGGGGCCGGCTTGTCGCAAAAATATTCCGTAACCATCCATGCTTATCCACCTGTGAAAACTGTGGTGATTGGTGGCGAACAATTCAACAAGCAATCCATTGGCTTTACCGGTGGATTTGAAAATCTGCTGAAGCTTTTGCATGAGCTGAGTTATTTAAAAAATATGGGAATGCTGAGTGGCGTCAGCTATGTTAAAAAGCCAAGAACCGAACAGGTGGTGTTGAATATTGATTTGCTGGCATTACCCAATAACAACAAAAAATAAATGTATGATGAATAAAAAGACAATATTTCGCGCTCCGTTTTTGGTTGCCATGCTGTTTATCGGCATGGTAACTTCCTGCAAGGATTTTATTGAGCCTTCATTAGAGAAACGCCAGGTGGTACTGTTGGCTCCGGCGGACCTGTATGAATCGGATAAATACCTGATGGGCTTTTGGTGGGAGCAGGTTGAGGATGCACTGTATTACCGTCTGCAAATTGTGAGTCCGGATTTTAATGCTCCCGGTTCATTAATTACAGATACTTTGATCAAAGGGGTGAACAAATTTAGTCTGGCCCTTGATCCGGCCAGGTATCAATGGCGGGTGAGGGCCGAGAATGGCAGTAGTCACAGTGCTTACACTACGGCTGGTTTTACCATTCACGAATCGTCCATCGAACAGCAAAAGGTAATGCTCAGCTCGCCGGGAAACAATTATTTGTCTAACCAGGAAGTGGTGCAACTGAAATGGAATGCACTGTTTGGCGCCGATCAATATCGTTTACAGATTGATACAGAGAATTTTGGGGATGAGGCAAAAATGGTGTACAACGGGGCGTTATCCGGACTTTCGTATGGTTTTACCTTTCCAAAGGATGGGGCATTTAAATGGCGGGTAAGGGCCGAGAATGCTACCGTTCAATCCAAATGGTCGGATATTTTTAACATGACTTTTGACAGTACCCCTCCTGGAAAGGTGACCGCAGTTGCTCCTGCAAATGGGCTTTCAGTTAGTAAACCGGTAACGCTGCAGTGGACAGCGGTAAGTACCGCCAGGAAGTATAAGCTATATGTTTTTAAAAATGATAAAACGGTTTACAGTGCTGGTTTTCCGGTATTGGTTAATGGAACAACCTATTCCTTTAACCTGGGCGATGCAGGTGAAAAGATTTACTGGCGTGTTGCTGCCCTTGATGAAGCCGGAAATGAAGGGGTTTTGAGTGATGAAATGAACTTTACCATCCAGTAGGCCGATGAAAAATAAAAAGGCATTGCTTTATGTATTGGGTTTTCTGGTGGTCTGCATTTGGGGTATGATCATTATGAAGGTGTATGCCGCTGTTGGCGATGAAGAGGAACCTGCTGTAGCCTTGCGGGGCGTAGGTAATGTAGCGAAAACGCGTGTGCCTGTGTTGCAGCCTGATACTTTTCAGTTACAGCTGAACTACGGTGATCCCTTTAAGGAAGTTGCTGCTGAGGAAGTAGTTCCGAAAACTGCTCCGCTTACGTCGTTTAACCAGGTGCCGTTGGCTAGACCAATAGCAGCACAGCCGATGATCAACCCGCTGGCAAATACTAAATATTTAGGTTATGTGTGGAATGCGGGCAACAGGAAAAAAGTGGCCATCATCAATCAGAATGGTAAAGAAATGATGATAGAAGAAGGACATCAACTGGAAGAATTACAGCTTTTAAGTATTACGACTGATTCTGTAAAGGTAAAATTTAAAGGTAAAACAAGTTTTATAAGGATAAATAAATGAGGAAGATCATTAGAGTTTTGATAGCTGGCCTGCTGCTGTTTTCGGGTTGCAAGCCACAGGAACTGAGCCTGATTAAAAATCTGGGCAGCAGGGTTAGGGTAAGCACAACAGATGGTTTTGTTTACGCCGAACTGGCCCGGGAGGAAGAGCAGATCTTTATTTCGGATGAAAAGCGATATGCCTGGTATGAGAAAGGACAAATCAACAGCAGTCAGGGTGACTACTCGGGTAAACTGTTGCATGGGCCTTACGTGGCGTATTATGCCACAAACAAGCAGCTGAAGGAAAAGGGCAGTTATGCCTATGGTTTGAAAAAAGGAAAATGGCTGTTGTGGCAGGCAGATGGGCAATTGAAGGAAACACAGCAGTGGCGTAGGGGACAAAAAAATGGGAAGACCATAATGTACGACAGTCTGGGCCGGGAAAAGCAAAAGATAAAATACCACAATGGGGTTGTAGTGGAGCGGAAAAAAGGATCGGGTCTGTTTACGCGTTTGAAAAGAATATTTAAGGGAAAGAAGGCTGGCATAGACAAGAAACCCCGGACGGAAAAGAAACCAGCCAAAGGAAAAGAAACACCTAAACCTGCTGTAAAATGATCAAGGCCTCTGCTTTATACATTTCATTGATTTTGTCGATGCTGATTGTGCTGGTATGCGGATCGGTGTTGATGATTGGCTATACCTATAGAATGGAAAATAAAAAGCAGGAGCGGAGGGCGCAGCTGGAAGAAAACATAGCTTCGGGACTGACTGTTGTTTTGCAGCCCGATTTCGCGCTGGCCAGGCAGGAAAAAACAAGCTTGTTTGGATTGGAACAGGATAGTGTATGGCTGGAAAAACAGGCCTGGGGCATTTATGAACTGGGACTGGTGAAGGCATGGATAGGTGTCGATACTTTACAAAAAGCATTTTTAATTGGTGCAAAACCTGCAGATACCTTAAAGGTATTGTACCTGGCCGATGAGGACAGGCCGCTTTCTATCAGCGGTAAATCGCTGGTTAAAGGGACGGCGTTTTTACCCAAATCGGGAATAAAGGCCGCCTACGTTGAAAATTCAACCTATACCGACAAGACGCTGGTTTACGGTGCGATAAAGGATAGCGGAAGGGCATTGCCTGAGCCGGAATCGGGAGTGTTGAAATATGCGATGGAACTGATTGATATGTTGACTGAAAAGGATAAACATGCTGAGACGCTTGTTCAGCTGGATAAAGACAGTACAGTCAACTCATTTTATGCCCCGGTCAGAAAGATTCGTCTGGATATTGACCGATCGGAGCTTTCGGGTGTTGCTGCCAGGGGAAACATTATGATCTTTTCCGATAGTGCACTGGTAATTGATAGCAGCACAAAGCTGGATAAGGTAATATTGGTAGCCCCATATGTGCAGATTAAAGAGGGCTTTAAGGGCAATGTGCAGGTTTTTGCTACAGATTCAATTGCGCTGGGGAACAAGGTACAGTTGGATTATCCGTCTGCCCTGCTGGTGTTAAAAAACGATACCGCAAAATTTCAGGTGAGGATTAGCATAGGAAAAGATTGCAGCATCGCCGGGCAGCTTCTTGCCTATGAAAAGGAACGGAGCCAGCTAATGCCGTTGATTGCTTTGGGCGAAGGTACGGTAGTAAAGGGCGAAGTATATGTAAGGGGATATCTGAATATGCATAGGCGGGCGGCGATAAAGGGTTCTGTTTCGCTGATCCGTTTTATGGCCAGGACATCCTCTTCCCTTTACGAAAATTACCTGATCGATGTGGAACTGAACCGGCCGGCACTTTCCAGGTATTACCTAAGTAGTAAGTTGTTTAATGGCGAAGCCACTCAAAATAAAGTTCTATGTTGGCTGGAGTAAAGAACAGGAGATTGAAGTCATCCTCGATCATTGAAACGATTGTGGCTGTGTTGATTCTGCTGTTGAGTTTTGCAGCCGGAATAGCGATTTATAATCAGGTGCTGTTGAGTACCTATTCGGGCATTCAGTTGCGGGCAAATCTGGAGCAGGGATTGGTGGCTGATAGTCTGACGCGTGCTGGCGGATTTGAACCCCAGGTGTTGGAAAGGCGGGATCTGCGTTTTGAGGTTGCCTATACGGCCAGCGAGAAGTACCCGGGATTGATGATGATGCACCTGCAAGGCTACGACCGGTCGGGCCATAAACTCTCGGAATTGAAACGATTGGTTAGGGGGGCAGATGAAAACTAAGCTTAAAGCATTTACGCTATTTGAGCTGGTGCTGGGGATGTTGCTGGCCGCCATAGTGATTGGTATGGCTTATTATGCCAGTTCCATTTTTATCCGGCTTTTTGATGGCTATAGCAAAATAAACAGCGCACAGTCCGAACTGGTATTGTTTAAAAAGGTGCTTTCAAAAGATGTGGAACGGGCTGCCGAAGTCCGCCTGCTGGACAATGAACTCTTGTTGAAGGATGAGGCAGGTAGCTTGATGTTAAGCTATGAAATGGGCCCCGACTGGGTGTTGCGCAAGGGCATGCTTGTCGACACTTTTAAACTGGATAGTGTATTGCTAAAGGGAACTTTTGAAGGGCGGGTATCTGAGTCGGGCTTAACTGATGCACTGGTATTTAGCCTTTTGCAGGAAAAGGAACCTTGCCTGATAGAGGTCAATAAACATTATTCGGCGGCGGATTTATTTAAGTTAAAAAACTAAGATATGGCTACAGTAGACATTTCAAAATATCAGCAAAAGCAGGGCAATAAGAGCCTGAAAAATAACGCTCCGAAACCTTCTTTTTCGTTGACTGAGCTGCTTTCTAAAGACATCAGTTTTGGCTCGGGTAAACTGTCGGACAAGAAAAAAGACAGTTTCTTTTTTGAGCTGAGCACGCTGCTGCAATCGGGTATCGACTTAAAGAATAGTCTGGATTTGATGACGCTGGATGGTATAAAGGACAAACACCTCGGCATCATTAAACAGATTAAGGAAAAGGTGATCGCTGGTCAATCGATGGCCTTGGCGGTACAGAACTCTGGCAAGTTTTCTGACTATGACTTTTTCAGCATTCAGATAGGTGAGGAGACTGGAAACCTGGCCGAGGTGATGAAAGATCTGGCGGTGTATTATCGTAGGAAAATTGCGCAGCAAAGGAAAATTGTTGGAGCGCTAACATATCCACTGATCGTTTTAAGCACTTCAGCTGCTGCGGTGTTTTTTATGCTGCGTTTTGTGGTGCCTATGTTTAGCGATGTATTTAAACGTTTTGGAGGTAAACTGCCCTGGATTACACAGGTAGTGATCTCGTTTTCGGCTTTTGTAGAGCGGTTTTTTGTACCTGGTGTTTTGTTACTGGCTTTGCTGGTTTACCTGATTTACAGGAACAGGAATAGCACCGGCTTCAGAAAAGTAACTTCCGATATGGTATTGAAAATACCCGTGTTGGGCGAGCTGGTGAAGAAGATTTACCTGGCCAGGTTTTGCAATACCATGCGCTTGCTGGTGAGTACAAAAATTCCGTTGCTGCGGGCTATCTCGATGTCGGGTCAGACCATTGTTTTTTACCCATTGGAGGTTTCGTTAAAAAAAGTAGAGCAGGGCATTATGGAGGGGCGGGCATTGCACGAGTGTTTACGTGACTTCAGCATTTATCCGCCAAAGCTGGTACAGCTGATAAAGGTGGGAGAGGAAATCAATAAACTGGATTACTTTTTCGAAAATATCGCCACGCAGTATGTGGATGAAATAGAACATCAGACCAACACGCTAAGTAAGCTGATAGAGCCCCTGATCATTATTTTTTTAGGGCTGGTGGTTGGATTTATTCTGGTGGCGATGTACCTGCCAATGTTTGAAATGAGTAATAGTTTTTAACGCTTAATATATAATGTTATGAAAGTTGATTTAAACCGGGTAATTACAATTGATGCCTTAATCAGGCAAAAAAGTACAGGTAGTCCTGATCGTTTAGCCGAACATTTGAAAATTTCCAGGCGTACATTGTTTGATACGCTGAATTTTATGAGAGAGCAGTTGGATGCACCCATAGTTTATAGTAAAGTGAGAAGGACATATGTTTACCAGGACCAGGGGAGCTTAAATTTTAAGTATAAAAAGGTAGAGGGTAAGGCGGTTAAGTAGTTTGTCTTTAAAATAAACAGAAGATCTTTTAATTATTTTCTAGAGTGCAGGGGGGCTGCACTGAGTTTGTTTTTCTTAGTGCAAAATTTAATATTGCTATGAAGAAGGTTCTGTTTTATCTGTTTTTATTTTTCTGCCTTTTGGTTTCTGCTCCAGGGATTGCTCAAGTAAACGACGACGTATTTAAACCGGTTGAAATTCTACCCAATACTCCTGATGTAGTTGGATTAACTAAAAATGCCCATGCCACCACATCTTTGCATACAGGGGCTATTTCAGAAAATATCCCTTTAGTAACGCTTTCAGCCAAAAGACTTCAGGTACCAGTTTCCCTATCGTATAGTTCGAATGGTATAATGGTTGACCAGATTTCTTCGGTTGTTGGCTTGGGATGGAACCTGAACACAGGAGGATTTATTTCCAGGACCGTTTTAGGACAACCAGATGAACAAACAACTTTTGTAGCACCACCTGCAGACCTCACTGACTGGGCTGCCTGGAATAATTTTTTGGAAGTTATATTGAGTCCTTATGCAGATAATCAGCCTGATATATTTACTTTTTCAGTGGAAGGTACTTCGGGTAGGTTTATCATCGAATCTCAGGTTATTAGGAAATTAGATCAAAATAATCTAAACATAATTGGAGATCCTTCATCGGGTTTTGTGATTACTACTTCAAAAGGAGTCAAATATATGTTCTCTGATATTGAAGAAGTAAAAACGGTGAACAATTGTCAGACCGGTGGGGGCAGTCGACAATATGTTGCAAACTCCTGGCTGCTTAGCAGAATTGAACATCCTCTGGGAGAATATATTTCATTCGATTATGATACAAAGGCCTATTCTTATGCTTCTTCGGTTTCAGAAACTGCTGCAAAGCTAATGGATGATCAGGTTATATATGTCCCCCGGAAATTTTCATATCAAAGTTGTGTAACAACACAATACAATACAGGAAAGTTTCTAACCAGGATATCTTCTAATTTTGGAACGAGTTTGACTTTTCAGTACCAAAATAGGGAAGATATCACCGGATCATTGCGATTGGACAAAATTATATTTAAAGAAAGAGATAGCTTATTAAAAACTATTGAATTTAGTCAATCATATTCCATTAAAACATCCAGTCTGTATGATAATAATTATTCAGGCTTAATAGAAAAAAGATTATTTCTCGATGCTTTGAATATCTGGGGAAACAAAGGAGAGAAGGAGAATTATGAATTTAATTATATTGAAAGGAATTCGCTTCCTCCGAGATTATCCTATTCGAAAGACCATTCAGGATTTTTTAATGGCAAACGCAACAGATCCTTAATCCCAAAACCGAAAGGGAGTAGTTTTACTGCATCAAGTTTAGATATACCAGATTTTGCCGACAGAACTCCAAATAGTGCATTTGCAAAGATAGGATTACTGAATAAAATTAAATTCCCCTCGGGAGGAGTAGATAGTATTTTGTATGAACCCCATATACAGAAAAATGAAGAGAGATGTAACTTGCCTTCAGATTATACCATTTCGGGTGAATCGACTTTTAAGCAACTCGAAACTTTTGAATATACATTTTCTGTAACCTGTGCGCAAACTGCATTGTTGCATTTCGCATGTACTGCGATAGGGGATGTGGATTATGATGAACAGTATTATTCGACAGGCGTTGACATATATGACGCAAATAATAATAATGTCTATAGCGGTGCGGTTTGGAAAAACCAGGTTGCGGATGCAAGCGTGGGCCTGACCAATGGTGTATATCGACTGGTTTTATCTGTAAGAGGACCGAATTGGGGGAACTGCGACCTGCGGTATTTTGGAATAAATAATGATCCGGCTAGCGCTAATACCGAGGTTGGCGGCCTTCGTGTTAAAGAAATTTTAAAAATAGACGGGAATGCCATAAAGGAAATCATTGCTTACGATTACACCAATAATGGCATAGAATCGCCAGTTTTGGCCAACCCTAACCCTTATTTTAATATGCCTTTTCTAAGGGTGACTGACTATCAGGTCTTGGGCGTTGTATATGGGTATTATGAGGAGTATAACTCATTTAGTTTTTTCGATTTCCCTCAATATTCGGGCGTTAGCGTCGGTTATGATAATGTAGTTGAAAAATTTGGAAGAAATGCTGAGAATGGCTCCGTTACGCACAGATTTAGCAATTTTATAGATAAAATAGCAGATGTATACAAAGGGTATTTAATTCCTGGTGCACCATTAGGATATAGTGGAAGAAAGAGTGGTGAAGAATTCTATACCTCTTTTAAAAATAATGAAGGAAAGAAAGTTAAGGAGATCTGGAAATATTATAGCAATAAGCCAGAGTTAGATTATCGTAAAGAATATTACATAGCCAGGAACCGTAGTTCAAGAGTTTTTAAGTCATCGACTTTTCCACCCGTTATAGTTGCTGTTGATATAAATAAATTTGAGCTGAACACCAGTTGGAATAAATTGGATTCTGTTATTACCAATACTTATTCAGAAAAAAATGGACAGACTTCAACTTTAATTGAAAAAGAACTTTACGACTATGATAATCTATCCCATTTGTTGGTCACAAAGCAACAAAAGATAAGTAGTGACGGACAAAAGCTAATTATGAATGTAACCTATCCGGAGGATTATGCTTCAGGTGAATTGTCATTAGATAGTATGAAGATAAAGCACATGAGAGATTTTCCAGTAGAACAGGTTCGATATACTGAAAAGGACGGTGTAAAACGTGTTGTTAGTGGTAATCTGATTAATTATTCTTCAGATGGTACAGGAAAGATTGGCAGCATAATGAATCTGGAAATTGCGACCCCCCAATTGTTGAGTAGTTTTAAGTTTAGTAATCAAAATTTAGGAATACTTCCTTTCCAAGGTCCACCGACGGGTTTTCAGCCGTCAGATTTATACAAGGAGAATGTAGCCTATTTGAAATATGACTACAGGGGAAATCCATTGGAAGTTTCTATAGCCAATGGCCCATCTACAAGTTACATTTGGGGATATGACGGGCAACATCTTTTAGCAGAAGTAAAAAATGCAACGGCTGTTGAATCGGAGATTGCCTTAGGTGGTTCTTCTGTGATCAATCAGTTAAACGCAATTAGTGTTTCCAACGGCTTTATTCAACAAAGTATGCAGTCCTTACGTTTGGGCTTACCTCGCGGCCAGGTCGGATCTTATCTATATGTCCCACAGGTCGGTATAGTCAGTTTTACCGATCCTAAAGGCTTGATCTCTTATTACGAATATGATGGATTCCAAAGATTAAAGCATGTTAAAGATCAGGATGGGAATATCATCAAAAGTTACGATTACCATTATAAACCATAACGCTTCATCTTATGAAAAAACAGCTGAATTTAAGGCCAGAAATGGCATGGAAATATGTTACAATTTGTTTGATGAGCGTATTTGGAAAAGCAAATGCTCAGCAACCCAATATTACATTAAACACTTACAGTAACCAAACGGAGATTAAGGCTACCAATAGTGTTACTCTGTTGGACGGTTTTCATATTCCGGCGGGTAAAACAGTCAGGATTTTTACCGGTGCAAGCTTTCAGAAATGTGTACCTTTTGCGGGGATCCCAAGTACCAATCAGAATTATATCAGCACCAAAATTTTTAAAATGCCCAATGTTAATGTTCAGAATATTGACAGTATCAGGAGCACCTGTGAGGTGAACCAAACCGTTCAGTATATTGATGGATTGGGTAGGCCCCTTCAAACGGTAACGGTACAGGGCAGCCCTGCATTTAAAGATGTGGTGCAGCCTGTAGCTTATGATGCCTTTGGTAGAGAACAATTTAAATACCTGTCCTATGTAGATCCTGGAACAGGAAATGGGACTTATAAAACCAATGCTTTAAGTTCCGGGCAGGGAATAGGCTTGTTTTACAATCCACCGGGGAGTACAGATCCACAACAGCTTAATGGAATTGTAAGAACAGCTTTTCCATTTAGTGAAACCCGGTTTGAGGCTTCGCCGCTGAATCGGGTGCTGGAGCAGGGAGCTCCGGGGAGCAGTTGGCAGTTGAACGCTGGCCATACCCAAAAAATGGAGTACAGTACCAATATTGCAGATGAAGTAAAACTTTGGATAGTAACCTCAAACGGGGCAATGGGAACTACAAACTATGCTCCCGGCCGTTTATACAAGCAGATCGCCAAAGACGAAAACTGGGTAGCCACTGACGGGAAATCGGGAACGACAGAAGAATTTAAAGACCTGGAAGGCCGTGTGGTCCTAAAAAGGACATTCAATACCGGGGAAATTGCCCATTCTACCTATTATGTATATGATGACCTAGGGAACCTGCGGTATGTATTGCCCCCAGCAGTGAATGAAAACGGGCAAAGTCCGTTAAGTAGCTTTACAGAAGCAGATGATACCTTTAAACAATTTATTTATGGTTACCATTACGATGGCCGTAAACGGTTGATAGAAAAGCAGATTCCGGGCAAAGGTTGGGAAGAAATGATTTATAACAAACTGGATCAGCTGGTCTTGAGCCGGGATGCTGTACAAAAGAACGCGGGTCAGTGGTTATTTACCAAGTATGATGCGCTGGGACGAGTGGTAATGACCGGATTGTATAGCGCAGGGACTTCAAGAGCAGATTTGCAGACCACGGTAAATGGTCAGGCCAGCCTTTGGGAAAACCGGGTAAGCACCGGGGTGGGGTATGATAACCTTTCCTTCCCGCAAGCTTTTGCCTATTATTACAGCATCAATTATTACGACAATTATGATTTTCCGGGCAACAGTTTTCCTCAGCCGGATGGGTTGACGCAAATGCAGGCCGCAAGAACCAAAGGCTTGCAAACCGGTGGCTTTGTGTACCTGATCAACAGCAGTACCCGGTACTTAAGTGTAAACTATTATGATAAAGAAGGCCGGGTGATCCGCACCGCTGCAGAGAACCATCTGGGTGGAAAAGACATTGTGGATAATACCTGGAATTTTGCAGGAGAACTGACAGCCAGTACCAGTACGCATACTGGCGCGACCACAGGCCCGGCTACTGCTATTGCCAACCGTTATGAATACGATCATATGGGCCGGAAACTGGCCATCATGGAATCCATCAACGGACAACAGGAAGTGGTTTTGAGTAAGCTGACCTATAATGAGCTCGGGCAGCTGTTAAACAAAGATTTGCATAGTATAGATAATGGAGCTACCTTTATTCAGCAGAATTCTTACGCATATAACGAAAGAGGCTGGATGAGCAGAATTAACGATCTCAATAATGTCACTTCAAATACGGTTTTTGGTATGGAGCTCAGCTACGCCAATAAGCCTGATGCTTTTAATGGGAACATCGGCTCATTGAGTTGGCAAACCAAAGTTCCTGGAGGAATTGGCTTAAGCCAGCAACTTCAAAGTTATAGTTATGATTATGACAAACTGAACCGTTTAAAAAAAGCAGAGTACACTACCCCAGGCTTAACGGATAAATTTAATGAAGAACTGGGGTACGATGTGATGGGGAATATTACTTCATTGAAGCGTAAGAATGCGGTATCAGGTTATTTGAATGATCTGAGTTACAGCTATACAAATTCAGGCATAAAAGGCAATAAACTCTGGGGGGTATCGGACGCTGGTTCGGCAGCTCAAAGTAGTACTTACGATTATGATGAGAACGGGAACCAGAAATCAGACAGCAGAAAGGGAATTGTGATCAGTTACAATTACCTGAACCTGCCGCAAACTATTACCAAAGCCAGTACCGGAGAATCAATCAACTACGTTTATGATGCTACAGGTAGAAAACTGAAGAAAATATTTGGGGCTAATGTTCGTGATTACGTGGGCGGGATTGAATACAACAATGGTGCTTTGGAATTTATTCAGACCGAAGAGGGAAGGGCATTGCCGGGCACCAATTATAGTTACGAGTATATGTTGAAGGATCATCTGGGCAATACTAGGGCTACGATAAGGGGTAACGGAGACATTGTTCAGGTGCAGGATTATTATGCTTTTGGGATGGAGATGAACCCAGGCAATGCTTTAACTGCCAGTCCACAAAACCAATATAAGTACAATGGGAAGGAAATGCAGAACGAATTGGGACTGGATCAGTTGGATTACGGGGCAAGGTTCTACGACCCGGTGATTGGTAGGTGGAATATGGTGGATCCAATGGCGGAGAACTATATCAATGCATCCCCATATAATTATGTTCTTAATAACCCAATTAATTCAATTGATCCAGATGGTATGAGAGTCGAAGAAGAACCTCATCACATAGCATCCACATTTGTAGATGGTAATGGAAGAGTAATCAAACATGTAAATGATGGCGACCCGTCAATCTATATTGTTCCTAACCAGTCAAAATGGGATGGGAGTAAGAATGGCTTAAATATCTTTGGGTATGAAAAGCCCGGTGTGAATTATAATGAGATGATTGGTCAAATTATCCAACCTGGACAATCAATAATGTTTGATCCAAGGAAATATCCGTATGATCCCCCATTTTCACCAGATTATACAATTGAATCTATAGTTATACCTGCTGGGATCTTAGGGAAACTTTATAAAGCATTTAGTTTTCTAAGAAAGTCTACCGGGAGTATAGTTAGAATCGGAGATAAAATCCAAAAACAAATGGGACGAAGAGGTTGGGATGAAAAAAGTATTGAAAGAACGGTAGAAAGGCCACATGCTACAAGTCAGGCTACAAATAGAGCTAATGGTAATTCATCAACGGCATATTTTAACAGAGATGGCAGCTATGTTGTGAAGGACAATAAAACTGGTGATATAATTCAAGTAAGCAATCGAAATGATCCGAATTGGGTGCCAGATAATACTATAGTAAATCCATTCATTCCAAAAAGATGATATTAAATAAAATTGAAAAATTGTTCGAGAAGAAAGCCTTGAATCGTTATGGGCTTTTTTTACTTAAAGCCAATGAGGCTATAGAGTTTATTAATGAGTGCGAAAAGCAGGGTGTAAGCATCTTAGGTGTTGATGTTTTTCAAATTATTGGAGATAATATCCAGCCTTTAATGGATCTGGGAATCGATTTTACAAACTGTGAGCAAGAGTACTCAAGATCCGATAAATATGAAGTAGGGTTGAATAAGATAAAAACTGGAGATAATATTTATTATGAAATAGTAACAGAACTTTAAATTGTTTGGCTGATAGAAATGTTTCTGTATCTTGGAAAGATAAATGGACTTTGCTGTTTAGCCGATAGGCTGTATAAACATTTATGCAGCCTATTACTTGTTTTATACCTGCAAGCTGTGTTTTTTGGTACCTAAAAACTATTTGCCTTCGCTTGAGGCGAAGGAGAAAAAACTGCGCAACTTGTTGTTTTATAATGTAGCTACATTATTCTAAATGAAAGACACGCTTGATAGATACAATTAGGAAATTTCTTATATCTTTTAATGCATACTCACTTTATTTCGTTACATCATTTTGGCTAAAAGATGGACATCATTCCAAGGAGTACAAAATTGGGGCAAGTTTAACGATACTTTTGATAGCCGATTTTGCATGGATAATGTTTATTAATAATCAGATTCAATTTAATTGGAAGGCGGCACTTTTTTTTGTTAGCTGTTTTCAAATATTGATACAATTTCTTTTTCATGAAAAGATTTTGAGCTTAGTTGATAATGTAAAGTCGAAAAAATTTGAAAAATATTATTATTTTTTCATTATATTTTTAGTGATAAGTGGTGTGTTTTTTTTTGTTAACGTGTTTTAGTATTAATGCATGCTTTCGGTAGAAAACCAAAGATAGTATTTGGTGTCAATGTTGGTTTTTTGTTCATTAGGTGAACTGCAGTAAACGTAACAAGAATATTAGCAGGCAATGAGGGGGATGTAATTTGATTGATCCTATGGTATTTCATCTATGAGTGTGAACACGCAAATTATTAATTGAGAGGATGCAATAATTAATAATGCCGGCAAAACAGGCGAAGTTACTGGCGGGGTTGTAGAAAATTACTTAAAATTAAATTAAAATGAAAACACTCTCTTTTATTTTAATCTGTTTAATGCTGATACTTTTGGTTTCGTGCAATAACAAAAAACAAAGACAATTTGTTCCTGAAATTCCTACTCACACTAAGTTAAATAAAGAAGAAACTATTAAACTCTGGAAGAAAGCGATTGATGAAGGAGACTTTAAGGCATATGCCAATATCTCAAATGCTTATTTAATGAATACTCAAATATATGAGCTTTATTATTATTCGCTAATCATGGCAAATAAATATAAGTGTCCACAAGCATATTATCATTTATTTATTATAATGAACGATAAAGTTTCTATTGATGGACTGAAACTTTACAGTAATGATGAGGCAACAAGAAATATGTCATTGTATTATCTATTAAGAGCTAAAGAATTGGGTTATACTCAAGCTCAGTTTGAGATTGATGATATTTTTGGAAAAGGTAAGTCTGTCCCGAAATCTTCATATTTTATACAGCAATTATTAATTTCTAAAAATTTGAAATAACTTGGATTGACACGAAGGGCGAGATTTTATGAATCTGTTATTGGAAGGTGGAATGTAGAGGGCGTTTTCGGAAAAGAAGGTTAAAAGTCATGAATATTACACTTTTTATAATAGGGGTTGCCTGTTTAACAGTAGGGGCGTTTCTGATGACTAGGCATAAGTTTTATAAGTATAAGACTAGTGATATGTTATTTGCTGCATCTCTTCGGGCTTTTCTTGGAGCCGCATTAATAGTGTTAATTGGAATATTAGCTATTATTAATGAACTTAAGAAGTTAATGTAGCGATAAAGAGTTCTTAAAAGCTGATGATAAGATACAATTAGAAAAATAGTTACTTCTTTTTTTGCTAAAATATGAACAGCATTCAAAAACATTATCCCTCGTTAATATAAAAAGCCAAATATCCATAATGACAGCGCATTATCAACCCAGATATCGTAATTAGCAGTAAATTACACAATAGAAAGTGCAAAAATTATATGAAACTGTAGAAGATGAAGTGTAGTTTTCTTCCTTTCTAAATATTTTTTATCTTGTAACTCCTAAAACCACAAATGATGACAAAAGATAGAAGAAGTTTCCTAAAAGACCTGGGCATGCTCACCGGAGCAGCAGCGTTGGGTTCTTTAGTCCCGTTGGAGGCCTTTAGTGCCACTGCGAAAAAAGAGTTCTTTACCATTTCACTGGCCCAATGGTCGTTGCACAACACGCTGTTTGCCAAAAAGCTAACCAATCTCGATTTCCCTTTAAAAGCTAAAAAGGATTTCGGGATCAATATTGTAGAATATGTAAGCCCGTTTTTCGATAAGAAAGAAAAAGATCCTGCTTATTTAAAGGAACTGAAAAACCGTACCGATTCGGAGGGTATACAGAACCATCTCATTATGGTGGATAGTGAAGGTAATTTGGGTGATGCAGATGTAAAAGCTAGACTAAAAGCAGTTGAAAACCACTACAAATGGATTGATGCAGCCAAATACCTGGGCTGTAAAACCATTCGTGTAAATGCTGCAGGTGCCGGATCGGCCGAGCAGGTAAAAGCTGCTGCGGTAGATGGCCTGGGTAAACTGACCGAATACGGCAAAAAAAACAAGATCAATGTGATTGTTGAGAACCACGGCGGTCATTCTTCAAACGGCGCCTGGCTGGCCGACGTGATTAAACAGGTAAACAACCCTTACTGCGGAACTCTGCCCGATTTTGGTAATTTCGCCCTGGGTGGAGGAAAAGAATACGACAAATATTTGGGCGTAGAAGAAATGATGCCTTATGCCAAAGGCGTAAGTGCCAAATCCATGAACTTTAACGCCGCGGGCGACGAAAACGATATTGACTATTACAAGATGTTCAAAATCATCAGCGCCGCAAAATGGAGAGGCATTGTAGGGATTGAATTCTCTGGTCCGGGATCGGAAGATGAAGGCATTAAAAAGACCAAAATATTGCTCGAAAAAATACAGCAACAGTATAAATAATTAGGGTGTTTTAGACCACAAACACCGCTAATGAGGTACAAAAAAAGCCGGGTATCGCTCTAAAGTAATACCCGGCTTTCTATTGAAAACTGAAATTTATACCAGTTTTTTGTATTTAATCCTGTGCGGTGTTACATCACCCAAACGTTTCTTACGGTTTTCTTCGTAATCGCTGTAGTTTCCTTCAAAGAAGTAAACCTGCGATTCACCTTCAAAAGCAAGAATATGCGTACAAATACGGTCAAGGAACCACCTGTCGTGACTAATCACTACTGCACAGCCACCGAAGTTTTCCAGGGCTTCTTCCAGTGCACGTAAAGTGTTCACGTCAATGTCGTTGGTCGGCTCATCCAGCAGCAATGTATTGGCTCCTTTTTTCAACGTAATAGCCAGGTGTACCCGGTTGCGCTCGCCACCTGATAATATCCCAACTTTTTTCTGCTGATCGCCACCATTGAAATTGAATTTAGATACATAAGCCCTTCCATTAACAGCTTTATTACCCAACTGTATATTATCTAAACCGTCAGTAATGTTCTCATAAACAGTTTTTTCAGGGTCCAGGTCATTGTGCATCTGGTCTACATAACCCAATGATACGGTTTCCCCTACGCGGAAAGTACCGCTGTCGGGTGTTTCCTGCTGGGTAATCAACCGGAAAAGTGTGGTTTTACCTGCACCATTTGGGCCAATGATACCCACAATTCCTGCCGGTGGTAACGAGAAGCTCAGGTTTTCAAACAATAGCTTGTCGCCATACGCTTTTGTAACATTATTTGCTTCAATTACTACATTGCCCAGACGCGGTCCTGCAGGGATAAAAAGCTCCAGTTTATCTTCTCTTTCTTTCGAATCTTCGGAGGCCAGCTTGTCGTAGTTGGACAAACGCGCCTTAGATTTGGCATGACGTGCTTTTGGCGCCATACGTACCCATTCCAACTCGCGCTCCAGAGTTTTCTGGCGTTTGCTTTCCGTTTTTTCTTCCTGTGCCAGACGTTTTGCTTTCTGATCTAACCACGACGAGTAATTCCCTTTCCATGGAATGCCCTCACCCCGGTCAAGTTCCAGAATCCATCCGGCAACATTGTCAAGGAAGTACCTGTCGTGCGTTACCGCAATAACGGTTCCTTTATAGTTCTGTAAAAACTGTTCTAACCAGTCAATACTTTCCGCATCCAGGTGGTTGGTAGGCTCATCCAGCAACAATACGTCAGGTTCCTGCAGCAACAGGCGGCACATGGCCACACGGCGGCGCTCACCTCCTGATAACACACCGATTTTGGTGTCAGGATCAGGGCAACGCAAGGCATCCATAGCACGTTCCAGTTTAGAGTCCAGCTCCCAGGCATTAACACTATCGATTTTATCCTGCAGTTCACCCTGACGGGCCATTAACTTATCCATTTTATCCGGATCAGAGTAGTTCTCCTCCAAACCAAATGCTTCGTTAACTTCTTCGTATTCTTTTAATATGGCTGTAATTTCGGCAACACCTTCTTCAACAACTTCTTTTACGGTTTTGTTGTTGTCCAGTTCAGGCTCTTGGGCCAGGTAGCCAACAGTATAACCCGGCGAGAAAACCACTTCGCCCTGGAAAGATTTGTCGAGCCCGGCAATGATTTTTAACAATGAAGACTTACCAGAGCCATTTAAACCGATAACGCCAATTTTTGCGCCATAAAAAAAGGACAGGTAAATATTTTTTAAAACTTGCTTCTGGGGAGGGTAAATCTTATTTACCCCCGCCATTGAAAAGATTATTTTTTCGTCTGACATAATTGCGTATTGACTTGCAAATATCGCCAATAAAGTCAGAACTTGGTAAGTTTTCTGAAATAACGGCAGTTGTAACATCTATTTCTGTCGCTGTGGCGTAATTGTTGATAAAATAATAAAAAGACGGGTGCTTATTTATAAAACAAATTTTATAGTTTAGAGCATTCCCGAATTAGAAAGGTATATATGGAAGCTAAATTTTCACCACAAGTCAAAGACGTGATCTCCTTTAGCAGGGAAGAAGCCCTGAGATTAGGACACGATTACATAGGGGCAGAGCATTTGTTGCTGGGCCTGATCCGCGAGGGCGATGGTATGGCCATTAAGATATTAAAATCTTTGGGTGTTGATACTTCAAAACTTCGTCGTTCGATTGAGGATTCTGTAAGAGGCACGTCCAGCGTTACGGTTAATCTGGGTAATATCCCATTGACCAAACAAGCAGAGAAAGTATTAAAAATCACTTATCTGGAAGCAAAGATTTTTAAAAGCGATTTGATAGGTACCGAGCATTTATTGCTTTCTATCCTTCGCGATGATGATAATATTGCTTCACAAATTTTACTACAGTTTAACATCAATTACGAGATATTTAAACAGGAGGTTGAGGTGAATAAAAACGGATTCAGAGACGAAACACAAAATAGTGCATCAACAGGTGGTGATGATGACTATCGTGAAGAAGAATCATTTAGCAGCCCTAAAAAGGTTTCCGATATCAAATCTAAAACTCCGGTTCTAGATAATTTTGGAAGAGATCTGACCAAGGCTGCCGAAGAAGGCCGTTTAGATCCTATAGTGGGCCGTGAGAAAGAGATTGAGCGTGTATCGCAGATCTTATCGCGACGCAAAAAAAATAACCCGATCCTGATTGGTGAACCGGGCGTGGGTAAATCGGCTATAGCCGAAGGTCTGGCATTGCGTATTGTTCAGCGTAAAGTATCGAGGGTATTGTTTAACAAACGCGTGGTTACGTTGGATCTGGCTTCGCTGGTTGCCGGTACCAAATACCGCGGACAGTTTGAAGAACGTATGAAAGCGGTGATGAACGAGCTGGAGAAATCGACAGATGTAATCCTGTTTATTGATGAGATTCATACCATTGTAGGTGCGGGCGGTGCTTCGGGATCGCTGGATGCTTCAAACATGTTCAAACCTGCTTTGGCAAGGGGCGAAATTCAATGCATCGGTGCCACTACACTGGACGAGTATCGTCAGTACATTGAAAAAGATGGTGCTTTAGACCGTCGTTTCCAAAAAGTAATGATAGAGCCTGCTTCTCCTGATGAAACCATCGAGATCCTGAACCGTATCAAAGAAAAATACGAAGATCACCATGGGGTAACTTATACCGATGAAGCGATTAGTGCCTGTGTGGCCCTTACTTCGAGGTATATTACCGATAGGTTTTTGCCAGATAAAGCTATTGATGCTTTGGACGAGGCCGGATCAAGAGTGCATCTGACCAATATTCATGTGCCTGAAAACATCATCGGCATCGAGAATAAAATTGAAGAGATTAAGCTGGAAAAAAATAAGGTTGTAAAAAGCCAGAAATACGAAGAGGCAGCAAAACTGAGAGATACAGAGAAAAATCTTTTGGAAGAGCTGGACCGTGCAAAGGCCGAGTGGGAGGCAGAAACCAAAACCAAACGTTATACTGTTACAGAAGATAATGTGGCTGAAGTGGTTTCGATGATGACCGGAATTCCTTTGCAACGTGTTGGACAAACCGATAGTACCAAACTATTGAATATGTACGAAACGGTTGCCGCTAAAATCATAGGACAGGATGATGCAATTAAAAAATTAACTAAGGCTATCCAACGTACCAGAGCCGGATTAAAAGATCCTAAAAAACCAATTGGTTCGTTTATTTTCCTTGGCCCTACGGGGGTAGGTAAAACTGAATTGGCCAAAGAGCTTGCCCGTTTCATGTTTGATAGCGATGATTCGCTGATCCAGATTGACATGAGTGAGTATATGGAGAAATTTGCGGTTTCACGTTTGGTAGGTGCGCCTCCGGGATATGTAGGTTACGAAGAAGGTGGACAGTTGACTGAAAAAGTACGCAGAAAACCTTATGCTGTAATCTTACTGGATGAGATTGAAAAAGCACACCCTGATGTTTTCAATATCCTGTTACAGGTGTTGGACGAAGGACAGTTAACCGATAGTTTGGGTCGTAAGGTAGATTTTAGAAATACCATTATCATTATGACTTCCAACATTGGTGCACGCCAGCTGAAAGATTTTGGACAGGGAGTAGGTTTCTCTACTTCGGCCAAAACCAACCAGGCTGATGCACATTCGAGAGGGGTAATTGAAAATGCACTGAAACGTGCTTTTGCGCCAGAGTTTTTGAACCGTGTGGATGATGTAGTGGTATTCAACTCATTGGGTAAAGAAGAGATCTTCAAAATCATTGATATCGAATTGAAATCTTTATTCGGACGTGTACATAACTTAGGTTATGAAGTGAAACTGACCGAAAAAGCTAAAGAGTTTATCGCTGATAAAGGCTTTGATTCCAACTTTGGTGCCCGTCCGCTGAAACGTGCCATTCAGAAGTACCTGGAAGATCCAATTGCCGAAGAAATCCTTAAAGGTGAAATCCATGAAGGAGATATTCTGGAAATTGATTACGACAAAGAAAATGATAAGATTGTGGTAGAGAATAAAAGTCCGGGTAAGAAAAAGAAAAAAGAAGAAGGAAGCATAGAATAATATGCCGGATTTGTGGAGAGAAACCCTGGTAAGCGATAAGCTTATCAGGGTTTTTTATTGGGGGATTGTTGCCTTTTTTGCCTACTTAGTGTGTTATTTACACAATTTCTGAAATTATGTGTGGTTAGCGTTTGGTATTTAAGATAAATGCCTCTATTTTAGATATGAAATAGGTTAGGTTAAAATATTATTAAGTATCAAACATTTATAATGAAATTAAAAAAAACATGGGTATTACCCTTGCTTTTCTGTGCTTTTCAGGCATCGGCCCAGGAGAAACAGGAAGCTTACACACAAAAGATTAACGGTACCGCATTGAGTTTCGAAATGAAGGCCATTCCGGCTGGTGAATTTTTAATGGGTAGCAAAAAAGGCAAAGCAGACGAGCAACCTGTACATAAGGTAAAGTTGGATGCTTTTTGGATGGGCGCCTATGAAGTAACCTGGGACATTTTTGAACCCTTTTTGTATAAGGATTATGAAACCACCCATAGCATTGGCGCAGTGCCTGCAAATGTTGACGCAGTGACCAGGCCTACCAAACCCTACCTGGATATGACTTTTGGTATGGGCAAGGAAGGGCAGCCTGCTTTGGCCATGACCCACTATAATGCCATTCAGTTCTGTAAGTGGCTTTATGCCCGTACGGGAGTTTTTTACAGGTTGCCAACTGAAGCAGAATGGGAATATGCTTGTCGCGCTGGTAGCACCACAGAATATGCTTTTGGAGATGACGAATCGGGTTTAGGTGAATATGCATGGTATAAAGCCAATGCTGATGGCAAAACGCATAAGGTGGGCACAAAAAAGCCAAATGCATGGGGCTTATTTGACATGTATGGAAACGTGGCCGAGTGGACTTACGATCAGTATGTAGCAGATTTTTATGCCGGTGTAAAAGGCGATAAGGCTGTAAACCCGGTTGCGGTACCTTCAAAATTATACGCACACGTCATCAGGGGCGGATCATATGAAGCTTCGGCTAAAGACTCCCGATCGGCATCCAGACTACCTTCAGATCCGGTATGGAAACAGCTGGATCCTCAGATGCCAAAAAGCAACTGGTGGTTCCCTGAAGCCCCCTTTATTGGTATGCGGTTGGTGAGACCGGTAAAAGTTCCTTCTAAGGAAGAAATTGATGCCTATTACGGCAAAGCGCCTATCAAGGATTTCTAACTGAAAAACACAAATTAAGAACCACATAAAAACTAAATCAAATGAACAAGGAAGAATTGCGCGACCAACGTCGTGAATTTTTAAAAACATCGGCCCTGGTTGCCGGAGGGGTGATGTTAAATGGAGTGGCTTTTGCCAATGGCGGAGCTCATTCATCAGTAAACGATACTATTAAAATAGCACTGATTGGTTGCGGCGGTCGCGGTGCCGGTGCGGCAACACAAGCGCTAAGCACCAAACAAAATATTAAGCTGGTGGCTATGGCCGACGCTTTCCAGGATAGACTGGATGAGACTTATAATGATCTTTCTACCAAATTTGGAGCTAAAGTTGATGTTCCAAAAGAACGCCGTTTTGTTGGTTTTGATGCCTATCAGAAAGCCATTGCTTTAGCAGATGTGGTATTGCTGGCTACGCCCCCGGGATTCAGGCCAATGCATTTTGAAGAAGCCATAAACAAAGGTAAACATGTGTTTATGGAAAAGCCGGTAGCGGTTGATTCGCCAGGTATCCGTAAGGTGCTGGCTGCTGCAGAACTGGCAAAGCAAAAGAAATTAAACGTAGTGGTAGGTTTGCAACGCAGATACCAAACCAATTACAGAGAAGCCTTGAAACGTATTCAGGATGGCGCTATAGGCGATATTACCGGTGGACAGGTATATTGGAACAGTGGTGGTGTTTGGGTAAAACCAAGACAGGCGGGCCAAACCGAAATGGAATATCAGATGCGCAACTGGTATTATTTTAACTGGCTGTGCGGAGACCATATTGTAGAACAACATGTACACAATATTGACATTGCCAACTGGGTTAAAAATGCTTATCCGGTATCCATTCAGGGAACTGGTAGCCGTGCCTGGAGAACCGGAAAGGATTATGGAGAAATTTATGACAACCATGCTGTTGAGTTAACCTATGCGGACGGCGCAGTGGTGTATAGCCAATGTCGCCACTTTGAGGGGATTTCGAACCGTGTGGATGAAACCTTCCAGGGTACCAAAGGCCGTGTTTACCTATCAGCAGGTAATCAGGCTATATTGTGGGACCATAAAGGCCAGCAAATGTATAACCACCCAGGCAAGGGCAACCCTAATCCATATCAAACCGAGCATGACGAACTGTTTGAGGCCATCAGCAAAAACCAGTATAAATTCTGGGATGCGGAACGTGCAGCGAAAAGTTGTATGACTGCCATTATTGGCCGCTACGCTACTTATTCCGGACAGGTGATAAAATGGGACGATGCTTTAAATGCAAATAACAGTCTGTTCCCTGATCAGCTGAGCTGGAATGCAAACCCTAAGCTGATGCCAGACGCAAATGGTTTATACCCTATTCCTACACCTGGAAAAACCAAGGTTATCTAACACTTCGTGTTTTCATTAACCAAATATATTTTATTGTTATTTATCCCGCTGATCGCTTTCTTTTTTAAAGGAAACGATTTGCGGGAATATAACATCCGTGGCTATGCTCAGGGTACAGATTATTCCATCAAGTATTTTGCCAGGGATAGCATAGTGAGTAAACAGTCGGTTGATAGCATATTAAGCGTAATCGATTCTTCCATGTCACTTTATAAGCCTTATTCCCTTATCAACCGTTTCAATGAGACAAAGGAAGGGATAGACCTGGATCCTCATTTTGCAGCTGTAATGCGTAAGTCTTTTGCAGTTTATAAGGCAACCAATGGCCGGTTTGATGTTACCGTTGCGCCTTTGGTACAAGCCTGGGGTTTTGGGCCTAAGCCTATCACTCAATTTCCGGATAGTGCTGCGGTAAGGGAATTGTTGAAATGTGTTGGTATGGACAACCTGAGCTTGAAGGGAAAGCATCTTTCGAAAAGGAAAGCCTGTATTAAGGTGGATTTGAATGGAATTGCCCAGGGGTATAGTGTGGACGTGGTTGCCGATTTTCTAATTAAAAAGGGAATAAAGTCTTTTGTGGTAGAAATAGGGGGCGAACTGAGGATGAAAGGCCCTAAGCCGGACGGCTCTGCATTGAGGATTGGGATTGAAGGACCTTCCACATCGGCCCATTCCGAACCGGTAATCAGGCATGTTATCAGCATCAATAATGGGGCAATAACTACTGCTGGCAATTATAGGAAATATTTGCAGAAGGGCGCTAAAAAAGTGGCCCACCTGATTGATCCGAAAACAGGTTATCCTTTGGATAACGCATTGATTAGCGTAACCATTTACGCTAAGGATGCGGTTACTGCTGATGGATATGATAGCCCTATTATGGCTATGAACGTGCAGGAAGCGCTCGATTTTGTGAAGTCGAAAAAGGGTATGGAGGCTTATATTATCTACCATAAAAAGGATGGCAGTGTGGCTGATACCTTAACGAAGGGCTTTAAAAAAATGATAGTTGAACCTTAGGTACTTTAAAAAGACCGGAGTTGAGCACTGGCTTTACTTCATTTAAATGGTTTAACCTGCAATGTAGCTTAAACGTATCTCTAATCAGTTGGGCAATATTGCCATCACCTCTCATTCTTTCACCAAACCTGCTGTCGTTTATATTTCCACTGTGGCAGGACTGGATCATATGCCATACCTTTTCAAAACGATCCGGATAATTTTTACGGAGCCAGTCTTCAAATATACCACCAATAGCGCCATTTAACCTTACAACGGTATAGCCGGCAGCAATGGCGCCACAATTGGCTATGGTTTTTAAAATAGAAGGGATTTCATGATCGCTTAATCCGGGTACAAGCGGCGCAACCATTACGCCCATAGGAATGCCGGCATTGCTCAGCTGTTCTACAATCTTTAGGCGTTGTTTTGCAGTAGTGGTTCGGGGCTCCATCTTTTGTCGCAATTGCTCATTGAGGCTGTTTATGGATACATAAACAATGCACAGGTTTAGTTTTGCCATTTCGGTAAGCAGATCAATATCCCTTAAAATCAAAGCGTTTTTGGTGATCATGCCAATGGGTTGACGGTATTCGAGCGCAATTTCCAGTAACTGTCTGGTGATCCTGAATTTTCTTTCCGCCGGTTGATAGCAATCTGTATTTCCCGAAAGGGAAATGACTGAGGCATCCCATCCCTTTCTTTCTAAGAACTTTTTAAACAGGACAGGAGCATCAGTTTTAACGATGATTTTTCGTTCGAAATCGAGTCCGGCGCTAAAGCCCCAATATTCGTGTGCATTGCGGGCATAACAATAGGTACAACCATGTTCGCAACCCTGGTAGGGGTTTAAAGAATAGGCCATGCCTACATCCGGACTTTCAACTTTATTGACAATGGATTTTGACTTGCCCAGAATGAATGTTGTTTTCTGATCTTCCTGTTCCCACTCGTCTATGCCCTCTTCATGTTCTTTGACATAATCGTTTTTCGCAAAACGGTTGTGCGGGTTAAACTGAGCGCCGCGGCCTTTAAAATAGTTTTCCGGTGTTTCTTTATCTAAATTCATTAGCTAAAATTACTAATAATATTAGTAATTTACAAAAGAAAAAAATGCTAAGGCAACTGTGGTTTGCGGCCAACAGGTATGTAATCCATAGGTACCATGTCGGCCACTTTTTCATAAGCCCAAAATCCCTCGTACAACAATGCCCTCGAATCGTGTACACTGCCGTTTTCATAAAAACGGATAGGGCTTTGCATCAAATTAGCAATGGATATTTCATAGTCGGGTATATCTAATGGCCTGAATACCCAGAAGCCTGTTTTGGAATAGGCCAGGGTTTCCTTTTCTTTGGTATAACTTACGGCCAGTGCACCGCTACAATCCAGGAGTTTTAAATTCTGATTATAGGTTTGTGTCAGGTTTTCGGGTTGGATTTCTTTGCGGTCGAGGCAATCAATATACCTGGGCATTTCCTGCTGTTTTAGCCAGAACGCAATCATAACACTGTCTCGGGGTGGTACACTCTTGCTGATAACAGTTGATTTTGGTGGTGCCTTCAGGCGGACAAGGTTTTTATGAATAATGCTATCCGGGTAGCGGTTGGGATTGGGGATTTTAATCATCCTGTTGAGGATAAATCCTTCTTCTTTAGCTTTTCCTTCGTAAAGGGACCTGAAAAAATGTTGTGAAGAACCGTAATAGGCCAGCTCACGTTTATCAATATATTTTTTAAGTTTTGCACCCGAAGCTTTTAATTCTTCAAAAAAGGGATGCCCCGAAAAGTAAATGATGCGCGTTCTGGAGTTGTATTCAAAATTGTCCAGCATATACTTCAGTCGGTATCCGAGGGCTTTGTTTTCGACGATCAGAAATTCGGATGTTTTGATGGTGAGCAAACTTTTGGTGACATCATAATCGATGTTTAGTACCTGCGGGTTTAGTATTTTGCATTGTGCAGCATTGGGCGTGGTTCCGATAAAAAATTCTTTAAATTGTTTGAGGTATTTGGCCCTGTTTGGATCGGCATGAATTACTACTTCCTTTAAGGCAGTGGTACTTTCTTTTAATACCAGGTCAACCTGAACAGATTTATCTGCAATGACAACACTTTTTGAATAGGGGAGGTAACCTATCATTTGTACCAGCAAATCGTAACTTCCGGGTTTGAGGTTGCTGATTTTAAATTTGCCCTCACTGTCGGCCACAGTCGACACTTTATACCCGCTTAAGTACACACCTGCGCCAGGTAAACTCTCTTTCTGATCTCGGACTGTTCCACTGATAGAGAATGAATTTTGAGCATAGGCGCAATGTCCGGTAGCCAAAATAAGCATTATGATCATCAGTGGTTTCAACATGGATGCGAATGTAATAAATTGCTTAGTTTTAATGGAATTTAGCAGGGATTTTAACTTTTTTAACATTGATAACCTAAAAAAGAACGAAAAGGATAAACGAATATTTGATTAGAAAGTTATATTTGATATAGTCGATTTTCGTATCTCCTATGAAAGACAATTTAAACATGGGCGTATTCGTCCCACATCAGGCACTTCAGCCCTATGTAGAAAGTTATTGTTACATAGAGCCTGGAGGAATTGTTGATGGCCTTAGTTCGCTGAGTATTTATCCGGTTGATAATACGCAGATGTCATTTGTTTTAGATGAATACCATGAGTTTCGTGAAATTGGCCTTGAGGAGGTGACCAGCTATCCCCTTTGTTTTGTGGGCTTGCTTGATCAGGGCAGATCGTTTGACCGTTTTCCTAAAAGTTTTGTCCAGATTATATTTAAACCCTATGGTGCTTTTAAGCTTTTTGGTATTCCGCAAAGGTATTTTTCCAATCAGGGAACGGATATGCGGTTACTTTTTCCAGAGATGCAGAGTTTAACGGAACAGCTCAGGGAGATTGCCGGAGTACCATTTAAGGCCATTGCATTATTGGAGGCCTGGCTCCTGAAACGTTTACTTTTGGCGGGAAAGACAGAAGTGGATAAGGTTGCTTATGCCTGCGAACAGATCAGAAAGAACCATGGGGTGATCCGGATTGAAGAACTCTCGCGGAGTATGGCCATGTCGACCACTACGTTGGGCGATCAGTTTCGTGAAAAAATAGGTTTGAGTCCAAAAACTTATAGCCGTATTGTCCGCTTTAACGACATCAGTAGTTTTATCAGCCGGCATCATACGGTTAACTGGCAGGAATTGGTATATACTTTTGGTTTTTTTGACCAGAATCATTTTATTAAGGAATTTAAACGCTTTTACGGATGTACACCATCCGAATGGCATTCCCGTTGTTTTTATGGAAATTCTGTTTAACATCCGTCGATTTTTACTATGTAGCCTGAAGTTATAGAACTACCTTCAACAATAAATATTTATGACAAACACTTTGACTTGCATTATTGTTGATGACGACGCTCTGGATCGGCTGGCTGTTGAAACGGCACTTAAAACCTTTTGCCAGATCAAATTACTGGGGAGCTTTGAACATGCCGCAGAAGCTTTGGAAATGATAAGTTCTGCCCGGCCTGATCTTTTGTTTATCGACGTGGATATGCCGGATATCAGTGGCTTGCAGTTATTCAAAGGCATCCAAACGTATGCTCCTCAGTGTGTCGTAATTTCTTCTCACCCTGAATATGCCCTGGAATGTTTTGAATTGAAAGTTTTTGATTACATTTTGAAACCGGTTGAAACTGATCGCTTTACTGCCTGTATCAAACGATTGGATGATTTTTTAGCACTTAAGGAAAAAGCACAATCGTACGATGTTTTATTTGATTGTGAAAGTATTGTGTTTAAGGAGGGCTATTCTACAGTAAGGCTGCAGGCCAGTGAGGTGATTTATCTGGAAGCTTTTGGCGATTATACCAAAATTGTAACGGAAAAAAAGACCTATTTAACATTAGTCGCCTTATCCAGTTTCCTGACATCGCTACCAGCGGGCAAGTTTATGCGGATTCACAGGAGTTATGTGATTGCCATAAGTAAGGTACATTGTTTTCATGTAAAGCAGATTGACATGGGTACCAGTATGTTGCCTGTAGGCAAAACTTACCTTCATGAAGCAAGGGCGGCGTTTAAACTCGGTTAATATGTATACCAAAATCCTATTGCTCTTTTGTTTCTGTTTTTTGTTTTCCTTGTGTAGGGCACAAGATGTAGCACGTATTAAATTACTCAATGAAAAGAAAAAGGCCTGTACTGAAATCAGTGCTACCTTATCTGGAAACCCGGAAAGTCTGAATCTGCTGATTAAGACTGGAGAAGAAGGGTTGAAACTGGCGGCGGTAAGTGATCATACTTATAAATTCTTTTTTAACCAGGCAATAGGTACAGGATATTACTACAAACAAGATTTTGCGAAGACCAGTTTACATTTTGAAGCCGCTTATACCGAGGCGGTCAAAGCAGGTTTGGTAGAAGCAAGTTTGAAGCCGTTGGGAAATCTGATCTCCGTTTATCATTACATGGGGCTGCAAAGTAAGGCTGATGTAGCGGCCCAGCAATTGAAACAAATTGCAGAGAGTACAGATACCTTAAAAAATAAAGGTACAGTTTATTATAATTTAGGCTTGTACAACCAACAGCAAAAATTTTATTATAGCATTGCCCTGAGCAATTTCTTAAAGAGTGTGGAACTCCTGAAAGTGATTGCCGACACCACCCAGGTGTTGAAACTTAAAATGGATTATGGGGTAGCATTGATGATGGTGGCGGAAATATATTTGTATTTAAAACAACCGAATAAGGCATTAGAGTACTTGAACGAAGCCCGACCTTTTCTCAATTTATCGGTTATTTATGATGTAACCGCTTACGGTAAACTGATCAGGACTTATGCACTTTTAGCCAATAAAAAAGAAGCGCTCAGGTATTACAACCTGTTGCAAAAAGTAGTTGGACCGAAGCCTTCCAAGTGGTCTGAACTGGTCTCTTCAAACATCGAAATGGCTGGACTGGCTTTAAAAGGAGGCGACTATAGGGAGGCCAAAACTTATATTGATAAGGCTGACAGACAGTCAAAACTGGATAATAATGAATTGCTGACTTCGCCTGTTAACATGGCTTATGGCGATTATTACAGAGCATCAGGTAATTATACTGAGGCCATCAGACATTATAAAATTGCGGAACATGGATCGCGTATTTACAATAAGGAACAATATGCAGACTTATTGAAGGCGCTGACCGGTGTGTTGATTAAAGCGGGGAACCTGACGGGGGCGGCTACTTATTTTGGTAAATATGTATCGGTTTCGGATTCGCTTAGCCAAAGTAAGATCTCTTTAAATCTGGCTGAAATGGAGGCGAGGTTTCAGAATGATTTTAAGCAGAAAAAGATCACAGAGTTGAACAGGGAAAATGAAAACCGGAAACTGGAACTCAGGCAGGAAGCCATAACGCGCTGGTTGCTGATTGGGGGTGCATTTTTATTGATGGTGGCACTATCTTTAATTTATTTAAACTTTAGAAATAAACAAAAAGCCAATCTTTTGCTGGACAAAAAGAATCGGGAACTGGATGCATTAAATGATAAACTGACAAAGGCCAACCAGGCCAAGGCGAAATTGTTTGGGATCATTTCTCATGATTTACGCAGTCCGGTAAGTCAGCTTTTTACCTTTTTAAAGCTGCAGCAGGAGAATGCTGCTTTTATGCCTGAAGAGGAAAAAAGCAGGCACCAAAAGAAACTGATGCAGACTTCATCCCAACTGTTGGAAACAATGGAAGACTTGCTGTTTTGGTCCAAAAGCCAGATGGATAATTTCGAACTTAACATAGAAAAGATCAATACAAAGCGGTTGTTTGAAGAAACAAATGTAATTATGCAGGCGCAGGCTGAATTGAAGGGACTGGATATCCGGATTGGAGCGGTAGATCCTGATCACATCAAAAGCGATCACAATTTAATGCTGATTGTACTGCGTAACCTGTTGCAGAATGCCATCAATCATGCCTTTCCCAATGGCGTAATTCATTTGCATGCCGGTGTTAACGATCAAAAGCAATCATTTCTATCTATCTTAAATCAAGGTGAGGTGATCCCAAGAGATAAGATTGAAGAATTGCTGAACAACACACATGTGAAAAGTAAGTCGTCTGGCTATGGTTTACTCATTGTAAAAGAACTGCTATTTAAAATGAATGCAGTGTTAAAGATTATCAGTAACACTGAAGGTACAACAATGCAGGTCACTTTTTTATAAAGAGGAAGACATCCGTTCATCGATTATGACCTGCTCTTAATAGATTTCTACACCTGTTTTTAGGCCGTTGAGTATAAATTTAAGCTATAAAAAATATAGGCTTATGAAAAACGGTTTAAAGTTGGTAACCACAATTGGCAGATGCTTTTTTCTGCCTTTTGTTTTCGCTTTGGTTTCTTGTGGTTCAGGTTCGCATACTGATAAAACTGCGGAACATGCTGGTGCTGAACACCATGCTGGGCAGTTTTTTTCGGTGAAAATTAACGGGGTTTTATGGGAAGCTTTTCCTTCGAAAGAGTTTAAAACTTATAACTTAAGCTATAAAACTTTGAGCAGGCAGTTCTCCATTTTTGCTGAAGCTCCCGATGGGTCGAGGATGGACCTGTCTTTTCATACGGTAGATAAAATTGTACCGGGTACCTATCCATCTACCAACAACGATAATGGAATTCTAAGTGGTATATTTTATTATCCGGAAGCGAAAAGCTCTGATCGGGAAATGGCTAGTGTGACCTCGGATATGCCTTTACAGGAAAATGCAGTACAAATTACTAAAGTGGATAAAAGTGATAAAACGGCTTATGTTATAGAAGGAACATTTTCGCCGGTATTGTATGCTTCCTATGAGACAAATCCAAACCGGACCAGCCGGCTGACAGAAGGGAAATTCAGAGTTATTTACCATCCCGATGCAATAAACCCATCTTTTTAGCCGATGATTTTTCATTTAACGATTAGTTCAATACGTTCGGCGACTAAGTAGGTCATGCAGTCGGGGCCTTATTTACCTTCATTGACTGTAAAATAGAACTACCAAAACATCAACCCTATTATCTATTATTATGAAAAAATACTTATCTATCACGGTATTCAGTTTGTATATCATGATGATTGCCTGTTCAGAGCAAGGTCTGGTTGGGCCTGAGGGGCCTGCCGGTCCACAGGGGACTACAGGTGCAGTAGGTGCCGCCGGAAAAGATGGAAGCATTATGTATAGTGGTACCGGTGTACCGGCAATAGCCACAGGTAATTCAGGCGATTATTACCTGGATCGGGCTACGGGCAATTTGTATGGACCGAAGGTGGCTGCCGGGTGGGGTACACCGCTCACCTTAATGGGCGTAAATGGTACCAATGGCACTAATGGAATTAATGGCACAAACGGTACCAATGGCACCAATGGAAGCACTACTTTAAGCGGTTCAGGTGCTCCTGGAACAAGTTTGGGTATAATTGGTGATTATTATTTAGATAAAACGAATTTCTTGTTATATGGTCCGAAAATAGCCGCGGGCTGGGGTATCCCGATTTTGTTACAGGGCGCGGCAGGTGCACAGGGACCTACAGGCGCTGCCGGGAAAGATGGCAGTATTATATACAGTGGAGCAGGGGTACCTGCGGCTACAATTGGTGTTAATGGCGACTACTATCTTGATAAAAACACAGGTAATTTATACGGACCGAAAACAGGGGCCGGTTGGGGTGTAGCGCTGGTATTGAAAGGCACTAACGGAACA
This sequence comes from Pedobacter schmidteae, assembly GCF_900564155.1. Lineage (NCBI taxonomy): Bacteria > Pseudomonadati > Bacteroidota > Sphingobacteriia > Sphingobacteriales > Sphingobacteriaceae > Pedobacter > Pedobacter schmidteae. Next base: position 5,961,632 of record NZ_LS999839.1, on the reverse strand, counting down.
AATGGTAGCAACGGAACTAACGGTACAAACGGGGTTGACGGCGTAAATGGGATCAATGGGAGTACTACACTGGCTGGTAACGGGGCTCCATTACCGGGCTTGGGTGCGGTTGGTGATTATTACTTAGATAAATCCAGTTATCAGTTGTATGGGCCGAAAGTTGTTAACGGTTGGGGTATACCGGTTTTACTCCGTGGTGCCAACGGTGCTCAAGGCCCGGCGGGACCCGCGGGAGCAGATGGTACTATCATTTACAGTGGCCTGGGAGCCCCGGATCCTACCATCGGTAAGATCGGAGATTTTTATATGGATCGGCCTGCTGTTATGATGTACGGGCCCAAATCAATTGATGGCTGGGGTTTCGGGGTTTCTTTAAAGGGAGCGGATGGTACCAATGGAACCAACGGTAGTAATGGCCATTCCTTATTAAGTGGAGTTGGTTTACCTGCAAACACAACTGGTAATGATGGTGATTTTTATCTTGATCTTTCCAGCTACGTTATGTATGGTCCGAAAGTTACTGGTGCATGGAGCCCTTATGGAATTTCATTGCGCGGGCAAAATGGTGCAGATGGCAATTCAAATGTGATTGCCCTGGAAACTCCGGATAACCATACCTTTTCATGGGTATCGCAGCCAGCTACTTCAGATTATTACCTCAGAAAAAATGGCGTGTCGGTAAATGACACCACTACAACGTTTACCATACCGGCAGCAAATTTAAATGCAGTGAAACAAGGTATTGTGTTGGTTTATATGCGGAGGGATCTGGGATCTGGAAATTACAACTGGCAGCAGCTTAATTATACAGATGTTCAATTATTCAATATCAGTTACAGATATACTTTGAGGGTGAATACTACTAATGCCACCATCAGAATCCTTCACAACAATCCCGGAAGCACCTATATGCCATTCCTGGTAGATAAGATTAGAATCGTGATTGTTCCACAAAGCACTGTTGGGGTACTGAGTGTGGCAAATCCTGACAGGTTAAGGGAGCCGATGTTGCAAACTATGGAGAAATTCAATCTGCAGGAAAATGATTTTAAGCCATTGAAATAGGCGGCGCTGACCGGGGTGAAAACTTTGGACCCCGGTTTTTTAATTCATCTTATCCAATAATTATTGCTGTTATGAAATCTCTGCTGATCTTAGCTCTTGTGATCATGGGCTGTGCCGCTGATCTGGTGGCCCAGGATATTGAACAATTGGTAAAGCAAAAGCCTTTTTCGATAAATGGTACCCTGGGTTTAGGAATTGGAACCTATAACTCGAGCGGTATTCCGGCAAGACAAAGAGCTTTTTCTTATTTATTTAACGGTTCACCTACCATTTCAATATATGGTGTCTCCTTCCCATTCAGTGTTGTTGTTAGCGATCAGCAAAGAGGCTTTACACAACCTTTTAATCAATATGGCATTAGTCCAACCTATAAATGGATTACAATACATGCAGGCTGGCAAAGTATACAATGGTCGCCCTATACCCTGGCTGGCTATAATTTTTTAGGTGGTGGCGTAGAATTAAATCCCGGAAAACTAAGGCTTGGTTTTATTTATGGGCGGTTCAACAAAGCCATTGAGGAGGATCCGAATCTTGTTTCTGCCTTCTCTCAAACGCCTGCATACCGCCGCATGGGCTATAGTGCAAAAGTAGGCTTTGGTACTGAACGGAACCATATGGATTTGATCATGTTAAAAGGCAAGGATCAGATTAGTTCACTTCAAAATCGTCCAAGTTCATTTAACCTTACACCTGCCGAAAATCTGGTATTAGGCATATCCGGAAAATTCACTTTCTTCAAACATTTTATATTTGATATTGAAGCTTCGGGCAGTTTGTATACCAGAGATATGCTGGCCGATTCGGTAAAAAACCTAAAGTTAGAAAAAGCTGAGTTCATAAAAGATCTGATTACCTTGAACGCCTCTACTCAATTGCTAAGTGCAGGGCATGCCAGCCTTGGATATCAGGGGAAAAGCTATAATTTGTTGTTGAAATACAAAAGGGTAGACCCGGATTTTAAGTCGATGGGAGCCTACTATTTTGAAAATGATGTACAAAACTATACTCTGGAAGGTGGAGTTAAACTGTTACAGGGACAAATGCAAGTTAACGGTGCTTTTGGTTTACAGAACGACAATATTTTACATGATAAGGCTTACCAGTCTAACCGTAAAATCGGTTCTGTCAATGTTTCTTACAATAAGCCAGCTTATGGTTTTGATGTACGGTATTCCAACTACGGCGTTACACAAGACAGGGGGTTAAATCCAATTGTAGATACGTTAAGGGTGGCAAAAACTAATCACAATATCAATGCAATGCTACGGTATACCATTGCCGATACGCTTATCTCCCATAGTTTTGTGCTATCGGGCAATATTCAGTCATTGGTAGATTTAAATAGATTTACCTCTGCGCAAAGTGAATCCAATAGTAAAACAGCCAACCTGTCTTATCAGCTGGGCTTCCCAAAAAAGGGACTCAATTTTAATGCAGGTATCAATTATACGGTTGCAGATATTTATCTGGGACATACCGTGTTTTTTGGGCCATCGGTAAGTGTGGGCAAAGATTTTTTTGAAGGTAAGTTAGCGTTAAGTACGGCCATCAGCTTTCAGCAACAAAAGAACAACAATAAAGATGCCGGCAATATCCTAAATAGTAATATAAATGGTTCATATCGCTTTACCAAAAGAAATGCGGCCAACTTATCAATCAATTATCTTAAAAGCAATACTAAGGATATTACCCTTTCATCTTTTAATGAAATCTATAGTAACCTTAGCTTAACCCACTCTTTTTAACCTCATTAACTGCCACGTTATGCGAAATATTTTACCATCGATTAAAGGTTTTAAAAGAATAATCCAATTGTTATTCTTATTGCCGGCTTGTATTTTTGCTGCCAATAAAGTAGCGGCACAAACCGTTGCAGCACAGGTTGCTGTTACGGTAAACATTCTGCCCCCGTATTCTCCGTATTATTCCGATTATTCGGGTTCAAATGCCAGTAAGGTATTGCTCATCATCAGGAACCTTACTGCCAGTCCAAAATCTATTATGTTAACCGGACAGTTAACCAGTGATAATGGTATTAAGATTTCTACAAAATCGACTTACCGACCTTTACAACCTATTTTATTGCAGCCCAACGAAACAAAACAGTTAAATGGATTGGCACTGAAAGATATTTTCGACCTAAACTCTTTAAATGTTTATGGAGTAGATAAAGTGAAGTTAGTGAGGACTTCACGTTTGCCAGAAGGGACGTATAATTTTTGTTTGCAGGCAGTTGATATGAACACCAATCAGGTGATTACCGATCCATCGCCAATAGGTTGTACCATGTTTACCATCACTTATCCTAATGCACCTGTTTTAATTAGCCCTATGGCCTTTGCAAAAGTGAATGCCACAAGTGTACAGAATATTACCTTTAGTTGGATGAATGCGGGTACTGTGCCAATGAATACGCAATACACTATTCAGGTTGCCGAAATGCCTGCCATTTCCTCCGATCCCAATCAGGTATTAAATGCCAGTACCATGCCTTTATTAAATCAACGGGTAATTGGTACAAGCTATGTTTATGGTATGGCCAATGTGCCACTTAAGGTGGGTAAAAAATATGCCTGGCGGGTTATAGCTTCAGATCCATCTGGGCGATTAGGCTTTATGAACGATGGTAAAAGTCAGGCCAACGTATTTGTGTATGGCGATGCGGAACAATTGGCGGTGGTTAGTCGTACTGCTCCGATTACCGATCTGCTGAATATTATCACTCCCGTTTGTAAAAATGGTACGGATGTGATTACCGTTGGGCCAAATACGAATCTTAATTTCAACTGGTTATGGAAAGAACAGATTGAAAGTGTGAGGTTATTTGGCAGTTTAGACAGCAATACATTGAAGCATTATACCAAGGTGAATATAAACCCGATTGCTCATAATATTTACGAAAAAATAAAAGGTTACCGTTTACATATTTACAGGCAGCAAGGCTCGGCGGGCCAAAGTCTGGTTACCCTAAATATTGCTGCGCCAACGCAACTCGTAAATCTGACAAAGGCAGAGACTGAAAAATTAGGTTTAGTTAGTGGGCAGACTTATAAGCTTATTGTAACAGCATTAAATGAAAGTGGCGGACAAATTGCACGTGTTGAATCCTGTACTTGGCGACTACAAAATGAGCAGCCTGCATTGATACCCAAATTAACCATAAAGGGTAAATTGAATTATAGCTTTGATAAAACCACTTATTATGGAGCCAATAAGGCATCAATTACCTTGCAGCTTTTAAATAGCAGTACTGCAAAGGTAGATAAGAACCTGAAGCTAATTTCGGGCGGAAAATTTGTTTCGCAGCCAGTGGCTTATGCAACTACCGATATTAATGGCAATTTTACTGCCGAAATAGAGCAGTTGCCCAGCGATACTGGCAGTAGATTTTTGGCGGTAGCTATCAATACGGGATACTATCAGGTTCCGGAAAACAATTTGCCAATAAAAATGCCAAAAATTGCTGCTGTTTCCGATGGCGGTATGGTTAATTATAAACAGGAAGAGTTGTCGGCCATTATCAATACCAATGTTTATAACCGAAGGCTTACGGTTACGCTGACTAAGAAATTCAATTCCGAGTATACGGGCATTTTTAAAGACCAAAATGGAAAAGATGTAAAGAATAGCTATAGTGTGGATGAGGTTAAAGCCAATTTGAATGCGAAGGTCAGTGCTGGTATTTTAGTGGGTATTTACCGAAAAACGAAGGCCGATTATGTACCCAGATACGAAGGGGATATTGCGGCTAAGAGTGCTGAGTTTCCATTGCAAAATGGTTATACCCGTGTGGCAGAGGCCAGGACTATTGTTAAGGATGGTTTAACACAGGTGGTATTTGACAGGATATTGTTTTCTTATGCAAGTGACGATGAATATTATATAAAAGCACTGTTGCCAAAGGTTGATCCGAAAAATACACTGCAGGAAGAGACCGATGCTGATATTGTAGCGCCCGAACAGCGTATTGCCTCGACATTGATGATGTCGAAGCCCTGGAAAGTCAATTATGAAACCACTGCTGATTATGTAATGGTTTCTAAAAAACCACCAACTGCCCGTATAAAGGGTAAAATTATGCAACAGTGGCCTAGTGCTCCGGGTGTATTGTATCCTTATGCCAATAAACCTTTTACGGTTAAAATGATCAGTAAAAATAACCTGGATGGGCAGGTGATTTCTAATGGCGATTGTCAGACTTTCCCAAGTGTTGTCCAACAAAAAATAAGAGGTGCTGACGGAGTAGATCGGTATTTCAATTTACCGGGAACGGCAAATAGCTTTGATAAGATTGTGGCAACGGGTGTTACTGATAAAGATGGTAATTACAACATTTCCATTCTCGATTTTGTGGAAATGAAGGATTTTAATGTGGAACTTGTTAAGACCAGTAATACCCCGGAGGGGAAAACTTGCGCACAAATTGAGGCGGAAAAGAAGGCTGCGGAAGATGCAAAATTAGCTGCACAGACTGAGAAACTTAAAAATCAGTCTAAAACTGGTGATGCTGGTTATGTGACTAAAGGAGAGGGAGCTGTTAAAATGATTGAACAGCAGATTGGTGATATGCGCAGAGTTGTGGGTGGTGGATTTGGTGTTGATGGGAAAATAGGAAAAGAGGGTACTGGGGGCGATCTGGAATTCATTTCCTTAGGAGCGGGCTCGAGCGTGCTGACTCAGCAGAACTCTGCCCTTACGCAGACTGCAAGTGGCCTGATTAGGGGGCTTGCTGCCCCGAAAGCAAAAACGAAAACCATGGGAGCCTTTACAGGGATGATTCCTGCTGACAATGATATGGCCATGCATTTTTCTGGCCCTTCTGCAATGTTAGACCCGCAGGATGCCTGGGTTCCAGAAGCGCCGGCAGTTGCAGGCATACTGACCAGGTATTTTACAATTGAAGGCATTAATCCGGTTAGTACAATTAATAATGACCAGGGTAATACCGCTGCACATTTTGTAGTGCAACCTTTTGGGACGGTTAACCTGGGTATATCGATAGTTAATATTGATGAAGTGAGCGATTTTAAAGTGAAGGCGGTCGTAAAAGTAGCTTCACTGCTCCAAAACTCCAATTACAAATATGAATATAAGGATGCCAAAAATGCAGATGCATTAAATGGTGCCTTGATGGTTGTTTTTAGATCTGACAAAAAACGTCCGGCTGCCGGAGAAATTCCTCCGGGAGAGGGCGCTGCAGTACACCCTATTAAAAAACTAATTAATACAAGTTATGCCGATAATGCGGCAAAATATTCGCCCGCATTTCAGGAAGTCTATACAGGTATTTACAAGCAGGAAGGTCAAAAAGTAGCCAATGGGTATCAGGATGATGTAGAATGGGTTTTAGATAAAGCTATAAAGGCCGCAATTGTGCCAGGTACCAATACCGCTACTTTTAGCATTGGTAATGAAAGGTTGTGGAAGATGGGCAATTATATGGCCTTAATAACGCCTAATCCGGAAGGAAATGGTGGCCGGTTTGATCCCATCATTATCGACCTGAGGGGCATTGGTACAAACAATACGACTGCCGTTAATGTACAGGTTGCACCAAGCCGTATTGCGGGGAGGGTGATGGATAACAATAGTTTGGAGGCTATTCCTAATGCACCGGTAAGTTTAATGATCTACGACTATGCCAGTACTGAAAATAATATTATTGCCAAACCGAAGAAAACAATAAATGCAGATCTGAACGGTTATTTTGAAATTGTGAATGGTGCGAATGGAATAAGTTGGAATGATAACGACCATTTTTCAGCTGCTTCATCACCTGCTGGATATACGGCATCGCCTAACAACAAGCTTAATGATCTCAAATCGGTTAATGCGTTAAAGGCACTGAAGGCCAATGGACAGAACTATGAAGCCATAATTAAAAAAACATATGGGGCAAAAATTAAAGGCGTGATTATGGGAGAGCCTTTTGTTGGAATAGATGCTTATGTGATTCGCGAAGATGGATATCTTATTGTGGCTAAAGCACCACTGGGTAAGGTAGTTGAAAACTATGTGAAAGGCTTGCCAGTTGCTGCGGGCAAATCACAAAAGATAAAAATTATCCCTGTCGACCCCGCTTATGTTCCGCAGGAGATCACCATTCCGCCAATAGCGGAAGGTACAGAATTGACAAAAAATATTACTTTAAAGCGTCGTTTGCATCGGATGTTATTTGATATTACAACTACTGATGGCCAGAAAATACCTAATGGCGATCTGAGTGTGACGATAAATAATGGGACCAAGAGATTTACAATTGATTCCAGAGTTAAGTTTGAATTTGAAAATGTATCTGTAGATAATTATACCATTCAGGTGGCGGATGCTAATGGAAATGGTTATATCCCAAAAATATTTAGCATCACCAATACAGAGGGAGAGGAGTCAATTACATATCCTGTAAAGGTTGAAAAAGGGGCTACTATAAAAGGAAAGGTAACCTTAAATGGTGCAGCAGCAAAAAAAGCAAGGGTGTATATCAGCTATTCGGCCACTGATGCGATCCCATCTGCAAGTGTACAGAAAACTGATATGGCCGCACTTGAAGACTATACCAACGACAACGGAGAATATGAAATTAAAGGCCTGCCAACAGCCAATTACGAATTTGTTAAGGTATATGCAACCATGAGCTCCGAAAATCCAAATGTTATGGTGAATGGCGCCTATAAAAATATCCAGATTCTCAATAAAATGGGAACTGCGGATTTTGTACTGAGTACTTTTGACGGGCCAGTGATCAACAACGTTTATGGTTTCCCACTTAGTGTAGAAAAAATAGAAAAGGTTCCGGGCGATAAGGTTAAAGTGACTGGTGTTGTAGATCTGAGTAAGAATAACTCCTCTTTTACCTGGCTAAATCCAGATACCAAACTAAGGATTAGCGATGTCATTTTTGATGGGGCAAATAAATACCAGCCTGTTGATATAGTACCACTTGATGCTTTGAAGGAATTGAAAATGAAATATCTGGATCAGTATAATGTACTGTTAGAGAAAACGAGTGGCTCGACCTTAGGGATACAATCGACCAGTAAAGGCGGGGCAGTCATGGCGAGGGTTAGTATTGCCGACAATTCTTTTAATTTTCCGGCAGCTTATCTCAATTTTACACAAACAGATCCATCAAAAGAAGGTTATAATAAACCGATTCAATTTTACCTTTCAGAACTTGGGGCAGGTTTAAGAGATCCGAATAGAACCAAAATAAGTGCAATTTATAGTGGTGCTAAAGAAAGCACTAAATACTATTTGTCGGACAAGACTGGCGAATCACTGGGTTTCTCATTTATTGGGTTCAAAACTACAGCGCGTGCCAGGAAATCTTATATCGGTGAAGACCGTAAAATCCATCTGGATATTAATTTTCAAGGTGCAGTACCTAAAAGTACACCGGGAACGGTAGATATTGACATCAATGATCTGGTATTGGATGGAAATAAAATATATCCGGCTAAAAAAACAGATCCGCTGATCGTAAACCTGCAAACCTGGAAATTAGAGGTGAGAGATTGGGAGTTGAATGTTGAAAAGGGAGGGATCTATTCTACCAATTCATTAATCAAAACAGGGTTAATAGATATTCCTGTAGGAACTTTTAATCTTCGTAGTGATATGTGCGTGATTAAGGATTTTGACGTAACAAAGTTGTCGCTGGGAGGTGGTATGTTACCACTAACCGGTATCAGCAAAACGAACAGCAATTTTAATCTGGTATTTGATGAAGCCTGTGGTAGCGACCATGGTCCGCATTGGCGTTTCTCTGCAACCTCTTTAACCTCCAGTCCTGTAGCCACTATTGCCGTGCCTGTGGTGCCTGGAAAGTTTGAGGGAGCCACTTTAAACGTAGATTATTTCCAACTGATCAGTTACAATAAGGAAGATCTTGTTAGTCTTTCTAGCTCAGTAAAAGGATCTAAACTATTCGATAACCCTAAATTTATGTTCTATCCGGCATCTGTTGTTAGCAATGTAGATAGCTATGCTTTGGCTGGTCAGGCTGCTTTTCAGTTACCAAGGGTTAACAATTCGGCCATGAATCTGCTCTTTACAAAAGGGGGCAACGGTAACCTGGACGTACAGCCAACTGGCTTTAAAATGAATTTTGAAGGCCGGGGATATGTACAGTTTACCAATGATCAGGATGCTCCGGTTGTTCTTTATCCAAACCTGAAAGGAGTAACAGGCATTCGTGGTAAAGTGGTAGAACCAGGTAAATTTAATCCGATACCGTGCGTGCTCAATTTTGGAGTAAATAACGATGGCAAGATTATTCTGGACAAAGATTATGTGCTGAATTTAGATGGTGAGGGGCCTGCGACATCAGACCGTCTTACCTTAAAAATAGGCTCGGATCTGAATAAGAATGGCATGATGGTTCAATCTAATAAAGATTGGGGCACGCTTAAGTTTTCGGGGGTGCTGGACGACCCTAAATCGAAATCGCTGGTTACCAAAAAGCCGGTTTACGATTTTGAGGTTCTGGGCGATATACAAGCCAATGCCGATGGGATTACGATGGAAAAAGCATCGCCATTTGGGAATGTTAAAATGTCATACGATTTTGCTGCAAAGCAGATGATGGGAAGTTTGCATATGAGTGATGTAGATTTTGGTAGCTATAAGTTTAGTGGTGATGTAGAGATTAGCTATGGAAGTGCAGGAATGCTGATTTTAGGAGCGGGGCAGCTAAATACTGGAACATTACTGGTTGATGGCTTTGGCACTTTTAATATTGGGATGCTAATTGCCAATGGGAATATTGGAGAAGGTAGCATCCAGAAAGCGACCCAATACAGTAAAGCGAAAGAAAATATCTGTTGGCTGCGAGATAATAAGGATAATTTTCAGGGTTTCTTTTTATCGGGTGGATACGACATCATCAATGAGCATAAGGGTTTTGACATTGGTATTGCATCAATTTATTTAAATGCAGTGCTAGGGGTAGAAGCCTCTGTCGGAGCCAATTTTAACAAACCAAGTTTCAGAGCTTTGGTGGGTGCGCATGGCGAGGTTAGCGCAGGGATGAGTGCCATAACCGGTACCTCTATATCTGGTTCGGTAGCTGCCCATATTACCGCTTCGGCAGAATACAATCCTTCAGGCTTTGCAATAAATGGTAATGCAGGAGTAACTGTGGGCTATCGTGTGAGCCAGTACCTGGTGCTAAAAACAGTCACCTTCGATGGCTCGCAAGATGCAAAAGTAGCGTTTCAACTGAAAAAAGGGGGCACAAAGTTCGACTTTAGTCTTGGAAAAGACAACGGCGTGTCAGAATGTCCACCAATAAAATAGTCCGAAAATATGTCAGTTTTAAATAAATTTCCAGTTAAAAGATTAGTGTTTGCCTTAGTTCTGTTACTAACTGCAGCACAGGTAGATGCTCAAAATACCGCTGTTAATGTGCATGCGGGTCCCAAAGGGATCTGGGTTTTGTGTGGCAATCAGCTGCCAAAAGATTTTAGTTATCGGGTATTGCGTAAAAAGGGCAATGAAGATTGGGTTAAAATGGTCGATTTAACCTTTCCTAAAAATAAGGAGGAAATACAGGCAGAAATGCTGACCGCCCAACATGCGGCAGGTCTGGTTACTGGCCCTTTATCGGACACCAGGCTTAATCAGGTATGGGAAAGATTAAAAGATGCTGTTACCATCAGTTTGCCTATAGAAATGCAAAACGACTATCCCCTGCGAAAGGCCAATGGTACAGCCTGGTTTGATGCTAAAGCCGATAGTGCTGTTGGCTATGCTTATAAAGTACAATTGATTGGCCAGAAAGAGGAAGTTGTTACAGAAAGTGTGAGTAAAACAGTTAGCTATCCGGGAAAAGTGCCCGAAGCCGACATGCTTCCAATGAACCTTAAAAGTGTAAAGGGGAGCATCATCGGTGAATTTAATATTGCCGAAAAGGACGGAATGAATTCCTGTAAGGTTTTCAGGAGTTATTATTTGAAAAGCGGATTTGAAGAAATACAGGCCGAGCCTATTTTTTTAAAACGAGATAGTAACCTGATCCTGCAGTTTACAGACAAAACTGCAGTAGAGAAAGTGGCTTATTCTTATGCCGTACGCCCGGTAGATGCTGCAGGTAACGTAGGGGGCTTATCTGAAGCGTTGAATGCCTTTAATGTAGCCGAAAATACTATTGTTCCATCTGTCACTAATTTTAAAACGACTTCTGTAGAGAAAGAAAAAGCAATAAAACTAAGTTGGAAACTGAAAGATAATAAAGATGTAGTTTCCATTGATATTTTTAAAGGGGCTGCATATGATGGCGATTATGTGAAAATTGCCAGTGTATCAGCAAAGGATACCGCTTATCTGGATTACTATGCAAAACCCATTGAAACTTATTATTATACCATCAGATTAAATGGTACCTACGAAAAATCGCCTACTTCACCACGCATATCAGGAATCCTGAAATCCAGTAATGGTAATTATTTTCCGCCAAGAAATCTAAGACTGGTACAAGAAAAAAATCTGGTACATTTAAGCTGGGAACGTACAGAAGACGATACCAGGGCCTACTATGTATACCGCTCTATTGGCAACACAACAAAAATGGAGCAAGTGGGGCCAATCCTTATCACAGACAGTGCCCAGGTTAGCTATACAGACACTTTACCTGTAAAAACAGCACCCGGTACATATGCCTATGCGGTGGCCGACCAAAACACTTCCTATATTGTAAGCGGAATAACCAGGCCGGTATTTGCCTATACCCAGGGAACCAATGCTTTGCCTATTCCTCACGACCTGAGCGTTTTGAAACTTAGTCCGGGCATGATACAAATTGTGTGGGCAAATATGCAAACTGAGTCCAGGTCTTTCGGCGGTTATAGGCTCTATCGCCGTGCAATGGGGTTAAACGGAATAGAAATAGAGCCCTTAAAGCCTTTGAACACCCATCTGTTAAATGCAACAGCCAATAGTTATGTTGATAGTACTGCTACTGCTAAGGAAGGGATGACTTATTACTATAGCTTAAAAACTGTAGCAGAAGATGAAGCAACAATGAGCAGCTCCAGTTTAGAGGCGGGAATCACCATATACCCGGCAGTTGTAAATGGAGTGGCAAATGTGAGGGTATTGTTGTCCGGTAAAACCGTCGCCATAAAATGGGATAATCCGATAGGGGATGACCTGAAGCATATTAAGGTTTTCAGAATGGAAGGGGAAAAAGAGGATGCCGAAGAAATGGCTACACTTAATGCGGCCGTTCAGAGTTTTACGGATGCTAAGGTAACCACAGGTCATACTTATTATTATCAGTTGCAAATAGAAAATAAACAGGGCAAGAAAAGCAGGTTAACCGATGCGGTTGGTATAAAAATCTATGAATAAACAAAAAGCGTCCGTTATAGGACGCTTTTTGTTTATCGGTAAATGAAAATCTTAATCTTCCAGTCCCATTTTTTGCATCACAATGTCACTTACTCCTGTAGAAGAGTAACCTCCATCATGGAAAAGGTTCTGCATGGTGACCATGCGGGTCAAGTCAGAGAATAAAGTGATACAGTAATCTGCACATGATTCTGCATCAGCATTACCAAGTGGGGCAATGGCATCGGCATAATCATAAAAATCGCCAAATCCTTTAATGCCTGTACCTGCAGTAGTTTTAGTTGGCGATTGAGAAACTGTATTGATACGTACTTTTTTCTCTAAGCCATAGTGGTAACCAAAGCTGCGGGCAATAGATTCAAGCATGGCTTTGATATCGGCCATATCTGTATAAAAAGGGTAAGTGCGTTGAGCAGCCATATAGGTTAAGGCTACTACACTACCACCTTCATTTATGGCATCCAGTTTTTTAGCTACGGCCAGCATTTTATGAAATGACATTGCTGATACATCAATTCCTTTCATAAAGTAATCGTAGTTGGATTCGGTATATGGAATTTTTTTACGGATGTTTACACTCATACCTATTGAATGTAATACAAAATCTATTTTACCGCCTAATATTTCTTGTGATTGGGTAAACAGGTTGGTCAGTTCATCCACATTAGTTGCATCAGCAGGAACAATCTGAGATCCAGTCTTTTCAGCTAATGCATTGATTTCTCCCATGCGCATTGCAATAGGCGCATTGGTCAATACAAATGATGCACCTTCTTCATGTGCCTTTTCGGCAACTTTCCAGGCAATGGAATTTTGATCTAATGCGCCTGTAATAATGCCGCGTTTACCTTTTAATAAGTTATACATAGTATTTCTGTTTTAAAACAGGCCGAAGTTAATGATTTTTTCTTTTGCAGAATACCGCATTTAGTTTTTATACCCCAGCAGGTCTTTCGCATTCTCCATGGCCGAGGCACCGGGAGTTTTACCACTCAGCATTTCGGCAATGGCACCTACACGGGAAGGCTTGTCCAACCTGCGGATCCCTGTTGTGGTGCGTTGCCCTTGTTCGTTTTTGTAGACAAAATAGTGAGCGTCACCTTTTGCTGCAATTTGAGGGAGATGGGTAATACAGATGACCTGCATATTTTTTTCGAGTTCGCCGATTACATCTCCTACGCGTAAAGCGGTTTCCCCCGAAATTCCGGTATCAATTTCATCAAATATTAAAGTAGGCAAAGAGGTGTGTTTGGCCATAATGGATTTTATGGCGAGCATTAAACGCGAAAGCTCTCCGCCAGAGGCCACTTTACCTACCGGAGCAGGAGCTTGTCCGCTGTTGGCGGTGAACAATAAAGCAATTGTATCTTTGCCGTCTTTGTTTAACTCTGTCGAAGGGTTTTGTTCTATTTTTATCTTTGCATTTGGCATCCCTACCTGTTGCAATACATGGCCAACGTTGGTCTCTGTAGCGGATATGGCTTTGTTGCGGTTGACCGATAATTTTGCAGCCATTTGCTCCAATTCGGCATATAACAGGTCAAGGGATTTTATTAGCTTTTCAATTTCCTCATCGCTACTCAACAGATTGGCCAGGTTGTCTGATAGCTGCTCCTGAATGGCAAGTAACTCTGTTACGCTGTTTGTTTTGTGTTTTTGCTGCAGACCATAAATCAGATCCAACCGACCATTAATTTCATCAATTCTGGAAGGGTTGAATACTATTTGCTCTTCAAGCATTGAAGTTTCTGCAGCAATGTCTTTTAATTCGATAAGCGCCGACCTCATCCGTTCATTTAAAGTTTGATAGTCGGGGTTGAACTTTTCTATGTTTTGAATTTGTCCAATTGCTTCCTTTAAGATGGATAGTACAGCTGTTTCTTCTTCACTGAGCAGGTTATAACTGGTCAGCAAACTTCTTTTTATGCTCTCAGCATTATTCAATAACTGTAATTCAGCTTCCAGGTTTTCCTGCTCATCAGCCTTAAGGTTTGCATTTTCCAGTTCATTGAATAAAAACTGCTCATAGTCCTGTTTATTACGGGCTTCGTCGGCTTTTGTCTTCAATTCCGCCAAAAGCTGTTGCTGTTGTTTATACGACTTGAACTTGCTGCGATAGTCGTTAAGTAACAATTGGTGTCCCGCAAGGGTATCTACAACCGAAAGCTGAAACGTCGGATCACTAATTTCCAATGTAGCATGTTGGGAGTGGATGTCTATCAACCGCTCGCCAATCTGTTTCATCACGGCCAGGGTTACAGGAGTATCATTGATAAACGCCCTCGACTTCCCGTCAGTAGATATTTCTCTTCTTAAGGTATTTTCTTTATAAAAATCGAGATCATTTTCTTCAAAAAGTGCCTGAAGCTGCTGATCGGTCAGTAGAAACCAACCCTCGATAATGCATTTCTTGTCTTGATTAAAGAAATACTTGGTTTCAGCCCGTTGGCCTAATATCAATGATAACGCACCAAGCATGATCGATTTACCCGCCCCGGTTTCGCCGGTTATGATGTTCAGGCCTTTATCAAGTTCCAGCTCAACGCTGTCTATCAAAGCGTAATTACGGATGGAAAGTTTTTGTAGCATATGATGCTGCTAAATTAGGAAAACTTCATGACGAAAGGCACAAAAAAAGGGCAGAAGAATTTTCTCCTGCCCAATATTTATTTCCATATGTGTGTTATGGTTTATTTTCTACAGCTTCTTTCTCTGCTGCTTCTTTTTCTTTTTGTGCTTTTTTGTTCATTTGTTCGGCCCGGTCTATTTGCTGCTGTATCTCCTGACTCATTTTTCTGCCCATTTCTGCTGCATCTTTGCGGATCTTCTCTTGTTGCTTTTTCCAGTCTTTGGAGTTGAAATACCTTTGGATATCTGCAGTATGTTTGCGTATATCTGCCTGTTGACGTTTCCAGTCGGCCGATTTAAAGTACAGTGCAGCACTTTGCGCATTGGTGCGTATCTCGTCCATAGATCTTTTCCATTCAGGTGATTTCAGGAAAGCAACACTACTGTTTACTATGCTGTCAATAGGGAGTTTGAAAGCTTGGCCCAGATCGGTTTTGAAGGTTTCTTTTATCACTTCGTCCCTAACGTTTTCTGGCATTTCTTTTACCGAATGATATTCTTTCTTATTTCCCTTTTCATCCACGGTTACGATAGTGTATTTTAGTTTCTTTTTAGTGGTATCCTGACATACCTTATGTTTGTCCGGGCAAGGTAGGGCAGCCGAAGGACGGGGAGGTAAAGGCGGAATTACTGCCACTTGTGCTGCTGGAGCCACCGGCACAGTAACATTGACCAGCAATTTAGGAGCTAGTGGCTTTTCGGGTGCTTCGGGAGCTTTTTGAATAGGAATACCTGCCACCTCAATCTGTTTTTGGGAGCCGGCTTTTTGATTTACTTTTTCTGCTTTTGAGGGTTTTACCCATGCCAAAGAAACCACAGTTGCCACAATCAAAGTGATGGCAAGCAGTTGTTGTCTGACGTTCATGTAATTTGTTTTCATGTTTGTGATTCTTTTAATGCGTTGGTACAAGTGCTGATTTTTTCCAGATGCTGCCATGGAAAAAGCCGGGGCCGATTTGTCTTTCAATATTTCAAGTTTTAACAATGCGTGGGCATAGGTCATAGGACTGCCGGTAAATTTCAATACCAGATCATCGCATGCGTGTTCCCGTTCAATGTTGATAAATCTGCCGCTTAACCATATAAAAGGGTTGAAGAAGAGTAATGTTTCGATAGCTGTTTTAATGAGGTTTAAGAGATAGTCGTTTCTCCTGATATGCGAAAGTTCGTGTATCAATATAGCTTCTACCTGGTCCATGTCGAGTTGAGAAACCAACGCTACAGGAAATAATACTACAGGTTTAAAAAAGCCAATAACTAAGGGTACATTAATTTTGTCGGACAGGTGAAAATTAATGGCTTGGCGAAGATTTAACTGTAAAACCAACTCGTTGAATGAAGCTTTCCATTCGGCAGGCACATTAAAGTGAGTTCCTTTTTTAAGTTCCAGCATTTTTTTATATCCTGCACCGAGTATAAAAAGTTGAAAAATAAGACCCAGGCTGTAAAACACAACTACATAAGGCAGGAAGTACTCTGCCTGGTGGCTGATCTGTAAGGGCAGCGTATTCATGTATTGGTAATACGTTGTACTTAACGTAAGATTAGTGCCTGGTGTGCTGCCGGCTACGGGAATTTTAAAGATAGAAAAGAAGGTGATTACAAAACAGGCAAAGATCAGGCAAATTGCACCATAAGCCAGGTTGTGCTTCAGCTTGGACTGTAGTTTAGGTAATGCCATTACAAGCAGCAACAGTAGGCCATAAATGATGGCTCCTTGCCATAGAGAGTGAAGAATACTCCAGCCGATGGCTTTGATCAGGTTGTTTAGGAGAGGTTCCATAGGTTATTTTTTGCTAAGTTGGTCAAGATATTCCTTTATAGAATTGATTTCATCTTTACTCGCACTGTGATTGCCCAATGCCTGCATCACTAAACGTGCAGCTGATCCGTTAAAAACATTGTCTATCATTTTATTGACCAGTTGTTGCTGGGTTTTTTCCTGATTTAGCAGGGCCCGGTAAACGTGGGTCTTTGATGAGGCATCGCGGGCTACCAATCCTTTTTCTAACATAATTTGCATCAACTTAAGTGTAGTGGTGTAGCCTGCATCCTTACGCTGCGTTAAAATCTCGTGTACCTCACGTACTGTACAATTGCCCTGTTCCCACAAAATTTGAAGGATTTCAAGTTCACTTTCTGTCGGTTTAAGATGATTCGCCGTTGTCATAATTTTATTGTACGAATTGTTTCGTAATCAAATATACGAATCTATTCGTATATGAAAAATTATTTAACAACTTTTTTTAAGCTGTGTTAAATAAAGGCTTAGCGGGAGGTTCTTAAGCTTTCGTATTTGTTGATATTGGCAGGATCAATTTCTGACAAGAGGTTGTAGGCTTTTATTTTATCTTGCGGATCGCTGGCAGAAAGAAGATTTACCAGCTCGTCGGCTTTGGTAGCAAGGTACATGTTAGGAAATATCGAACCCAGTTTTTGTTTGTCCATTTGCTTTAATCCGGATAATAGGGAGATAATTTTTTTTGCTCCCTTGGCAGGATCTTCCTGCATATGGTCCAGTCCATTCAGATGATAGTCATAAATAAACTGTCTCAATTCTTCAAAACTTTTGTTCTGGAGGTTTTCATTTAGCCAGTATCTGTTTCTAAGTCCATCAAAGGCTTTCCACCCTTTGTTTCCTGAAACCTGGGCAACGTTTAAAATGTTCTGAGCTTTATTGTAAAAATGTGTGCCACCCAGTTTGCTAAAACTATCCTTGTCCAGCCCAATAATGGTGTAAGCATAAAAACTCAGCAAAGAGCTTAAATTGGAGATGAAGTTTTGATCAGAGAAATCTACTGACTGACCTTCATTATAATTGAAATCAAAATCTTTATCGCTAATGTTTAATAATGTGCTGTTGTATACGGTATTATAAACTGGCCTGCCCGATTGAATCTGTGCTTCTGCCTTATATGCCGAATTTCCGTCCCAGGCAGTCAAGGTGATTACAAAATTGCATTCAATGCGTTCCTGAGGCATATAAGTCTCATTACTCCATTTATTGTTGTTTAAAAATTCCCTGATGGTATTCTGAAGAACTTCCAGATTTCTTTTGTTGATGTTGGGCACTGTGGGCGCCAGAACTTGTACCCTGGTATTTAATTCTTGTGCCGTGGTATAGGTGTAACAGAAAAAAAAGATCAGTAAAATGTAAACGGAGCGTTTTTTCATACTTTAATCAATTTTAATATTTCATTACAGATATCAACGGCTACTTCAGTTTTTGATTTCGTTTGAAAAACGGTCTTTTCTGTATTTTTATTAAATATAGTTATTTTATTGGTATCCATCTTAAAGCCAGCACCTTTATCATTTAGTGAATTCAGTACAATAAGGTCCAGATTTTTTTTTGACAGTTTTGTTTTTGCGTATTCTTCTTCGTTTTGAGTTTCCAAAGCAAAACCAACCAATATTTGTGTGGTTTTTTTTAGCTGCCCCAGTGTAGCCAGTATATCTGTAGTCTTTTTTAACTCCAAGCTAAATTCATCACTGTTCTTTTTTATTTTTTGATCGGCCTTGTGTACAGGCGTGTAATCCGCAACGGCAGCACTCATTACAGTGATGTCCGTATCGGGAAATACATTTTTACAGGCTTGCAACATGTCGGCTGCACTTAATACGTCAATACGTGTCAGCTCATATTTACTTTGCTCTGCTGTAGGCCCGGTAACCAGGGTAACATTGGCGCCTAAGCTGGCAAACCGATCGGCAATGGCAAAGCCCATTTTTCCTGATGAATGATTGCCTATAAAACGTACAGGGTCTATGGCCTCATATGTAGGGCCTGCAGTAACCAATACCTTTTTCCCAAGCAGGGGAAGGGATAGGTTGATTTTTTCAGTAAGGAAACTTACAATCTCCTCGGGTTCTGCCATTCTTCCTTCGCCATACAATCCACTGGCCAGTTCGCCACTTCCTGGCTGAATTACCAGGTTACCATAGGTTTGTATTTTGTTGATGTTGTTCCTGGTACTTTCATGTTTCCACATATCAAGGTCCATCGCCGGGGCAACATATACCGGGCATTTGGCTGATAAATAAACGGCGGTAAGCAGGTTGTCGCACAATCCTCCCGCCATTTTTGCTAATGTATTGGCACTTGCAGGCGCAATAATCATCAAATCGGCCCAGAGACCTAATTCGACATGGTTGCTCCATACACCAGTTTCGGCCTCGAAATATTGGGTATAAACAGGATTTTTACTGAGAGTGGCCAGGGTAAGCGGTGTAATGAAATTTGCCGCGTCGGCTGTAAGGATGACTTTAACGTTTGCGCCAGCTTTGACCAGCAGTCTGGTCAGGATAGCCGATTTATAGGCTGCAATGCTGCCGCAAACGCCAAGAATTATGTTCTTATTTTTAAGCATAGTTTAAGGAATGCATCGATGCAATTTAATCCTATGCGTAATCTTATTGTTGCTCTTTAGTAGGATTTCTGAAATAGATCTTATCATTCAGGAACTCATCAATAGCAATTAAGCTAGGCTTAGGCAAACGCTCATAGTGCTTGCTGATTTCAATTTGTTCTCTGTTTTCGAAAATCTCTTCCAGGTTATCATTTGAAGAAGCGAATTCAGCTAATTTGCCGTGCAATTCTTCTTTCATATTGTTAGAGATCTGATTAGCCCTTTTAGAAATAATTACTAAAGACTCATAAATATTTTTTGTTTTCTGATCTAGATCATTAACATTTCTGGTTACCGTAGTATTCGGTACAGCTGGTTTATTCGTGTTCATTATTTGATGGGGGTTTTTGTAGTAGTCGTAGTGTCTGTTTTAGCATCCTTTGCCAGTAATGCTTTATATTTTTCCTGATTTTTAGCTAATTCTGCCAAAAAGTGTTTTGCGTTTGCAATGCCTTGTTCGCTTGATTTTTTCAAAGCCTTGGCGTCATCTAACAATTTACTTTGTGGATGGCCCTCGATAAATTCGTCGGCATAGGTAATTGCTTCATTAAAACGATCTTCCTGACGGTGCTCCAAACTGTTTTTGGCATAGGCATATTGCGATTTAATAATCAGAAAGTCCATTTCTTCCGCATACTTAATATCCGGGAAATCAATCTGCGCATTTTTTAATGCAATAACTGCTGCTTTGTAATTACTAACGTCGAAACCGCCAAGGTCGTAATATAACTTAGCGTTTTTAAAAGCTTTATCCTCCAGCTTGGCCCGCAATAAGCCAATATATTTACTGGCATCTGCTGCACGCTCGCTTTTAGGATAAAAGTTGATAAATAACTGTAACGCATCTATTGCTTTATATGTGTTCTCCTGATCCAGGCTTGGTGCTGGCGAATCAAGGTAATAACAAAAAGCACTCATATACCTGCATTCTTCTGCGTATTTACTGGTAGGATAGGTGTCGGCAAATGATTTAAACTGATACCTTGCTGTAGTAAAATCCTTTAATTTATAAAGTGTAAGCGCATAATGGTAGTTGAGCTCTTCAGCTTCAGCCCTACCTCTGTATTTTTGAGAAAGGTCCTCAAACAGAATTAATGCCTTGGCATAATTTTTCTTATTGTATAGCCGCATAGCCTCCTGATATTTTTTGGCTACATCATTGCTCAGTCTGATCTTTTCGAACTGGCTTTTGCAGCCCGCAATCGTAAGGGCTATAATGGTGAAACTTAATACTAGTACGTGTTTAATTTTAAACATTCTGCAAAGATAGGTTAATAATACGATAACGTCAATTAAAAATAACAGGACGCTAAGCTATGTAAAGCCTTTGATGGTAGCAAGGTCTTAACATAATTTAACAAATGACGCCAATTTACGACAACGATTGCACACATTTAGTAGCGTATTTCTTTTTTTTATTCGCCTATAGTATTTAATCTTGTTATACAGCCAGATATAAAATGGTTGTACCATATATAAAATATTAAACGTTAATAATATGCATACAATGCAAATAAAACAGTTTCAAATGGCGATCTGCCTTATGATGTTGTTGCAGTTTTTTTTTGCAAATGCACAGCAAAAGTATCCTGCCACCCTTAAAGTTGCGCAGGATGGAAGTGGTGATTATAAAACTATACAGGAAGCAGTAAATTCGGTTCGTGATCTTGGAAAACAGGAGGTGAAGATTTTTATAAAGAGCGGTGTTTATCACGAAAAGTTGATCATCCCCTCCTGGAAAACAAATGTTTCACTGATTGGAGAGGATGCTGCAAACACGGTTATTACCAATGATGATTATTCTGGAAAGCACTATGCTGGGGGGAGAGAAGATGCTTTTGGACTGACTAAATTCAGCACTTATACTTCTTATACAGTGCTGGTACAGGGCAACAATTTTACGGCACAGCAACTGACTATTCAGAATATTTCAGGGAAAGTTGGTCAGGCTGTAGCTTTGCATATAGAGGGCGATAAAGCGACTATTAAAGATTGTCGTATACTTGGTAATCAGGATACCCTTTATGCTGCTGGTGCCGGTAGTCGCCAGTATTACGTGAACTGTTATATTGAGGGGACCACAGATTTTATTTTTGGGGAAGCCACAGCTATTTTTCAAGATTGTACCGTCAAAAGTCTAAGCAACTCGTACATCACTGCAGCTGCGACGACGGAAAACCAAAAGTTTGGTTTTGTGTTTTTCTATTGTAAGCTGATAGCGGACAAAGGAGTAGATAGAGTTTTTCTTGGCCGCCCATGGAGACCTTATGCAAAAACTGTTTTTATCAGAACGGAAATGGGGGCTCATATTGTACCAGAGGGTTGGCATCCCTGGGCGGGAGATGCCATGTTTCCTGATAAAGAAAAAACAGCTTATTACGCCGAGTACCAGAGTTCTGGCGTCGGGGCAAATGCCAGACAAAGAGTTACTTGGTCAAAACAGTTAAGCAATAGAGAAATAAAAAACTATACCATAAAGCGTATTTTCAGTACAGCGGCGCCATGGGAACCTGAGTTATGATGGATTCATTTATGTAGCGAGCGTTCTACAGAATTTCTTCATAATTGAACTTTAACTTAGTGTTAAATTTTACAATTATGAAGCCTTTTCCTACTGGCAGAATATTCAGAAAGCTATCTGTTTTTCTTCTTTCTTTTTATATCCCTTGTCTTTGCGTCGCACAAACAAAGGATATAAAGGATTCAGTAATGTTGCAGACCGCAAAAGCTTATCCATATCGTCAGGTAGTGTCTGCCGATTATAAGCCTGGTATTGCCCCTTTCATTATACCGGCCACTTTTATTGGTTATGGTTTAGTATCTCTGGGAGGAGACAACCTGATCAGACGTCTGGATTATACCACCAAAAATGAATTACAGGAGGATCATCCTTTGTTTGCGGCTCATGCTGACGATTACATGCAGTTTGCACCTGCCGTAGCGGTATACGGATTAAACCTGGCGGGAATAAAGGGGCAGCATTCTTTACTGGATGCAACAGGTGTGTATGTATTGTCTTCCGCAATTATGGGTGGCACGGTGGCGATCTTGAAGAAAGCGACCCATAGATTGAGGCCGAACGAGTCGGGCTTCACTTCTTTCCCTTCGGGCCATACAGCTAATGCATTTGCTGCTGCTGAGTTTCTGAAGCAGGAATATAAAGATGTATCACCGTGGTATGGTGTTGCAGGATATGCAGTGGCGACAGCTACAGGAACATTGAGGATGTACAACAACAAACACTGGTTTAGCGATGTGGTAGCGGGTGCAGGTTTTGGTATTGCGTCTACCAAAGTAGCTTATTTTCTTTACCCAAAATTGAAAAGAATGGTGTTGGGTAAAAACGCTGCGAATTATAACATTATACCTTCCTATCAACAACATAGTTTTGGACTCTCTTTTAATGGAACGTTTTAGCAAAAGAAGGCTGTTAATTACTTTATACTCATGCTTTTTTACTTTAGCAAGCTATGGGCAGTTTGCAGTGAAAGCGCCTGTGGATCTCAACTTTTTTATTCGCCAGGCCCTGGTATCCAGCCCACTCGGAAAAGATTATAAAAATCAACTCCTGATGAATAAGATGGACAGTTTGAGACTTAAGGCCGGATATCTGCCACAGGTCACAGCTACCTCAACGGGATTGTATGCCCCGGTTGTAAACGGTTACGGTTATGATGTAGCTTTAACTAATGCGCATACCCTGGATGCATTGTTAAACCTCAGCTATAACCTGATTGGTAAAGGAGCTAAGGACAACAGAATGCAGCAACTGGAGTTGCAAAGAGATTCTATACGGTATGCCGCAAAACTTTCCGTACTCGATTTGAAGAAAGCCATAACCGATCAATACATTGCCGCCTATTCAAGTCAGCAACAACTCGATTTTAACCGCAGTATTTGCGATTTGCTTGGTAAAGAAGACGCCCTGCTGAAAGTGCTTACCCGTTCAAATACCTATCGGCAAACAGAATACCTGGCTTTTTTAGTTAACCTGAAACAACAGCAACTGCAGTATAAACAGGCCGAACTTCAGTTTAAAAATGATTATGCCGTTCTAAATTATTTATCTGGTATTTGTGATACGAATGTAGTAACACTTGCCGAGCCTTTGCTTGCAACCAACACAGCAACTGTATCAGACAAGATATTTGTAAAACGTTTCGAAATAGATAGTCTGAAAACATTGAACGAACGTGACGCCGTAAATTTTAGCTATAAACCCAAAACCAGTCTGTATGTAAACGGAGGTTATAATTCTTCATTTATCCTGCAACCTTATAAAAACTTCGGAACAAGTGTTGGTTTTACCGTTTCGGTACCTATTTATGACGGACATCAGAAAAAGATGCAGTATGATAAGCTTAACCTGCAATTGCAAACGGGCTCTGCATACCATAGTTATTTTGCAACACAGCAAAAACAGCAGATCGATTTGCTGCAGCAACAGATTGCGGCTACAGAGGGTTTGTACCTGCAAATTAAAGAACAGGTTAAAATTACAGGCGATCTGATTGCGATTGATCGCAAATTGCTGCATACCGGAGATATCAGGATTGCTGATTTTATCATCGCAATTAACAATTTTATGGTAGCCCAGAATTTATTCAGACAAACAGATATTAATCGTTTAAAACTTATCAATCAACTCAATTACTGGAACCGATAACTTGCAATACCTATGAAGAAATTTAATTTAATCAAATGGTGGTATGTACTCTGTCCGGCTTTATTTAGTGCCTGTCAGAATGGGAGTAGCCCTGCCGAAGAAAAGCAGATGATACCAGTAACACCTGTTGTTGTAAGTCATATCAGTATGGGCCCGATTGCCGAACACCTGGAATTAAATGCGGTATCTGCTTATTTGCAAAAAAGTTATGTAAAAGCAAATATGAATGGTTATGTACAGGAGGTACACGTTCAACTTGGAAAACAGGTGGCTGCAAATGAGATATTGTTCAGCCTGATTACCAAAGAAGCAAAGGCTATTGGTAATGCTGTTAACCAGCTGGACCCGGCGTTCAGATTTTCGGGGAAATCAAACATCAGGGCTGGTGAGGTTGGTTTTATTACAGGGATCAGCCATCAAAAAGGCGATTATGTTCAGGATGGGGAAGCACTAGCGGTTGTCATCAATAAAAGCAGCTTTGTTTTTTTGTTAGATGTGCCTTATGAACAGCGCGCACTTATTGCCGACCACAAAAATTTGGAACTTATCCTTCCGGATGGTGAAAAACTACAGGGAACTATTAATGGCACGTTGCCTGTAATTGATTCTGCATCACAGGCACAAAGGGTAATCATCAGGGTAAATGTTGCCAAAGCCCTCCCGGAAGGTTTGATTGCCCGGGCAAACCTTGTTAAGGTTGCAAAAACCAATGCCTGTACTTTGCCCAAATCAGCGGTGTTGACTAATGAAACTGAGGATGATTTTTGGGTAATGAAACTGATCAACGACTCTACAGCTGTAAAGGTTCGGGTTAAGCGTGGTATTGAAAATAAGGATAACATAGAGGTTTTAAGTCCTGTTTTTCAGTCCGGTGATCGAATTATCAGTATGGGAAATTATGGAATGCCTGATACAGCAAAGGTCAAAGTAGTTAAGCATTTATAACAGATGAAGAATTTTTTTATATCTCACCGAAATCCTTTGCTGGTGGTACTCATCTTGGTACTGGTGGGTGGGGTGTATTCTTATCATCAGCTAAAAACAGCATTATTCCCGGAAATTACCTTCCCTAAAATAAAAATCATCGCAGAAGCTGAACTTCAGCCTGTAGATAAAATGGTAGTTACCGTTACACGTCCACTGGAAAATGCCATTAAACAGGTGCCCGATTTAAAGCTCATCCGAAGTGTGACCAGTAGGGGCAGCTGTGAATTATCAGCTTATTTGACCGGCGGTGCAAATATTGATCTTAGTCAACAACGGATTGAATCTCAGATAGCGAAGATCAGAACCACCTTACCACCCGGTATCAGTTTGTCGGTGGAAAAGATGAATCCTTCTATTTTGCCTGTAAGTGGATATAGCCTGGAAAGTCGTGTCAAATCGGCCATAGCGCTCAAACAGTTGGCTACTTATACCATTAAGCCCTTTTTATCACAAGTAGATGGGGTTTCCGAGATCCGTATAATTGGTGGCAAAGCCAAAGAGTACTGGTTGGAACTAGATATTCAGAAGATGACGAGTTTGTCTATTTCTCCAGAAGTGTTAAATAGCATCCTCGCTCAAACCAATTTCATCAGGTCAAATGGCTATTTATCAGATCATAACTATCTCTATCTTTCCATAACCGATGCAACGGTTAAAACAAAGAATGATCTTGAAAACCTGACTATTGGTAAAAATGGAAATAGGATAATACGGGTGAAAGATATTGCAAAGGTTAAAATAGCAGAAGGGGTGGCTTATACTCGCATCAATGCCAATGGAAAGGATGGAATTTTGATTGCAGTTATTAAACAACCTAATGCCAATCTGATCGATTTATCATTGCAGATGGAGGCTAAAGTTAATGAACTTCAAAAAATCCTTCCACAGGGAGTATACATAAAGCCCTATTATATACAGGCCGATTTTGTGAATGAATCGATTAAAAGTGTAAGGGATAGTTTGTTGGTGGGCCTGGCACTGGCCCTTATCGTAGCCATTGTTTTTTTGCGGTCGCTAAAGGCGAGTGCAACAATTCTAATAACTATACCGGTTACGCTTTGTCTTAGTGTTATGGTGTTGTATTTTGTTGGTTATTCTCTGAACATCATGACGCTGGGTGCTATTGCTGCAGCTATAGGGCTGATTATCGATGATGCCATTGTCGTTGTTGAGCAGATTCACAGAACACACGAAGAACATCCCGATGAACCGACTGTTAGTTTGGTGAAAAAAGCAATTGATTATCTTTTTCCCGCAATGATGGGCTCATCTATCAGTACCATCGTCATTTTTATCCCCTTTGTATTGATGACTGGCGTAGCCGGATCTTATTTCCAGGTTATGACAAATACCATGATCATCACGTTGGTTTGCTCCTTTTTCGTAACCTGGATTGGTTTGCCGGTAATTTACTTACTACTGACCGGTGATGTTGGTACAAATGCCATTGGACAAAACGTGCCTGCGCATCAGGTTAAAAACCAGCAATGGATCAGGTATTTTATCCAGCGGCCATATATCAGTATGCTGGCCATGCTTTTATTGGCTGCCGTTATTTTTTTTGTTTCGTCACGTTTAGAAACGGGTTTTTTGCCCGAAATGGACGAAGGGAGTATTGTATTGGACTATAGCTCTCCACCTGGAACATCGCTAGTGGAAACCGACCGCATGTTAAGGGTAGTAGAAAAAGAATTGGTCAAAGTACCCGAAGTACAAGCCTATTCCAGAAGGACGGGCACCCAGATGGGATTTTTTATTACAGAGCCAAATACTGGTGATTACGTGATTCAGCTAAAGCCAGACAGGCATAAAACCACCGACGAGGTGATAGCGACTATAAGGGCTGGCATTGAAGGAAGTCAAGCTGCGTTAAAGGTTGATTTTGGACAGGTTATTGGAGACATGTTAGGCGACCTGATGAGTTCCACACAGCCCATTGAGGTCAAAATATTTGGTAATAACCAGGAAGTTTTGGAGAAGCTGTCTAAAAAGGTTGCAGGTATTGTAGGTAAAGTAAGTGGTACAGCCGATGTATTTAATGGCATAGTTTTATCGGGCCCAACTGTAAGTATACAGCCCGATTTTTCGGCCCTGGCCCAATATGGAATTAGTCCGGCCAGCTTTCAGTCGCAAATACAGCTGGCTTTAGAGGGTAATGTAATCGGAGATCTGTACGATCAGCAGCAATTGTCACCCATCCGTATCATCTATCCAGGTAGCAGGGAGTTTGCCATAGCAAATATCAATACACTTAAAATATTCCTTCCTTCCGGAGTGGCAATTCCAATTGGAAATTTAGCCAAAGTACAGCTAAAAACAGGAAGTGCCGAAGTACAAAGAGAAAACCTGCAGTCGATAGGTGTGGTTACAGCTCGTTTAGACAACCGCGACCTGGGAAGTGTAATGAAAGATGTGCAGCAAGAGGTTGCGACCAAAGTAGCTTTGCCTTCAGGTTATCACATCAGCTATGGCGGTGCATTCGCCGAACAGCAACAATCGTTCAGGGAATTGTTGATGATTCTGATCACTTCAAGTTTACTGGTATTCAGTGTTATCCTATTCTTGTTTAAAGATTTCAGAATAGCATTCCTTATTTTGCTCATAGCTGTTTTAGGGATTTCGGGAAGTTATCTGGCATTATTTTTTACCCATACCCCATTAAATGTAGGGAGTTATACTGGCTTGATTATGATAGTTGGAATTATTGGTGAAAACGCAGTATTTACTTTTTTACAGTTCAAAGAATCTTTGCACGAAAAGAACATAGATGATGCCATAACCTATGCCATATCAACGCGTTTAAGGCCTAAACTGATGACTGCACTAGGTGCAATTATGGCACTCTTTCCTTTGGCGTTGGGTATAGGGGCCGGTGCACAGTTACATCAGCCTTTGGCTATAGCTGTTATAGGTGGATTCCTTATTGCCCTTCCGTTGCTGCTTATTGTATTGCCAAGTATGATCCGAAGGTGGTATAAATAAATATTCTATATTATTTTTATGGCATTTGTGATATCAGTTGATTTTGCATATCAGATGTAAAACATAAAAGAAAACAAGTCTATACTGTATGGAAATTGTAAATGCCAATTTAAAATCCAATTCAAAATTTCTTCTAAATTGATTTGCAGTTTTGAGAAAAAATGAGTGTTATGTACAGACTTTCTTTTCCCTTGATGTTGTTGCTGCCATTCCTTGTTGTTGCTCAGGATAGTCCGAATATTACCGTCTCCGGAATGGTTCATGATAATAAAAAAATGACTATTCCTTATGCCAATGTAGTTTTAAAAACACAAAAGGATAGTAGTTTTGTAATGGGAACGGTAACCAATGAAGAAGGTCGATTTACTTTGGCTAATGTAAAGAGCGGAAATTACCTGGTACAGGTTTCGCTGGTAGGCTTTAAAACCTATCAACAAAAATACACGGTAGGTGTACTTAGTCAGTTCCTCGACCTCGGGGTGTTGGTGTTAAACGATGATGCTAAAATGTTATCTGAGGTGGCCGTTACTGCGGAAAGAAAAGATGGTGTTTCCGATAAGTTGGATAAGAAAACGTTTACCCTGGCCAATAATGTAGCCCAGTCTGGTGGATCTGTATTGCAAAGTATGCAAAGCCTTCCGGGGGTAACCGTGCAGGATGGCAAAGTTCAGCTTCGTGGTAATGATAAGGTAGCAGTATTGATTGATGGAAAACAAAACGCCATTACCGGATTTGGTAGCCAGACGGGGCTCGACAATATACCAGCTTCGGCAATTGAGCGTATAGAAATTATTAATAATCCATCTGCCAGGCACGATGCCAATGGAAATGCTGGGATTATCAATATCATTTATAAAAAAAACCGACAGGAAGGCTTAAATGGAAAGATTGGCCTTACAACAGGCATGGGCGCTTTATGGATCCGTCAGGAAAATTTGCCCGGTATCAGGCCTCAATATCAGGCTACACCTAAAATTAACCCCTCGGTATCGCTCAATTATAAAAAAAATAAACTCAATACATTTTTGCAGGCTGATTGGCTGTATACGCAAACATTAAACCGAAACGACTTTGCCGAACGTATTTATGACGATGGAAACATCATCAGACAGCAGGTAAAACGAAACCGGACGACTACCTTTTCGACGCTGAAAACGGGGGTAGACTGGACGCCGGATGAGCAGAATACCTTTACTTTTTCGGCTTACCTGAACCGGGAGAAAATACTGGACCGGGGCGATATCCCTTATTTTAATGGCGACCTGAGTGTACGTAGTCGTTTGTGGCAGTTTTTAGAGGATGAGGTAAAATATACAGCTACTGGTGCAGCACTGTACCAGCATAAATTTAAACAGCCCGGACATTTACTGAACGCTAGTTTCAATTATACTTTTCACAGGGAGGATGAAAAATACTTCTTTACTAATGTTATGCCCACTTTTACAGGCGAGGATTCATTTAAGTTGTTGTCCGATGAACACGTGGCGGACCTGAATGTGGACTATATTAAGCCCCTGAAACACGGTCGGCTGGAAGGTGGGCTTAAGTTTAGACGGCGGACCATTCCAACCAATATGCGGTTCTTCCCGGGTTTAAATTCGCCCCTGGACGTAAATGCCGGTGGTTGGGCCGATTACAAAGAGACCATTCCGGCAGTATACGGTAATTATGTTTTTGAAAGTAACACCTTTGAACTGGAAGCTGGAATCAGGGTAGAGTATGTAAAAGTAAATTACGATGTAAATCCGGACCACAATACTTACAAAAGCGATGGCTACGATTATACCCGACCATTTCCAAACCTCCGTCTGGGTTATAAACTAAATGAAAAAAATAAGATTTCTCTATTTTACAATGAGCGCGTTGACCGCCCCAACGAAGTGGATATAAGGATTTTTCCTAAATATGATGAACCGGAGGTGATTAAAGTAGGTAATCCTACCTTGAGACCTCAGTTTACCAAAAATATTGAAATGGGGCATAAACTGAGCTGGGACAAGGGAAATGTATATTCGGCAATTTATCATAAAATGACCAATGCGACTATTACAAGGATTGCCACAGTGCCACCGGGCAGCACACTGATTTATAATATTTTTCAGAACGCTGGTAAAAGCCGGAACACCGGAGCTGAAGTAACCTGGCAGCAGCAATTGACCAGCTGGTTCTCGTTCAATACAAGTGCTGCTATATATAAAAATACAATTGATGCATTTACCATTGAAAACAGGTACCCGGTACCCACCGTGTACACAATGGATAAAGAAAGCATCACTTCCTGGAATTCGAAGCTTAATGGCACCTTTAAATTACGTCAAAAAGCACAGTTGCAGTTCTCCGCAATCTACCAGGCTCCCGACATTATTCCACAAGGAAAAATCGGGGCCAGATACTCGGTTGACTTAGGGATCAAAAAACAAATTCAGCAAGGTAGGGGTGAGCTGTTTTTGAATGGAACCGATCTGTTTAATACCCTAAGGCCTACAAGGGAAATTACAGGCAATGGATTTAAACTGATCAGTACTGATTATCTGGAAACCCAGGTTTTTAGATTGGGATACAGTTATAAGTTTTAAGTATTGTTGTGATCGAAACATTCGGGCCAAAAATGTAGATATGAATTGGAACGGAGATAATATTTTATGTAGACAACAGTTAACGGATAAACAATTCGGTTGGGATCACTTTATCTTCAAACTCGGTTACAGGATATTTACTTTCGATAAGCTGAAGTAGCATTTCGGTTGCAGTTTCGCCCATTTCAAAAGCTGGTTGCCTTATGGAGCTGATCGGATAATCAAAAAGGTTCAGGACATCAGAGTTGCTGAATCCGGCAAGTGCTATTTGCTCAGGTACTTTAATATTTAGTTTGGTCAGCACTTCTAAACAGCCAATAGACAAACGGTCACCCGCAACAAATATCGCATCTGGTTTATCTTTGAGGTTGATCAATTCTAAAACGGCTTGCTCGGTTTCTTCCGGAAACATTCCGCCATGGGGGCAATATTTAATATAATCCGGGTTGATTTTCAGATGGTTTTGATGTAATGCGGCGGTATATCCACGCAAGCGTTCCACGCTGATAGAAAGATGCCCGGAACTGGTGAGATGGGCAATTTTTTTATATCCCGATTGAATGAGGTGAGTTGTAGCATCAAAAGCCCCTCCTTCATTATTCGCCCTAACTTTATGGGTTTCAATATCGTTAGGCACGCGGTCAAAAAACACCATTGGCATACCCCTTTCGTGAAGATATTTTAGGTGCGCAGTATCAGCAGTTTCGGCCGATAGGGAAACCAGTAGCCCATCAACTGAGCGGGAAGCCAGATGCTGAATGTTGATTTTTTCGCGGTCGTACGATTCGTGAGTTTGGGTAATGATGACATGGTAACCTCTATCGTATGCAATAGACTCTATACCGTTAATAGCCTGCGAGAAATAATGATTGGCAACTTCGCTGACCACCACACCAATAGATTTACTCCTGCGTTCTTTTAAACTTAACGCATTCGGGTTGGGCTGATAGTTGATCTTTTCAGCATAATCAAAAACCAGCTTTTTAGTCTTTGCGCTAATCTCATAAGTATCCCTTAGTGCCCTGGAAACAGTGGATGTGGAAAGTCCCAAAGCATTGGCTATATCTTTTAAGGTAGGTGGCTCAAACATAAAAACAAAATAATAGCCAATATAAGGTTAAACTATAAACTTTTCTATCTGCATCTCGCTTTTGCTAGTTGAGCTATTAAATCAGGTCTCTTCAGCGTATCCCTATTTTGTCTTTTGGGAACGATTGCGCACTTATTTTCCCTCATTTTGTTTTAATCCTGTTTAAAACTGTGTAGACTTGTTTAACGGAGTAATAATCAAATATAAATTATGTGTTTAAATATAAAAAGAATAGCGCCTTTTATAAGTAGTATGACAGTTTTTTTTCTGTCGTTTAATGTCATTGCACAAACACCGGGCGTTCCACAAAACAGATATTCGTTTGATAATCTTCCTGTAGTTGCTACTACTTCTTTTCGGAACGATACCATCAGCATAGTTAAATACGGTGCAAAAAATGACGGAATAACTTTAAACACCAAAAGCATCAATCAGGCCATAGCCGACTGCAGTAAACGTGGTGGAGGGGTTGTTGTTATTCCCGAAGGTTTGTGGCTTACGGGACCTGTTGAATTAAAAAGCAATGTAAACCTGCACTTGAAAAAGAATGCACTATTACAGTTTACCAAAGATTTTAATCAATATCCATTGGTTGAAGGTAACTGGGAAGGTATACCGCAAATGCGTAATCAATCGCCTATATGGGCCGTGGGGCAGCAAAATATTGCCATTACTGGTTACGGTATTATCGATGGAGGTGGAGATGCATGGAGGATGGTGAAAAAAGATAAGCTTACCGAAAGTCAATGGAACAAATTGGTAGGATCAGGTGGCGTACTTAGCGAGAACCAAAAAAACTGGTATCCTTCAGAAAAGTCTTTAAAAGGATCAAAAATGAAAGATGCAGGAGTGATTACCAAAGACAAAGACGCAGCTTTTTACGCTGAAATAAAAGATTTTCTCCGTCCTAATTTATTGGTGCTTACCAGTTGCAAAAAAGTGTTGCTGGAAGGGGTAACTTTCCAGAATTCGGCGGCATGGAACCTGCACCCTTTAATGACAGAAGATTTGACCATTAGAAATGTATATGCTAAAAACCCTTGGTATGCACAAAATGGTGACGGGTTGGATCTGGAATCCTGCAAAAACGTATGGGTAGAAGGGAGCACTTTTGATGTGGGAGATGACGGCATCTGTATCAAATCGGGGCGCGATGCTGCCGGACGGAAACGCGGTATGCCTACAGAAAATGTGGTCATTAAAAACAGCACTGTATATCATGCGCATGGCGGTTTCGTAATTGGCAGCGAAATGTCGGGAGGAGCCCGAAATATCTTTATTTCTGATTGTACTTTTATTGGAACAGAT
The DNA here is from genome assembly GCF_900564155.1 of Pedobacter schmidteae. NCBI lineage: Bacteria > Pseudomonadati > Bacteroidota > Sphingobacteriia > Sphingobacteriales > Sphingobacteriaceae > Pedobacter > Pedobacter schmidteae. Next base: position 5,928,569 of record NZ_LS999839.1, on the reverse strand, counting down.
ATTGGATTACGGTTTAAAACAACAAGAGGACGTGGCGGTGTAGTCGAAAATATTTATGCCAGAAACATCAACATGAAAGATATTGCCGGCGAAGCCATTTTGTTTGATATGTATTATGCTGCGGTTGATCCTGTACCATTAACAGGTGAAAAGAGAGATGCACCAAAGGTGGAATTGTTGCCGGTTACAGAAGCAACACCTGTTTTCAGGAAGTTTTACATTAATAATGTAGTATGTGATGGTGCAGAAAAGGCACTCTTTGTACGTGGACTTCCCGAAATGAGTATAAGCGATATTTATCTCAACAATTTGACCATTAAAGCCAAAGATGGAATTGATGTTCAGGAAGCAAAAAATATACAAATCAACAATGCACATCTGGACATCAGAAACACCCGACCTTTGATCTATATTCAAAATGGAAAGTCTATAGGGTTGAAGAATATAAGGTATAATGATGCCAATTTGTTATTCCGCATTTATGGAGATAAAAACTCGGATATAAAATTAGCTGAAACAGATGCAAAAAAGGCAAAAAAAACTGCGGAATTTGGTCATGGATCAGTTGCAGGGGTATTGCAAATAAATAATAAATAGGGTACGGCACATGGTCGACAAGTTTGCTCCAAAAGAAATATCCGGCATGGGTAAAATCATAATAGGCCGTTTCAGGTATTTTAAACAAAGAGGGCCTCTTTCAATATCCCTTAAAACCTTGACCTGTATGCAATGTAAGCGCAAACGTTACCGATAACGTTTGCGTAAATATTTACGTTAATACAGTGTTTTTAACTTGTAATATTTACGTAGACTTGTTTTACGACCATATTAAATTAAATATGAACTTATCAAAAAATACTGTGAGCGGCATCAAATCTGCCGGTTTGACCCTTCCAAAAGAAGAATTATTTAACCTTCCTGAAAAAGTACTGCAATTTGGTACCGGAGTACTGCTGCGCGGCCTGCCCGACTATTTTATTGATAAAGCGAATCGTAACGGTTTGTTTAACGGTAGGGTAGCTGTTGTAAAATCAACCAGCAAGGGGGGGACTAAAGAATTTGATGAGCAGGATAGCTTATATACCATATGTGTACGAGGAATAGAGGACGGAAAACCCGTTGAAGAAAATATCATTTCATCGGCAATAAGTCGGGTGCTTACCGCCGATAAGGATTGGGATGCGATATTGAACATTGCATGCAGCCCGGATTTGAACATCATCGTCTCCAACACCACCGAAGTTGGTATACAATTGGTAAAAGAAAGTATCGATCAGCATCCTCCGGTATCTTTTCCGGCAAAATTATTGGCAGTTTTATACGCCCGTTACAAAGCCCTTGGTGCAGGTGAACGAGCCGATCTGGCCGTTATCGCAACAGAGCTGATTCCTGATAATGGAAAAAAACTGGAAGCGATAGTACTTGAACTGGCTGCATTTAATCAGCTTGATGCGGCTTTTGTTAGCTGGTTAAGTAAGCATATCCGCTTTTGCAATTCGCTGGTAGATCGCATTGTTCCGGGAAAACCAGATGCAGCTGCGCTGGCAAAACTGGAGAATGAACTTGGATATACAGATGAACTGATCATCATGGCCGAGCCTTATCGTTTATGGGCAATTGAGGGGGATGAAAGCGTTTCTGAATTGTTAGGACTGGAAGCGGCTGACACTGGTGTAATTGTAAGGCCCGATATCGAAATATTTAAAGAATTAAAAGTGCGTTTGCTAAACGGATCGCATACGCTTACTTCTGGCATAGCTTACCTGTCGGGTATTGATACGGTAACAAAAGCCATGAGCAATGAAGCTACCCGCAATTATGTAAAGGAGTTGATGATGCAGGAAATTGTAGGTGCCATACCTTATCCTGTTAATGAAACGGAAGCGATAGCTTTTGCCAACACGGTGATTGATCGTTTTGCCAATCCTAATATTGAGCATTTATGGATCAACATTACCTTTCAGTATACCATGAAAATGAAAATCAGGGTGCTGCCGGTGCTGTTAAACTATTACAAAATTAATGCTAAGGTACCTGCGCATATCGCCTTTGGCTTTGCTGCATTCGTGCTGTTTATGAAAGCTACCAGAAAAGAAGGGAACCAGTATTTTGGGAATTATGAAAATCGTGAATACCCGATTACTGACGATGAAGCTGCTTATTTTTACGAAAAAGCACAGGCAATTGAAACAGATTATGTAAATTTAGTGTTGACAGATAAGGAGTTGTGGACTGCTGATCTTAGTCTTCTGGATGGTTTTATCGATGCCGTAAAAGAAAATTATAACAATATATTGAAAAATGGTGTTGCACATGCTTTGGCAACCGTCAATCAATCATTACAAGTATCAAAATAATGAAGCAAAGAATATTAAAGGTTCACCCTAAAGATAATGTGCTGGTTGCGCTTACGGACCTGGTGAAAGGGGAAGAGGTGGTTTATGAGGGACAGTCTTATTTATTAACAGACAATGTGCCGGCAAAACATAAATTCACAACAACGGACTTGTTGGCCGGCGATCAGTTGATCATGTACGGTGTATTGGTAGGTAAAGCACAAATAGATATCCCTGTTGGTTCTATTATTACCACCAGTAACATCAGGCATGCGGCTACAGAGTTTAATGCAACTGATGCACACATCAACTGGGAAAAACCCGATATTAGCGAGTGGAAGGATAAGACATTTAACGGTTTTCATCGCACCGACGGCCAGGTGGGTACAGCCAATTACTGGTTGGTGATACCCATGGTTTTTTGCGAGAACAGAAACCTGGAAGTACTGCAGGAAGCGCTGATGAACAATCTGGGTTATGGCAGGAATGAAACCTACCAGTTGCAGGCTAAAGAACTGATGGCGCTTTATGAAAAAGGTGCAGGTGTAAATGAGATTTTAAATGCTCAACTTACTTATTCGGAAAATGCAGCCAAGCAGAGCCGCATGTTTCCAAATGTGGACGGCATTAAGTTTTTAACCCATACAGGTGGCTGTGGTGGAACCCGACAGGATTCAGAAACGCTTTGTGGACTACTGGCTGGTTACATTACCCATCCAAACGTAGCCGGGGCAACGGTTTTAAGTTTGGGCTGCCAGAATGCACAAGTAAGCATCCTGAAAGAAGAAATTGAAAAACGAAGCAGGCATTTCGATAAACCGCTTTACATACTTGATCAGCAAACCATTGGTAAAGAATCGGAATTACTTGGACAGGCCATTAAGCAAACTTTTGCAGGTTTAATTCAGGCGAATGCCAACGAAAGAAAGCCTGCAGCTTTAAGCAAGCTTTGCATCGGATTAGAATGCGGTGGCTCTGATGGCTTTTCGGGCATATCGGCAAATCCGGCAATAGGTTATGCTTCTGATTTGCTGGTAGCATTGGGCGGATCAGTAATCCTTGCCGAATTCCCTGAACTTTGTGGTGTAGAGCAAAACCTGAGTGATCGCTGTGTGGACAAGGAAGATGCTGAACGGTTTGAATACCTGATGAAAACCTATAGCAAAAGGGCTACCGAAGCCGGATCAGGCTTTGATATGAACCCATCACCCGGAAATATCAAGGATGGCTTAATTACAGATGCCATTAAATCTGCCGGAGCAGCAAAAAAAGGCGGAACCTCGCCGGTAGTGGCCGTATTGGATTACCCCGAAAAAGTGTTTAAACCAGGCTTAAACCTGTTGTGCACACCGGGGAACGACGTAGAGTCGACCACCGCAGAAGTAGGGTCGGGAGCTAATGTCGTACTTTTTACCACAGGGTTAGGCACGCCAACTGGAAATCCCATTGCGCCGGTTGTTAAAATATCCAGCAATACTAAATTGTTTAATAAGATGAGTGACATCATCGACCTGGATACAGGGCCTATTATTGATGGCAATGAAACCATTAAAGAGGCGGGAAGCAGGATTTTAGATTATGTAATTGGTGTGGCAAGCGGCACAACTACCGTAAGTGCAGTGCGCCATGTTCAGGACGATTTTATCCCCTGGAAAAGAGGCGTCTCTTTGTAAAAACCTTTTACCTTAATAAGGAACATATATATACTATATAGCAACAGCATTAAATGAAGAAATTTTTAGACGAAAACTTTTTGTTAGAAACCAAAACGGCAGAAACGCTGTTTCACGATTATGCCAAACAAATGCCGGTGATAGATTATCACAATCATTTGATTCCTGAGCAGATTGCAAATGACATCAATTTTGAAAATATTACACAGGTTTGGTTGTATGGCGATCATTATAAATGGCGTGCCATGCGGGCAAATGGTATAGATGAATACTACATCACTGGCGGGGCAACCGATTTGGAGAAATTTAAAAAATGGGCCGAAACTGTGCCTTACACTTTAAGAAATCCGTTGTATCATTGGACACACCTGGAGCTGCAACGTTATTTTGATATTCATGAAGTGCTTTCGGCTGACAACGCGGAACGTATATATCATGAGTGTACGGCTAAGCTGCAAACTCCTGAGTATTCCGTTCAAAATCTGCTCAGGAAAATGAAGGTGGAAACTTTATGTACTACCGATGATCCATTGGATAGCCTCGAATTTCATCAGAAAATAAAAAATGATGGGGTTGACATTAAAGTGCTACCCGCATTTAGGCCCGATAAGGCGATGAATGCAGATGACATAGCCGGATTGAATACTTACATCAACAAGCTTGCTGATTTGGCGGGTACTGCAATCAATGATTTGGATGCTTATTTATCAGCCTTGAAAGCCCGTCATGATTATTTTGCAGCAAATGGCTGCTCGGTTTCTGATCATGGCCTGGAGCAGATTTATGCAGAAGACTATACCTTAGAAGAGGTTAAAGCAATTTTTGGAAAGATTAGGAATAATCATGTGTTGACTTTAGATGAGGTCTTGAAATTTAAATCGGCCTTGCTTTTTGAGTTTGCGCTTTGGGATCATGAGAAAGGTTGGGTGCAACAATATCACCTGGGGGCTTTAAGAAACAACAACAACAGATTGCTGAGCCAGCTGGGCCCCGATACAGGTTTTGATTCCATTGGCGATTTTAGCCAGGCTAAGCAACTGTCTAAATTTTTAAACAACCTTGACTCGCAAAACCGCCTGGCGAAAACCATCTTATATAATCTGAACCCAGCTGACAATGAGTTAATGGCCACGATGATTGGAAATTATAACGACGGAACGGTTGCCGGTAAAGTACAATGGGGTTCCGGTTGGTGGTTTCTGGATCAGAAGGACGGCATGATCAAACAGCTCAATGCCCTGTCTAATATGGGGCTGCTGAGTCGTTTTGTAGGAATGCTGACCGATTCAAGGAGTTTTCTTTCTTACCCCCGCCATGAGTATTTCAGACGTATATTATGTAATCTGTTTGGCGATGATGTAGAAAAAGGCGAACTGCCTGATGATATTGAATGGATTGGCCAGGTGGTACAGGACATTTGTTATAACAACGCGAAAACATACTTCAATTTTTAGTATCAAAGTTTTAGTTTTAGATAGGCCCTTGCAGTAGAGATATTGCGGGGGCTTTTTGCATATAAACCAAATCCTTCACAAAGTTTGGGTTTCTTCACCCATTCTTCACAGCTCCTTCACACAAAACCCACAAAATGGTACCTTTTTGTGAAGGATGTGTGTAGAATGTGTGAACCATGTGAGGAAAAGGCTTTAAGAAAGGCTTATTTTAGGGGGTGGTAACAGCTTGCCTGGAGCCTTACCGGTTTCAAAATCTTCTTTGGATTGATTGCCGATCATTTTTTCTAATTGTTTTATAGGGAGTTATGGATTGTATTTATAAAAGAGTTGAATAATATTTGCGGGGAGCTATAATTTTCCTACTTTTGCAACCCGCTTCGGAGGAAGGGAAACAGTGAAAAGGATGAGTAGAAGGAAGATTTGAGGAGATGAAAGTATAGAGATTGGTTAAGGTCAGTTCTTTTAGGCGGGTTAAAAAAAAAAGCCCTGGAAATAAAAAGAAAAAAAAGTTTGAAATAACTCTTGACAATAGCAAAAAGATTTCTACCTTTGCAATCCCAAACAACAAGGGCGTTACCAAACGGAGTTTAGTAACGTAATAAATAAGAATGAAAAGTTGAAGATTCGAAACCGAATCCTGGAAGAATAAGACCGGGAGAAAACAGAGGATTGGAAGCGAAGAAATATAAAGAAGACCCGCGAGGCGATTCGAGAAGTTCATTAAAGAGATGTCATTTATAAGCGTAGCGAGGTAATAAGGTACGAGATCAAAGTACATGATACCGGACTATATTTTAAAGTTGGAATCTAACTAGACAATATATAATTAGAATCAGACTATTATTAATTAATTTAAGAATGGTCAGGTTCGAACAATTCATTTTACAATGGAGAGTTTGATCCTGGCTCAGGATGAACGCTAGCGGCAGGCCTAATACATGCAAGTCGAACGATAATATCCAGCTTGCTGGATATGAAAGTGGCGCACGGGTGCGTAACGCGTATGCAACCTACCTTAATCAGGGGGATAGCCCGAAGAAATTCGGATTAACACCGCATAAAAACACAGGATAGCATTATCCAATGTTCAAATATTTATAGGATTAAGATGGGCATGCGTGTCATTAGCTAGTTGGCGGGGTAACGGCCCACCAAGGCGACGATGACTAGGGGATCTGAGAGGATGACCCCCCACACTGGTACTGAGACACGGACCAGACTCCTACGGGAGGCAGCAGTAAGGAATATTGGTCAATGGAGGGAACTCTGAACCAGCCATGCCGCGTGCAGGAAGACGGCCCTCTGGGTTGTAAACTGCTTTTATTCGGGAATAAACCTACTTACGTGTAAGTAGCTGAATGTACCGAAGGAATAAGGATCGGCTAACTCCGTGCCAGCAGCCGCGGTAATACGGAGGATCCAAGCGTTATCCGGATTTATTGGGTTTAAAGGGTGCGTAGGCGGCTTATTAAGTCAGGGGTGAAAGACGGTGGCTCAACCATCGCAGTGCCCTTGATACTGATGAGCTTGAATACACTAGAGGTAGGCGGAATGTGACAAGTAGCGGTGAAATGCATAGATATGTCACAGAACACCGATTGCGAAGGCAGCTTACTATGGTGTGATTGACGCTGAGGCACGAAAGCGTGGGGATCAAACAGGATTAGATACCCTGGTAGTCCACGCCCTAAACGATGAATACTCGCTGTTAGCGATATACAGTTAGCGGCTAAGCGAAAGCGTTAAGTATTCCACCTGGGGAGTACGCCCGCAAGGGTGAAACTCAAAGGAATTGACGGGGGCCCGCACAAGCGGAGGAGCATGTGGTTTAATTCGATGATACGCGAGGAACCTTACCCGGGCTTGAAAGTTAGTGAATGATTTAGAGATAGATCAGTGAGCAATCACACGAAACTAGGTGCTGCATGGCTGTCGTCAGCTCGTGCCGTGAGGTGTTGGGTTAAGTCCCGCAACGAGCGCAACCCCTATGTTTAGTTGCCATCAGGTAAAGCTGGGGACTCTAAACAGACTGCCTGTGCAAACAGAGAGGAAGGAGGGGACGACGTCAAGTCATCATGGCCCTTACGTCCGGGGCTACACACGTGCTACAATGGATGGTACAGAGGGCAGCTAGCTGGTAACAGTATGCCAATCTCAAAAAGCCATTCACAGTTCGGATAGAGGTCTGCAACTCGACCTCTTGAAGTTGGATTCGCTAGTAATCGCGTATCAGCAATGACGCGGTGAATACGTTCCCGGGCCTTGTACACACCGCCCGTCAAGCCATGGAAGTTGGGGGTACCTAAAGTACGTAACCGCAAGGAGCGTCCTAGGGTAAAACCGATAACTGGGGCTAAGTCGTAACAAGGTAGCCGTACCGGAAGGTGCGGCTGGAATACCTCCTTTCTGGAGTAGTTCTGACTACTCGCTACGCTGAATGATATAAATGACAGTATTCTTAAGAAGAAAAAAAAGACAACACCCATAGGATGAAGCATAGTTAGTGCTCCATACTGCAGTATAGACAAATAGTCCCGTAGCTCAGTTTGGTTAGAGCACTACACTGATAATGTAGGGGTCAGCAGTTCAAATCTGCTCGGGACTACATTAAGATTAATCTTACGGGGGATTAGCTCAGCTGGCTAGAGCGCCTGCCTTGCACGCAGGAGGTCAACGGTTCGACTCCGTTATTCTCCACCATCACCGGTACTTAATATAAAAGGTACATAAATAGGAATCCTAAAGGAAACCCGGGATAGAAAAGTTCTTTGACATATTGGAAGAAGTTAAAAAAGAAGAGCAAACAACAATAGAGACGTTGTTTGATTGGAGGGAAGACTGAAGTAAGCAATTACGAGAGTTGGACTGAAGATTTAACAACCATCAAAAAAGCATTTCCATATGCGCAAAAGGGTATGGAAAGAAGAAAGTAATTAAGAGCACACAGGGGATGCCTTGGCTCTCAGAGGCGATGAAAGACGTGATAAGCTGCGATAAGCTACGGGGATTGGCAAATACGAATTGATCCGTAGATTTCTGAATGGGGAAACCTGGCTAGTTGAAGACTAGTCGTACAATGTACGCAAACCTGCCGAACTGAAACATCTAAGTAAGCAGAGGAAGAGAAAATAATAATGATTTCCTGAGTAGTGGCGAGCGAAAGGGAAAGAGCCCAAACCATTCTTGTTACGGCAAGTGTGGGGTTGTAGGACTACGATGTGATTATAATGCAATGAAGTGGAACAGGATGGGAAGCCTGGCAATATAGAGTGAAAGCCTCGTACACGTAAGTACCATTAGTCTAGTAGTATCCTGAGTACCGCGAGGTCGGAGACGCCTTGTGGGAATCAGCCGGCACCATCCGGTAAGGCTAAATACTCCTGAGAGACCGATAGTGAACCAGTACCGTGAGGGAAAGGTGAAAAGAACCCCGAACAGGGGAGTGAAATAGAACCTGAAACTGTGTGCTTACAAGCGGTCGGAGCGTCCAGGTGGCGTGACGGCGTGCCTTTTGCATAATGAGCCTACGAGTTACTCTTCTCTGGCAAGGTTAAGTGTTTCAGACACGGATCCGAAGCGAAAGCGAGTCTGAATAGGGCGTATAGTCAGGGGAGGTAGACGCGAAACCTTGTGATCTACCCATGGACAGGTTGAAGGTGCGGTAACACGTACTGGAGGACCGAACCGATAAACGTTGAAAAGTTTCCGGATGATCTGTGGGTAGGGGTGAAAGGCTAATCAAACTGGGAAATAGCTCGTACTCCCCGAAATGTTTTTAGGAACAGCGTCGTGGTAGAGTTTAATAGAGGTAGAGCTACTGATTGGGTGCGGGGGAGTCAAATCCTACCAAATCCAGACAAACTCCGAATGCTATTAAATATACACGGCAGTGAGGCGCGGGGTGCTAAGGTCACGCGCCGAGAGGGAAAGAACCCAGACCATCAGCTAAGGTCCCCAAGTTACAGTTAAGTTGAACTAACGAGGTCCGATTGCATAGACAGCTAGGATGTTGGCTTGGAAGCAGCCATTCATTTAAAGAGTGCGTAACAGCTCACTAGTCGAGCGATCGGGCATGGATAATAAACGGGCATAAAATTGTACACCGAAGCTATGGGTAATATTAATATTACGGTAGGGGAGCATTCCAGCGGCAGCGAAGGTATGACGTAAGTTTTGCTGGAGCTTCTGGAAAAGCAAATGTAGGCATAAGTAACGATAAGGCAGGCGAGAAACCTGCCCACCGAAAGGATAAGGTTTCCTGATCAACGCTAATCGGATCAGGGTTAGTCGGGGCCTAAGGAGAACCCGAAAGGGATATTCGATGGACAACGGATTAATATTTCCGTACTTTTTATAACTGCGATGTGGGGACGGAGTAGTGACACTGCCGCGATCTGACGGAATAGATCGTTGAAGGCTTTAGGTATAGTACCGGTAGGCAAATCCGCCGGTATTGCTGAAGGCCGATAGTACCGCAAACCTTCGGGGGCGTGGATAGTGCAGGTAATCAGACTTCCAAGAAAAACCGCTAAGCTTCAGGTTATAAAAACCCGTACCGCAAACCGACACAGGTATCCGGGAAGAGAATTCTAAGGTGCTCGAGTGAATCATGGCTAAGGAACTCGGCAAAATGGCCCTGTAACTTCGGGAGAAGGGGCGCTGGTAGCAATATCAGCCGCAGTGAAAAGGCCCAGGCGACTGTTTAACAAAAACACATGGCTTTGCAAAATCGAAAGATGAAGTATAAGGCCTGACACCTGCCCGGTGCTGGAAGGTTAAGAGGGGATGTCATCCGCAAGGAGAAGCATTGAATCGAAGCCCCAGTAAACGGCGGCCGTAACTATAACGGTCCTAAGGTAGCGAAATTCCTTGTCGGGTAAGTTCCGACCTGCACGAATGGTGTAACGATCTGGGCGCTGTCTCAGCCATGAGCTCGGTGAAATTGTGGTCCCGGTGAAGACGCCGGGTACCCGCAACGGGACGGAAAGACCCCATGCACCTTCACTACAATTTAACATTGACATTGGATACAGGATGTGTAGGATAGGTGGGAGACTGTGAAGCGGCATCGCCAGGTGTTGTGGAGTCAACGTTGAAATACCACCCTTTCTGTATTCGGTGTCTAACTTCACTAAGTGAAGGACATTGTTTGATGGGTAGTTTGACTGGGGTGGTCGCCTCCAAAAAGGTAACGGAGGCTTTCAAAGGTAAGCTCAATACGCTTGGTAACCGTATGAGGAGTGCAATAGCATAAGCTTGCTTGACTGTGAGGCAAACAAGCCGAGCAGGGTCGAAAGACGGATATAGTGATCCGGTGGTTCTGCATGGAAGGGCCATCGCTCAAAGGATAAAAGGTACGCTGGGGATAACAGGCTGATCTCCCCCAAGAGCTCATATCGACGGGGAGGTTTGGCACCTCGATGTCGGCTCGTCACATCCTGGGGCTGGAGAAGGTCCCAAGGGTTCGGCTGTTCGCCGATTAAAGTGGCACGCGAGCTGGGTTCAGAACGTCGCGAGACAGTTCGGTCCCTATCTGGTGGGGGCGTAGGAATTTTGAGTGGGGCTGACCTTAGTACGAGAGGAACGGGGTGGACTAGCCTCTAGTGAATCTGTTGGTCCGCCAGGGGCATTGCAGGGTAGCTACGCTGGGAATAGATAAGCGCTGAAAGCATCTAAGTGCGAAACTAGCCACGAGATGAGAATTCCATATAGGACCGTAGCAGACTACTACGTTGATAGGTTACAGATGTAAAGGTTGTGAGACCAAAGTCGAGTAATACTAATCATCCGAAGCTTTCAAAAAGCAGAACACTGTTGTTTGTTCTTCCTAACTTAACTTCTTTCAATAATATGTCATTTGTTGTAAATAGTATGGATTAGTTGGTATGGAGTAGTTATACATTTGTATGACCAGGATCTAAATACTAAAATCTGACTACTAACTACTAACAATTAAAAATATTTAGGTGCCTATATCGGTGGTGTCCACCTCTTCCCATTCCGAACAGAGAAGTTAAGCCCACCAGAGCCAATGGTACTGCGGTAACACGTGGGAGAGTAGGTCGGTGCCAAATCTTAAAGAAAGCCTTTCAGAATTCTGAAAGGCTTTTCTTGTTTAATGAAGGGCCTTACTAATTAAAAGATATTTAAAATATTTAGGTGCCTATATCGGTGGTGTCTACCTCTTCCCATTCCGAACAGAGAAGTCAAGCCCACCAGAGCCAATGGTACTGCGGTAACACGTGGGAGAGTAGGTCGGTGCCAAATCTTAAAAGAAAGCCGGTAGTCATTACGACTATCGGCTTTTCTTGTTTTGTATCAGCAGGTAATAATGACTATTGGGCTCAGGGTAAAAACGAATTCTTATTCTGAAAGAATTCTGTAGAGCTCCAGGTTCAGATAATAGCTGTTCCCCTGTATCATTCTTTTTTCAAGGATTCCGACAGCAGATAATTCATCAAGGTATTTACGGGCAGTGTTCTCCGCATAAAGACCTCTGTCGGTAAGGTGTTTTACCCTTGTAAAGGGCTCAGTAAATAAGGTACTGACCAGAGATTCTGGTCGGCTTACGTTGCCTTGATTGATAATTTCATCCAGGATAGCATCTTTGGCAGCTATAATGTCATTAATCTTATTGTAAGTGAGATTAGCAGTTACCTCTACTGCCTTCAACATAAAAAGGAACCAGTTTTTCCAGTTGCCTTTTTGTGCTATTCCGGAAAGAGTAGAATAATAGTCGTCTTTATGATCCATAATGTATCGGCTCAGGAATAGTATCGGATAATCCAGTAGACCCTTTTTTGTAAGGTAGTGAATGTTAAATATCCTTCCGGTTCTACCATTGCCATCCCTGAAGGGGTGAATCGCTTCAAATTGAAAATGTCCAATAACCATTTTTAGCAATGGGTCAATTGGATATTGCTGGTCATCATTTAAAAAATCAATTAGATTCTTCAGTTTGGTTTCTATAATGCCGGCACCTCGTGGCGGAGTATAGGAAGCTTTTCCGGCATTTAAACCAGAGCCACCCTCTTTAATGTAAATCTGAGCTACAGGAGGTCTTATCCCATCGCTAAATTGGCTTACTGTCCTATACATTTTGATAAAGTATGCTTCGTCAAATAGTTGTTCACCCTGTAAATATTCGTAGCCTAACCAAAGTGCTTCTCTGTAATTCAAGATCTCTTTGGCGGGGCCTTCCAATTGTTTGGTCTGCTGTTCACTATATGCTTTATAGAGCTCGTCGTCGGTTGTAAATATATTCTCTATGGCATTTGAAGCCTTTGCTTCTTGTAAACTAATAGAATTGATCAATAATCCCTGGTTTGGAATGGCAATGCTACGCCCTTGTAACCTACCTAATGAGGCTTTAGCATTTCCGAGTAGCGAATAGATTTCAATGTCTTCATAAAGTCCTTTAGCTATGGGAAGCAGTGGCAGTTCGTTCCAGGGCTTGTTTCTGTCGGGATTTATAGGATACTTCATAAACAAATATATGAAATCTAACCTTAAAATGTAGTTATTTTTAAGGTTAGATTATTTGTTTGCCTTAATTTAAGGCGGGGGTGAGACTATGACCTTATTTTTAGTTAGTTTTTAAGGTTAGTTGATGATTTAGCCTTGCATGAAACCATTATAAGGAAACACGAGAATAGGGTGAACCAAGTTAGAAATCAGGTGTGCGATAGGATTTGTTGTAAATTCAATTGGTTTAAAAGATCAAAATTGTGATTATTAGTGCTGACTGTAAATGATAGTTGTGATGTTTTTAGATAATATTTTCCTCACGTATCTATGGTTTTCAAAAGTATATGTTGTCGAAAAGAGGCCAGCTGAACGCTGAATAATGGGAGAAAAGAAATAGGATGCTGAACTTAAGTGGCATTTTGCTTGCAAATGTTTTAGCCTGGGTTTCATTTTTTCTAATTGTTTTATAGGGAGTTATGGATTGTATTTATAAAAGAGTTGAATAATATTTGCGGGGAGCTATAATTTTCCTACTTTTGCAACCCGCTTCGGAGGAAGGGAAACAGTGAGAAGGATGAGTAGAAGGAAGGTTTGAGGAGATGAAAGTATAGAGATTGGTTAAGGTCAGTTCTTTTAGGCGGGTTAAAAAAAGCCCTGAAAATAAAAAGAAAAAAAAGTTTGAAATAACTCTTGACAATAGCAAAAAGATTTCTACCTTTGCAATCCCAAACAACAAGGGCGTTACCAAACGGAGTTTAGTAACGGAATAAAAAAGATTGAAACGTTGAAGATTCGAAACCGAATCCTGGAAGAATAAGACCGGGAGAAAACAGAGGATTGGAAGCGAAGAAATATAAAGAAGACCCGCGAGGCGATTCGAGAAGTTCATTAAAGAGATGTCATTTATAAGCGTAGCGAGGTAATAAGGTACGAGATCAAAGTACATGATACCGGACTATATTTTAAAGTTGGAATCTAACTAGACAATATATAATTAGAATCAGACTATTAGTAATTAATTTAAGAATGGTCATGTTCGACCAATTCATTTTACGATGGAGAGTTTGATCCTGGCTCAGTATGAACGCTAGCGGCAGGCCTACTCCATGCAAGTCGAACTATAATAACCAGCTTGCTGGATATGAAAGTGGCGCACGGGTGCGTAACGCGTGTGCACCCTACCATAATCAGGGGCATAGCCCGAAGAAATTCGGATTACCGACGCATAAAAACACAGGATCGCATTATCCAATGTTCAAATATTTATAGGATTAAGATGGGCATGCGTGTCATTAGCTAGTTGGCGGGGTAACGGCCCACCAAGGCGACGATGACTAGGGGATCTGAGAGGATGACCCCCCACACTGGTACTGAGACACGGACCAGACTCCTACGGGAGGCAGCAGTAAGGAATATTGGTCAATGGAGGGAACTCTGAACCAGCCATGCCGCGTGCAGGAAGACGGCCCTCTGGGTTGTAAACTGCTTTTATTCGGGAATAAACCTACTTACGTGTAAGTAGCTGAATGTACCGAAGGAATAAGGATCGGCTAACTCCGTGCCAGCAGCCGCGGTAATACGGAGGATCCAAGCGTTATCCGGATTTATTGGGTTTAAAGGGTGCGTAGGCGGCTTATTAAGTCAGGGGTGAAAGACGGTGGCTCAACCATCGCAGTGCCCTTGATACTGATGAGCTTGAATACACTAGAGGTAGGCGGAATGTGACAAGTAGCGGTGAAATGCATAGATATGTCACAGAACACCGATTGCGAAGGCAGCTTACTATGGTGTGATTGACGCTGAGGCACGAAAGCGTGGGGATCAAACAGGATTAGATACCCTGGTAGTCCACGCCCTAAACGATGAATACTCGCTGTTAGCGATATACAGTTAGCGGCTAAGCGAAAGCGTTAAGTATTCCACCTGGGGAGTACGCCCGCAAGGGTGAAACTCAAAGGAATTGACGGGGGCCCGCACAAGCGGAGGAGCATGTGGTTTAATTCGATGATACGCGAGGAACCTTACCCGGGCTTGAAAGTTAGTGAATGATTTAGAGATAGATCAGTGAGCAATCACACGAAACTAGGTGCTGCATGGCTGTCGTCAGCTCGTGCCGTGAGGTGTTGGGTTAAGTCCCGCAACGAGCGCAACCCCTATGTTTAGTTGCCATCAGGTAAAGCTGGGGACTCTAAACAGACTGCCTGTGCAAACAGAGAGGAAGGAGGGGACGACGTCAAGTCATCATGGCCCTTACGTCCGGGGCTACACACGTGCTACAATGGATGGTACAGAGGGCAGCTAGCTGGTAACAGTATGCCAATCTCAAAAAGCCATTCACAGTTCGGATAGAGGTCTGCAACTCGACCTCTTGAAGTTGGATTCGCTAGTAATCGCGTATCAGCAATGACGCGGTGAATACGTTCCCGGGCCTTGTACACACCGCCCGTCAAGCCATGGAAGTTGGGGGTACCTAAAGTACGTAACCGCAAGGAGCGTCCTAGGGTAAAACCGATAACTGGGGCTAAGTCGTAACAAGGTAGCCGTACCGGAAGGTGCGGCTGGAATACCTCCTTTCTGGAGTAGTTCTGACTACTCGCTACGCTGAATGATATAAATGACAGTATTCTTAAGAAGAAAAAAAAGACAACACCCATAGGATGAAGCATAGTTAGTGCTCCATACTGCAGTATAGACAAATAGTCCCGTAGCTCAGTTTGGTTAGAGCACTACACTGATAATGTAGGGGTCAGCAGTTCAAATCTGCTCGGGACTACATTAAGATTAATCTTACGGGGGATTAGCTCAGCTGGCTAGAGCGCCTGCCTTGCACGCAGGAGGTCAACGGTTCGACTCCGTTATTCTCCACCATCACCGGTACTTAATATAAAAGGTACATAAATAGGAATCCTAAAGGAAACCCGGGATAGAAAAGTTCTTTGACATATTGGAAGAAGTTAAAAAAGAAGAGCAAACAACAATAGAGACGTTGTTTGATTGGAGGGAAGACTGAAGTAAGCAATTACGAGAGTTGGACTGAAGATTTAACAACCATCAAAAAAGCATTTCCATATGCGCAAAAGGGTATGGAAAGAAGAAAGTAATTAAGAGCACACAGGGGATGCCTTGGCTCTCAGAGGCGATGAAAGACGTGATAAGCTGCGATAAGCTACGGGGATTGGCAAATACGAATTGATCCGTAGATTTCTGAATGGGGAAACCTGGCTAGTTGAAGACTAGTCGTACAATGTACGCAAACCTGCCGAACTGAAACATCTAAGTAAGCAGAGGAAGAGAAAATAATAATGATTTCCTGAGTAGTGGCGAGCGAAAGGGAAAGAGCCCAAACCATTCTTGTTACGGCAAGTGTGGGGTTGTAGGACTACGATGTGATTATAATGCAATGAAGTGGAACAGGATGGGAAGCCTGGCAATATAGAGTGAAAG
Source organism: Pedobacter schmidteae (assembly GCF_900564155.1). Taxonomy (NCBI): domain Bacteria; kingdom Pseudomonadati; phylum Bacteroidota; class Sphingobacteriia; order Sphingobacteriales; family Sphingobacteriaceae; genus Pedobacter; species Pedobacter schmidteae. The sequence continues at coordinate 5,912,195 of NZ_LS999839.1, read as the reverse complement.
CCTCGTACACGTAAGTACCATTAGTCTAGTAGTATCCTGAGTACCGCGAGGTCGGAGACGCCTTGTGGGAATCAGCCGGCACCATCCGGTAAGGCTAAATACTCCTGAGAGACCGATAGTGAACCAGTACCGTGAGGGAAAGGTGAAAAGAACCCCGAACAGGGGAGTGAAATAGAACCTGAAACTGTGTGCTTACAAGCGGTCGGAGCGTCCAGGTGGCGTGACGGCGTGCCTTTTGCATAATGAGCCTACGAGTTACTCTTCTCTGGCAAGGTTAAGTGTTTCAGACACGGATCCGAAGCGAAAGCGAGTCTGAATAGGGCGTATAGTCAGGGGAGGTAGACGCGAAACCTTGTGATCTACCCATGGACAGGTTGAAGGTGCGGTAACACGTACTGGAGGACCGAACCGATAAACGTTGAAAAGTTTCCGGATGATCTGTGGGTAGGGGTGAAAGGCTAATCAAACTGGGAAATAGCTCGTACTCCCCGAAATGTTTTTAGGAACAGCGTCGTGGTAGAGTTTAATAGAGGTAGAGCTACTGATTGGGTGCGGGGGAGTCAAATCCTACCAAATCCAGACAAACTCCGAATGCTATTAAATATACACGGCAGTGAGGCGCGGGGTGCTAAGGTCACGCGCCGAGAGGGAAAGAACCCAGACCATCAGCTAAGGTCCCCAAGTTACAGTTAAGTTGAACTAACGAGGTCCGATTGCATAGACAGCTAGGATGTTGGCTTGGAAGCAGCCATTCATTTAAAGAGTGCGTAACAGCTCACTAGTCGAGCGATCGGGCATGGATAATAAACGGGCATAAAATTGTACACCGAAGCTATGGGTAATATTAATATTACGGTAGGGGAGCATTCCAGCGGCAGCGAAGGTATGACGTAAGTTTTGCTGGAGCTTCTGGAAAAGCAAATGTAGGCATAAGTAACGATAAGGCAGGCGAGAAACCTGCCCACCGAAAGGATAAGGTTTCCTGATCAACGCTAATCGGATCAGGGTTAGTCGGGGCCTAAGGAGAACCCGAAAGGGATATTCGATGGACAACGGATTAATATTTCCGTACTTTTTATAACTGCGATGTGGGGACGGAGTAGTGACACTGCCGCGATCTGACGGAATAGATCGTTGAAGGCTTTAGGTATAGTACCGGTAGGCAAATCCGCCGGTATTGCTGAAGGCCGATAGTACCGCAAACCTTCGGGGGCGTGGATAGTGCAGGTAATCAGACTTCCAAGAAAAACCGCTAAGCTTCAGGTTATAAAAACCCGTACCGCAAACCGACACAGGTATCCGGGAAGAGAATTCTAAGGTGCTCGAGTGAATCATGGCTAAGGAACTCGGCAAAATGGCCCTGTAACTTCGGGAGAAGGGGCGCTGGTAGCAATATCAGCCGCAGTGAAAAGGCCCAGGCGACTGTTTAACAAAAACACATGGCTTTGCAAAATCGAAAGATGAAGTATAAGGCCTGACACCTGCCCGGTGCTGGAAGGTTAAGAGGGGATGTCATCCGCAAGGAGAAGCATTGAATCGAAGCCCCAGTAAACGGCGGCCGTAACTATAACGGTCCTAAGGTAGCGAAATTCCTTGTCGGGTAAGTTCCGACCTGCACGAATGGTGTAACGATCTGGGCGCTGTCTCAGCCATGAGCTCGGTGAAATTGTGGTCCCGGTGAAGACGCCGGGTACCCGCAACGGGACGGAAAGACCCCATGCACCTTCACTACAATTTAACATTGACATTGGATACAGGATGTGTAGGATAGGTGGGAGACTGTGAAGCGGCATCGCCAGGTGTTGTGGAGTCAACGTTGAAATACCACCCTTTCTGTATTCGGTGTCTAACTTCACTAAGTGAAGGACATTGTTTGATGGGTAGTTTGACTGGGGTGGTCGCCTCCAAAAAGGTAACGGAGGCTTTCAAAGGTAAGCTCAATACGCTTGGTAACCGTATGAGGAGTGCAATAGCATAAGCTTGCTTGACTGTGAGGCAAACAAGCCGAGCAGGGTCGAAAGACGGATATAGTGATCCGGTGGTTCTGCATGGAAGGGCCATCGCTCAAAGGATAAAAGGTACGCTGGGGATAACAGGCTGATCTCCCCCAAGAGCTCATATCGACGGGGAGGTTTGGCACCTCGATGTCGGCTCGTCACATCCTGGGGCTGGAGAAGGTCCCAAGGGTTCGGCTGTTCGCCGATTAAAGTGGCACGCGAGCTGGGTTCAGAACGTCGCGAGACAGTTCGGTCCCTATCTGTTGTGGGCGTAGGAATTTTGAGTGGGGCTGACCTTAGTACGAGAGGACCGGGTTGGACTAGCCTCTAGTGAATCTGTTGTTCCGCCAGGGGCATTGCAGAGTAGCTACGCTGGGAATAGATAAGCGCTGAAAGCATCTAAGTGCGAAACTAGCCACGAGATGAGAATTCCATATAGGACCGTAGCAGACTACTACGTTGATAGGTTACAGATGTAAAGGTTGTGAGACCAAAGTCGAGTAATACTAATCATCCGAAGCTTTCAAAAAGCAGAACACTGTTGTTTGTTCTTCCTAACTTAACTTCTTTCAATAATATGTCATTTGTTGTAAATAGTATGGATTAGTTGGTATGGAGTAGTTATACATTTGTATGACCAGGATCTAAATACTAAAATCTGACTACTAACTACTAACAATTAAAAATATTTAGGTGCCTATATCGGTGGTGTCCACCTCTTCCCATTCCGAACAGAGAAGTTAAGCCCACCAGAGCCAATGGTACTGCGGTAACACGTGGGAGAGTAGGTCGGTGCCAAATCTTAAAGAAAGCCTTTCAGAATTCTGAAAGGCTTTTCTTGTTTATAAACAATTCTGCTCAAACCCAAATCAATTAAAGAAAGAATTCAGAACGGGTTGAGTTTATAACTAATCCCGAAAGGATACCTCATTTCTTATTTACTGAATTCTAAAAAAAAGGAATCTGAGCGGATATTGGCGAAGTTAAACCAGGCTTGATCGCACCCGTATTTTTGTCAAAGTTTATAAAACATTGTATGGAGGGCTGAGCAATTGTTTGATGAGTTCCAGCTATGCTAAATCTGATATACAGCAACTAAATGGATGAAATTTCGGATGTTTGAGATGTCTGAGTTCATTAGGAATATGGAAAGATATCAGCACTGCCAAATTTTATCTTAAATGTACTGAGTTGCTGAAACTAAATTGCAATAAATGATGTTCATCACTTATTTTGTACATTTTTTGGTTATCTTTGATACAAAATTAAAACATAAAACGAATGAGTTTTTTCGCAGAGAAAAGAAGGGAAGTAATGTTACATATTGAGGGGTATATGCTCGAAATGATGGATACTTACTTAAAACCGATTGACACTAATTGGCAGCCATCTGATTTTTTGCCTGATTCTACAAGTGAAACATTTTTCCAGGATATAAAGATACTACGTGAAAATGCCAATGATTTGTCTTACGATCTGGTGGCAGTTTTGATTGGCGACACAATTACAGAGGAGGCCTTGCCTACTTATGAGTCGTGGTTGAGTATGGTTGATGGAATTTCAAGAGATGAAAAGGGCGGATGGATGAAATGGACGCGCCATTGGACTGCTGAAGAAAACAGACATGGTGATTTATTAAACAAATATTTATACCTATCAGGAAGGGTAGATATGCGCCAAATGGAAATTTCGACGCAATATTTAATTGCTGATGGTTTTGATATTGGAACTGGACATGATCCTTATCGAAATTTTATTTACACAAGTTTCCAGGAGTTAGCTACCAATATTTCTCACAGAAGAGTAGCTTCATTGGCAAAAAAAGACGGAGATACTTTGTTGTCTAAAATGTGCGGTGTGATTGCTTCTGATGAAGCACGTCATGCTAAAGCTTATAAAGATTTCATGAGCAAAATTTTTGAGGTAGACCGTAATGAGGCGATGATTGCTTTTGAGGATATGATGCGTCAGAAGATCGTTATGCCTGCACATTTCCTTCGTGAGATGGGCTTAAAGATCGGTCAGACTTTTGGACACTTTACGGATGCAGCTCAACGTTTGGGTGTTTATACTGCAATTGATTATGTCGAAATTATGCAGCAACTGATTGAAGAATGGAAGCTGGAAAGTATGGTTGATTTAAATGAAGCTGGCGAGAAAGCACGCGATTATATTATGGCTTTGCCGGCAAGATTGTTACGCGTAGCTGAACGAATGAAGAATCCTACTATGGAGTATAAATTTAGCTGGATACATGCTTAATTTATACTTTAATAACCTATAACAAGAAGGCCTGAATAGTTATTATTCAGGCCTTCTTGTTATAGGTTATGTTTCGGGTTACATATTTCTACGATACTGGCCACCAACCTGATAAAGGGCGTTGGAGATTTGGCCTAATGAACATATTTTACATACTTCCATTAGCTGTTCAAATATATTTTCTCCTGCAACTGCCGATTTCTGAAGATTTTTTAAGGCGTCGGGTGCTTTGTCCGAATTTCTGCTTTGAAACAATTGAAGGACATCAATTTGGTATTGTTTTTCTTCTTCCGTGGCACGGATAACTTCTCCGGGAATGATGGTTGGAGATCCATTTTTGTTTAAAAAGGTATTTACTCCTACAATGGGATATTCTCCTGTATGTTTCAGTGTTTCATAATACAAACTTTCTTCCTGAATTTTGCCACGTTGGTACATGGTTTCCATTGCGCCCAATACGCCTCCCCGATCATTGATCCTTTTGAACTCAATGAGTACTGCTTCTTCAACAAGATCAGTAAGGTCTTCAATAATAAAGGCTCCTTGCAGGGGATTCTCATTTTTAGCCAAGCCCAATTCCCTGTTTATGATTAATTGAATGGCCATGGCCCTGCGAACAGATTCTTCGGTTGGGGTAGTTATGGCTTCGTCATAAGCATTGGTATGAAGGGAATTACAGTTGTCATAAATGGCATAAAGTGCCTGCAGGGTAGTTCGGATATCATTAAAATCAATTTCCTGAGCATGAAGCGATCGGCCTGAAGTCTGGATATGATATTTTAGTTTTTGAGATCTGTCGTTTCCTTTATACTTGTTTTTAATGGCTTTAGCCCATATCCGACGTGCAACGCGACCAATTACAGCATATTCGGGATCGATTCCATTGGAAAAGAAGAATGATAAGTTCGGCGCGAAGTCGTCTATGTTCATACCTCTACTGAGGTAGTATTCTACAAATGTAAATCCATTACTCAATGTAAACGCCAATTGCGATATTGGATTTGCACCTGCTTCTGCTATATGATATCCTGAAATGGAAACAGAATAGAAGTTTCTTACTTTTTCCCTGATAAAATAGCTTTGGATATCGCCCATCATCCTTAATGCAAATTCGGTAGAGAAGATACAGGTGTTTTGCGCCTGGTCCTCTTTCAGGATATCGGCCTGCACGGTACCGCGAACAGTACTGATGGCATAGGCCTTAATTTTAGCATATACATCGGGAGGTAGCACCTGATCTCCGGAAACGCCTAAGAGCATTAATCCAAGTCCATTGTTGCCTTCAGGAAGTTTGCCATTATAGGTTGGTTGTTGCTGTCCTTTGGCTTTGTAGATATTTTTGATTTTTTCGCTGACTTCTTTTTCCAGCCCATGTTCTAGAATATATTTTTCGCATTGCTGATCTATAGCAGCATTCATGAAAAAGCCAAGTAACATTGGTGCTGGTCCATTGATGGTCATAGATACAGAAGTTGAAGGAGCACAGAGGTCAAAACCTGAATACAACTTTTTAGCGTCATCCAGTGTTGCAATGCTTACTCCTGAATTGCCGATTTTTCCGTAAATATCTGGCCTGATGTGTGGATCTTCTCCATACAGGGTAACGGAGTCAAAAGCAGTGGATAAGCGGTGTGCAGGTTGACCTAAAGAGACATAGTGGAACCTTTTGTTGGTTCTTTCCGGGCCACCTTCTCCAGCAAACATACGTGTGGGATCTTCTCCATCTCGTTTTAATGGAAATACACCTGCAGCATAAGGAAACTCACCCGGTACATTTTCTGTTAATAGCCAGCGTAGAATATCTCCCCAATCTTCATAGCGGGGCAGGGAAACTTTTGGAATTTGAAGTTTAGATAAAGATTCATAAAATAGTGGTTGTTTAATTTCCTTATCTCTTACTTTATAAATAAAATGTTCCTGCTTATATTTTGTTTTAGTTTCAGGCCATTCGCGTAGCAGTCGGCGACATTGACCGTCTAATTGTTCATCCAGATGTTGATACAGGTCCTGTAGTGTATCTGTGATGGAAGCATCTTTAGTTGTTCCTTTTTCCTTTGATAATTCAATCACTCCTTGAAGCTGGTACAATTTTTTTGCAATTGCACTTTGTTTGTCTACCCATTCATTATAGGTCTGGCTGGATTCTGCAATTTCGGCCAGATATCTGATTCTGTCAGGTGGAATGATATAGATCTTTTCCGACTGTTCGGCAGTAAGCTCCATTTCTGCGTCAAACTTGGTCCCGGTTTTCTCCTGGATCTTGGCCATCAGCGCACTGAAGAGGTTATTCATACCAGGATCGTTGAACTGAGAAGCCATTGTACCAAATACAGGGATTGCCTCGTCTTTAGCTTCAAAAAGGTTATGATTTCGCTTATATTGCTTTCTTACATCTCTCAATGCATCTAGCGCGCCTCTTTTATCAAACTTGTTAATCGCTACCAGATCAGCGAAATCGAGCATATCAATTTTTTCCAGTTGCGTTGCTGCACCGAATTCAGGAGTCATTACATATAATGATACATCACAATGTTCAGTAATTTCCGTATCTGACTGGCCGATCCCAGATGTTTCTACAATGATCAGATCATATCCGGCAGCCTTACAGATGTCGATACTTTCCTGTACATTTTTAGATAGGGCAAGGTTGGCCTGTCGGGTTGCCAGAGAACGCATGTACACTCTGGGGTTATTGATGGCATTCATACGGATCCTGTCGCCGAGCAAAGCTCCCCCGGTTTTACGTTTTGAGGGATCTACAGATATGATGGCCAGGGTTTTGTCTTTCACTTCAATCAAAAAACGCCTTACAAGTTCATCAACAAGAGATGATTTACCTGATCCGCCGGTTCCTGTAATACCTATTACAGGGGCCTGGCTCTTTAAAGTCAGCTTTTTTAATTCATCAACAAATTCCTGTGCTGCATCGGGGTCATTTTCTGCAACAGTGATTGCCGAAGCAATACTTTTGATATTTTTGTTAGGGATAGACTTTAATTCTCCATTTAGCGACTTTGCGGTGATGTAATCAGTTTGTGCCAGCATGCTGTTGATCATGCCTTGTAAACCCATTTTTCGACCGTCGTCCGGAGAATATATTTTTGTTATCCCGTAGGCTTCAAGTTCAGCAATTTCCGAAGGCAATATTACACCACCACCTCCGGCAAATATTTTAATGTGGGGCGCTCCGCGTTCTTGTAGCAGATCGTACATATATTTAAAATACTCGAGATGGCCACCCTGATAGGAGGTCATAGCAATACCCTGAACGTCCTCTTGAATGGCACAATTGACTACTTCATCAACAGAACGGTTATGACCCAGGTGTATGACTTCTGCACCAGTTGATTGCAGGATACGACGCATGATATTTATTGTTGCGTCGTGCCCATCAAAAAGTGCAGCAGCGGTAACAAAACGTATTTTATGTTTGGGCTTATAGATTTCAATTTGCTCCATAGTAGGTTTTATAATCGGTATACAAAGGTAACAAAAACTGCGCTGAGGGAGGCAGAAAAGACCTGTGCAATTAGACCATGCCCTTAAACAAAAAGCTGTTCTGGTTTTTGTTCCAGAACAGCTTTTTTTAAGCTTGAAAAGCCCGATATCTTATTGGTTGGTGAGTTCTGTAATTGGCTCTCCGATACAGCCACTTGGCATTTGTATATGTAACATAGCGGCTAAAGTTGCAGCAATATCTGTCATATGATACACTTTATTGGTTTTACCGGCCTTAACATTCCAACCCATAAATACACATGGAATATGCGCATCATACGGTCCCCACGCACCATGGGTAGTACCAGTATCGCCTCCGCTAAAGTAATTGGGTTTCAGTATGTAATATACGTCGCCACTTCTTTGGGCATAGTAACCGTAAGTTAGTGATTTTTTTATCTGCTCCGGCAAGCTGGTTGTACCCAGTTTGCTAAGGTCAACGGCATCAAAAACTTCGTCTTTAGTTCTCAATATATCTATTGCCAGTGATTTTATAGCATCAAAGTCTGCTTTTGCAGATTTTATGGCTTCGTGGTTAAAGTAAAGCTGGCCATTTGCAGAGGATTCTACGGCATTTTTTACTTTAAAGTTCTCGGCTACAGCTGCATTTATGGCTTTCAAAACCGCTCCTTCACTAAAGGTTCCTCCTGGAAGTTTGTTTTCTTTCATAAACCCAGGAACATGTGCTGCACCATGATCGGCTGAAAGGAAGAAAAGGTAATTTCCTTTGCCAAATTTTGCGTCCAGATAATTAAAAAAATCTTCCAGATCTTTATCCAATCTCAGATAGGTATCTTCAGCTTCTACAGAGTTAGGGCCATATTGGTGACCTACATAATCTGTAGCGGAACAGCTTACAGCCAGGAAGTCTGTTGTATTGTTTTGTCCCATTTGCTCTGATGCAATTGCTAATTTAGCCAGATCAAGTGTCATGGTATTGCCGTAAGGCGTACTTTTTATGATTTCGTAGTTTTTACCGATGTAAAGTTTTAAAGGGTGGGGGAAGGTAGGTGTTTCTTCTCCTCTTGTTTTTCTTTCATATATTTTATTGTCGGCAGTACTTTGTGTATAACTTTCAATAGGATAAAGTGTGTTCCAGTTTTTAGCAAAGAACTGATCGGCAGGTTTTTGTTTGTTGTAGTCCTGAACCCAGTTTGGCAGCTGTTTCATGTAATAAGTACTGCTGATCCAATTGCCACTTTGGGAATCGAACCAATAAGCAGCATTAGCCGAATGTCCGCCAGGCAGAATAGAGCCTCGGTCTTTAAGTGAAATACCGATAACCTTGCTTTTGAAATTGGTCGCTAAACGGAGTTCATCGGTAATCGTTGTGGTTAGCATGTTTTTTGGCGACATTACACCTGCTCTGCTGCTACTTCCTACTGTGGTTACTGTAGTATCTTCTGCACAATACATATCTCTTTTTAACTTTCTGTCGTACCAGTCATTTCCAATGATACCATTGATGGCAGGAGTGGTACCGGTGTAAATACTAGAGTGACCGCAGGCAGTAATGGTCGGCGTATATGGAATCAATGTATTTTCAGCAGAAAAGCCTTCATTAACCAGGCGCTTAAAACCACCATTTGAATATCTACTGTAATATCTGTATAAATAATCCCATCTCATTTGATCGACAATCAGGCCGACAACAATTTTAGGTCTTTTTAAATCTGCACTAACATTTTTTGCTGCAACTTTAGTGGTTCTCTGTTGTGCTATTGACAACTGACTAATCAGTATAAATGCAGTAAATAACAAATAAGTTTTTTTCATTTTCTATTGTTTGCGTGTTTATAGGTTTGAATGGTTTTAACATTCGTTTAGGTTTGTTTGATGTGCTGAAAACTGTTACAGCTCTAAAAAGATAGCAATTAATAATTGTCTAAATATAAAGACTTGATGACAAGTAATCTTTATCCTTATGTAAATATTTTATAGCACTTCAGCAACTACAAACGTACTTCCACCAATGAAAATGAGGTCGTCAGTTCCTGCATTCTTTTTAGCCGCTTCCAGGGCCATATTTACTGTACTAAAGACCTGACCATTTAGTTTATAGTTTTTGGCTTCTGCAGCTAAATCTTCGGCGGGAAGGGCCCTTTCCAGGTGAGGTTGACAAAAGTAGTAATGCGCATTGGTAGGCAATAAAGCTAAAACACTGCTGATATCTTTATCCTTTACCATCCCAATAACCATATGGAGTTGTTTATGTGCGGTGTTATCGATATTTAGCATTACTTCGGTAATACCAGCTATGTTATGTCCTGTATCGCAAATTATTAGTGGATGCTCACTTAATTTTTGCCATCTGCCCTGGAGTCCGGTTAATGTTTTAACCTGTTTTAATGCTGCAATAACGTGATGATCTGCAATTTGATATCCTTTTTCTTTTAGCTGTGCAATGGCCTGCAATACGGTGAGTATATTTTTAAGCTGATAGAAGCCATTTAAATCAAGTTCAAGATTTTTATACCATAAAAGCTGCTCTTTGTATATAGATGTCAGAAGATATTCATTTGACCGACTTGTTTGGCCTGCATAAAGTTGCTGGTCGGCAAACACAATCCGGCTGTTGGTTTCTGCTGCTTTTTTAACGAATACAGGAGCCGATTCCACTTGTGTTTCACCAATTACAACAGGGATACCTGATTTAATAATTCCTGCTTTTTCGACTGCGATCTCGGCGATGCTATTGCCCAGAATGTTGGTATGGTCGAGGCTAATATTGGTGATTACCGCAAGTTCGGGAGTAATGATATTGGTTGAGTCGAGCCGACCGCCTAAACCAACTTCTATAATGGCAATATCTACATCTGCCTCGGCAAAAAAGGAAAAGGCCATAGCCACAGTTACTTCAAAAAAAGAAGGGCTGATCTTTTCAATAAGCATACGTTGCTGACTTACAAAATCCGTAACGAAAGTCTCGGGAACCATTTCACCATTTACCCTAATCCGTTCTCTGAAATCTTTAAGGTGAGGTGAGGTATACAAGCCGGTTTTATAACCGGCCTGTTGAAAAATGGCAGCTAACATGTGCGATGTGGATCCTTTTCCATTGGTGCCACCTACATGAATGCTTTTAAATTTTGTATGCGGATTTCCAAGGCTTTCGCACATAGCCAGCGTATTGTGCAGATCTTTTTTAATGGCTACAGCACCAACACGGGTAAACATTGGCAATCTGCCGTATAGATAATCGATAGTTTCTTTGTAATTCATTTGTATCGCCTGATGGGGCAAAATTACCAAAGCTGATGAATTATTTCACTTTAAAATTGAAAACAACTACTCCAATCTGAACATCAGGAGCCGATTCTGATTGTGTTAATCGGGCACCCATAACGGCATCTTTACATTTTTGCCACAATTCGCGGTCATTTAAGGTAGTGCCTTTTACCCCCGGAGTTGCATCTATGACCACTCCACTCTTATTAATTTTTATCCTTACGGCAATTTTTCCCGTTTTCTGGCCGTCATCCTGAGGCGTAACCAGATTGGTAAATTTTCTTAATGCTATCGGTGTTTCACCAAAGCCTGAACCACCTTCGCCATAATTGTTGGCCAAAGGATCTCCGTTAATGCTACCCTGATTACCAGGTGTTGCACCTGTTCCATCTCCTCCACCGGTACCTTTATTGGTTTTTCCTTTATAAAGCGCATTCTGATTAATAGCTGGCTTTGCGGGTTTTGTTTCCGTGGCAGTAGCTACCGGAGTAGAGGTACTTTTTGTCGATTTTGTTTTTACACTTACCGCATCTTCTGTACTCTGGGTTACAATTTCTTTATCGCTGGTTTGTGCAGTTGACTTCTCGGGTTTGGCCTCCGTAGGTACTACCTTATCAGGAGGCTGATTGTTGGCATTAGGGTCGGCCGAAGGCTCCTCTATACTGGTATAATCTGTTCCCATTCCTTCTACCGAAGTCCCATAGTTTACTACCATACCGCCCATTCCGGCCTCTACTTCGGGTTTAAATGTCCCTATGGCGATAAAAAAACTCAAGGCCAGCAAAATGGCCATTATGCCTGTTGATATGGCCAGTGCCTTAGGATAATTATTTTCTTCTTTAGGATAGGTCATTATTTCTTAGGTTCTACAGCAAGTACAACTTTAAGCTTCAATTTGTTTGCCACATCAAATACCTGCATGGTATTTTCAATGGAAACCCCTCTTGCAACATAGAGTACAATGGTCAGGTCCGGTGAGGATTGCTGATAAGTTTCTATGGTGCTCTGCATCTGATCCAGGCTAACCTTTTGCTTATCTACAAAATAATTTAGTTTCTCGTCTATAGATACAGTAACGGTTTTTTGAGCTGAAGATTGCTGTCCGGACTCGGATCTGGGTAACAATAGCTTTACAACCTGTGGATTAACTACGGCAGAAGCCAATAGAAAAAACAGGAGCAAAAAGAACATGATATCGTTCAGGGCAGAGGTATGAACCTCTACAGTTCCTTTGTTTCTTTTGCGTAGATTCATTATTTACCTGGTTCTTCTAATAAATCAATAAATTCTATAGCATCCGTTTCCATTCGCAAAATGATGCGCTCTACCATCATATTTAAGATATGGTATAGAACATAAGCAATGATACCTATGATCAGTCCAGTTGCAGAAGTGATCATTTTAGTATAAAGACCACCCGATATCGTTCCGATTTCGATAGCCCCTTTAATAGATACATCGTGGAAAATGGTAATTACCCCAATAATTGTTCCTACGAATCCAAGCATGGGTGCAATACCGGCAATAATACCTAGTATACCAATATTTTTTTCCAATTTAGAAACTTCCAGTTTACCATTGTTTTCAATAGCAGCTTCTATGTCTTTAATTGGTCTTCCAATACGTTTCAGGCCTTTTTCCAACATTCTTGCCAATGGAGAATTGTTGTTTTTACATAAAGCAATGGCATTATCTAATCGGCCATCGTGAATGTATTGCTTGATTTGCAGCATCAGGTTTGATTCTGTTTTTGATGCTTTTCTGATAGTCAGGTATCTTTCCACAAAAATAACCAGCCCCATAAATGCCAAAAAGGCTAAAGGAAGCATTACCCAGCCCCCTTTTAATAAAAGATCTATAAAATGGAGTTCCGGAGCTGGTGCTGTAACGCCCGGATTTAGTGCATTTGCGGTATCGGTAAGTTGTGTAATGGTATCAGTGGCACTTTGGATTAATGCGATCATAATTATTTAGGATTGTTTGTGTGTCTAACCTTGTAAATATAAATTCCTGGAATTTTTGTTGTTTTCTTCAGGATTTCAAGCTCTTTTTTTGCTGTTTCTTCATCAGCAAAAGAACCTATGCTAATTTTAACTCTTCTGCCTGGCATATCAGCAACTTTGGCTGGAATACCTTTGCGCTTCATATCGGCCAGAAAATTATCTGCTTCTTTTTGATTGAGTAATGAAGCGGCTATAATTTCATAGCTAATTTCAGATTCGGAAGGTGTTGCTACCGGTTTGGTCTGAACGGGAACTACATTTTTAGCAGCTAAAGAGTCTTTTGCCGAATCAGCTGCGATAATTGCTTTTTCGTTACTTCTTCTAATGCTGTCAACCCTGGCCAGTGAATCTGCGATAAGTTGTTCATGGTGTTTAACCAGGAGGGTATCAGCTTTTACTACAGGCGTATTTGCAGGTTGTTTTAGTATGCCATTAAAAAGCTCGGGTTTTGCCATATATATAACCCCTGTAAGGATGGCTAGCCCCACAATGCCGATAATAATTTTAAGATATAGCGGTATACCCGATTTTTTCTGATCGGAATAATCTAGTGTAAAATGGCCCGAGTCTTCGGGTTTTACTTTTTCCAAAATTGTTGCAGGTTCTTCGGGTACATTTAAACGCTGCTCGGTTTCAATTATAGGGGCTACTGGACTGCTTGTTTTTTCAGCTGGAACTATAACTTCGGTTATCTCTTCATAAACCGGCTGCTCGTCATTGATCTGCTCCGTTTCTTCAACTTGAACCGGATGGTTTTCTTCTTTCTGTTCTTTAAAAGGTAACTCGGTACTGTCTAAATGAGAAAGTAAAATTTCATCCGAAGGCAAGTCTTCAGCATCAATATTTTCTGTACCATCGCCCAAATCGGCATTGTTGTTTTCCAATTCGAGCTGCGCTTCGGTTACCTGTGTTGCAGGTACGTCAACAGTGAGTTCTTCCGTTTGTGCAGTAGACTTATCTTCTTCAATCTCAAATTTATTGCTGTCGGGCGCAGCCTTTAAGGTTGGCAATCCATAAAAATCGAAGCCCAGGTTACTTTCCTGTTTAGGAATAAACGCTAAACTGCCAGAAGCTGTAGAGAAGGTGCCTAACTCGCCAAAATCTGATTCCTGGTGTGTTGAAAGTTCATCAAGCGTATGCTGCGCAAATTGCTCTACAAAGTAAGTCGCAGCATCTACTGAGATATTCCGTTTCTTACTGATCAGATCTGTGAGGAGTACTTGCTCCTTTAAATCCGAAGTAAAGCCCAACGTATAGCTTGGAGGCAAAAATGAATGCGTATCCACATCATACCTCCCGGGAGATTTCCTTTTATAAATGGTTCCCAAACCCGGGATTCCCACTTCTTTGTGGGTTTTTATAAGTGTTGTCAGGTATGATAAAATATCCATTCTGGTAAAAATAAATTTTAATTCCTTACCAAGCAATTATTAATTGAATAAGCATTAGAAGGAGTAAGCTACACCACCAAATATACTTGTACCAATTGCTTCGTAATACAGATACTTACTGTACTTGTTATTCAATAAGTTATTTACCCTTAAAAAGGCCGAAAACTTGTTGTTAATTTTATAGCTGGCACCTGCCCCAAAGTCAACAAAGCCTTTAACGGAAACTACTTTTTCATTGGCTAAGTCGGGAATTACATAAGGACTTGCCGGAGCAGCAGTATAAATCTTTGCTTTGCTCTCATCCTGAAGGGCAACAGCAGCATTTAACGTAATCTTTGGCGTAATGGCATACATCAGGTCAGAACTGATACGCATTTGTGGCTTAAACCAGCTTTGTGTTTCCGCTGCCGGTTTATAATCTTCAATGTTCAGTTTGCCGGTCCATTTCAGAGCATCACTAACCTGTACAGAAATTTCACCTTCAAGTCCGGTTAATTTCATAGTTCCGAAATCATATATCACGTCAAATTTGTTAAAACTAGTAAAGTTGTTGACAAATAAAGGCATGTCTTCAATCCGCTTGTGGTAAAAACGGGCTTTATAGCCAAAGCCTGGGCCACCGGTTCCTTTTATGCCACCACTGATGCTTAGTTTTTCAACAGAATTGTTGATGACGATATTACTGTTTAAAAATGGATTTTCGTCTGTAAGTTGTTTTAACGAATTTCGGTTGACATCACCCTTTACCTCTCCAAAAATCTGTAAATAATCAGGTATTAAAGTAAAATCAGCGGTTACTGCCGGGAATATTCTGCTGGATGAAAATGCTCCAAATTCCTGTACAAAGTTTATTCCCGCGTTAATTTTTACACCATTGGTTTGCAACCTGATGTAAGGGTTTAATTTTAATAAGTTGTTGCCAACGCTGGTCAGCTCATCTTTGGTTTTTCCCAATTCAACTGAGGCCGCCAAACCCAGGTTTAAACTGCTGATGCGTTTATTGAGGTAACCATTCAGTACAATTGAACTCTCTTTGGCTTTGTACTGATCACTCCAAACATATCCATTTAATTTTGCAGCATAACTTAATGCGTCTGGATCTTCTGTAAATTTATTTACAATTTCTCCTTCTGCTTCAATAAAACTAAGTGCTTGCTTTGCGGGATCAGGATTTGCTGTTGGGTTATTTTTATCAATTCCATAAAAATAGAAACCATTTCTCTGAAAGTTTAGTCGCCCGGATAAGGTTGCCTGATCACCAATGCTGCGACCAAAAACACTTAGTTGCTGTTGGTTCATGTTTTGTTTATTCAGGCTTCCAGATTGACCAAAATGTTTAAAAAAGGCACCTGCCTGCAAGGCTTCATCCCGGCCTATATTGATATAAGCTTCAGCTAGTGTAGTGGCTGCCGAACCAAAGGCCCCTTTAACGTAGTTGTTCATCAGCAAGGTTTCTTTTTCTGCAGCTAATTGCTGTGCCTGTAATTTATTGATATCTGAGTTCAACTCCAGCTTTCTGTCGGTAAGACTGTAGTTAAATTTTGCTTTATAGGTTTTGATATCATTTAAATCCGGACTTCTTCTCAATTTTACGGCTTCAGCTAAAACAGGTTTATATGGCCTTACCACTTCAATCTCTTCAGTTACCGCTTTTTCGTCAGTTTTCTTTTCTGTTGTTTTTTGATCCTGAGCTTTGGCACCAAGTGCACCTGCCGCAATAAATAGGGTTGTATATATAAAATTGGTCAATCTCATGTCGCTCTTCTTATTTAATTTTTTCTAATTTGGCTTTGGCAGTAGGTACAATGTCGTCCTTGCCTTCATAGTTGTCTATAATACTCAATAGTGTACTTTTAGCCTGTAAATTGTCTTTCAAGGCAACATAGTTATCTGCAAGCAATATAAATGCTTTGGCCACCCAATAATCGTAGGAAGGCATGTTGTTGATCAAGTCGAAACAAGTTTTGGTTGATGTTTTATATTCTCTTTTTGCATACTGCACCGCTGCCAGGTTGTACTTGGCTTCAGCGGCAGCTATTGTTTTTGTTTTAGCTGTTACCGCATTAAACGATTTTATGGCCAGGGTGGTATCGGCTTTAATCAAATAGGCTTTACCTGCATACAGATCTACACTATTTTTTTCTTCTTCAGATGCCTTGTCCGATTCTTTAACCAGTTGCACATATTTTAACACGTCATCTGACATGTTCAATTCGCTGTAGGCTTTTAAAAGGTTGTTTAATGCATAAGTATAGTGTGCTTTGTAATCTGCTGTAGTTTCCAAACGTTTCAGATATAAAATAGCTTCGTTATATTTTTTCTGATCCAGGAACAGTTTGGAGATGCTAACCAGTGAGCGTTCGGTATAGTCACTTGTCCAGTCGTTCAAAATATATTCGTAATCAGGAACAGCATCATTAGGGCGGCCGAGTTTTACCAGCGATTCTGCTCTGATAAATTTCGCTTCCTTATCATGGATAGCCTTAGGAAATTTATCGAAGTAAGCATTTACCGCTTCAAAAGCTCCTTTTGCATCTCCTTTAAGGTAAAGGTTATTTGCACCCTGAAACAAAATATTATCCTGTTCTGCCGATGAATAGTTGCCAAGAGGAGTGGTACCTGCATAGGTAATAAACCCTTGAGAATCTCCTTTGTCCACATAAATGTTTTTAATGGACTCTAGTGCCTGCTTTGCTTCTTCGGTACTTGCGTAATCCCTGATTACTTTTTTAAATGATTCCAATGCGGCATCGTCCTGATCCTGATTGTATTGTACCAAACCTATGGTTACCAATGCCCGCGGCACATAGCTGCTGTTTGGATACTGGCTTACCAGACCAATCAAATCAGACTTTGACTTATCCAGATCTCCTTTATTAAAATAAGTATAAGCCATTTCAAAACCTGCGTCGTCTGCATAATTTGAGGTTGGGAATTGTTTAAGCAGACTTTGCATGGTAGCAATTTTGGCATCATTTTGATTTTCAAGTCCTTGTATCATGCCACGTTGAAACAAGGCGTAATCTTCACCTGTAGCTCTATTACCTATAATTTTGTTATAATTTAATAGCGCATTTCCGTAGCTTTTATTTACAAAATAAGAATCTGCCAGCCTGATGGTCGCGTCGTTAATTGTTTTTAAATCTTTATCATTGCCTTTTAAAAAACGTTCGAAATAATTGGCTGCTTTTCCATAGCGTTCATCCTCAAATGCAGAATAGGCAAGCGCGTAATTGGCAAAGTTATAAACGCCTGTTTTACTTGCTCCGGGCATATCCAGAAAGGTCTCAAAATGCTTTACTGCTTCACCAAATTTTCTCAGTTCGTAACAAGCTTCAGCTTTCCAGTAGGTATTTAAGGCCAGAATTTCTTCATCCTGAGGGAATTTTTCGGAACGTAGAAACATCGAAAGTGCATTTGGGAACGCTCTTTCATTATAAAATTCCAGGCCTCTGAAATAAGTTACTTTTTGATAAGCTTCTTTTGCTTCTTCCGATTTGTTCTGAATAGGTTCTAAAATATCAATAGCGGCCTGATAGTTTCTGCTGGTCAATAGAATCTCTCCCAATAGGGTTTTGGCCTCATTTACTTTACGTGAAGTTGGAAATTGTTTTAAGAAGTTCTGAGTAGCTTCCAGGGCCTGCTGGTTGAATTCCAGTTCATAACTTAAACGGGCATAATTAATCCATGCTTCCTCTTGTATTACCTTGTCAAAATCAAGTCGGGATGCCCTGAAGAAAGCACTTCTTGCTTTTTCTTTATTCTTGAGCTGTAAAAAAGAGCGGCCTAAGGTATACATCCCGCTTTGCAGGTAAATATCATCACTATCTAGTTTTTCCAGTACAGAAACTGATGCTGTATACTTTTTTAACTCAAACAATGAATAGCCATATTGGTAAGTGAAAAGATTGTTTTTATTGTTCGATTTGTCTTTGGCATAGAAATCACTGAAATACTTTTCGGCGTTCACATAGTCAGACTTTGCGAAATACGAGGCTGCAATCAGGCTCAGCATCTCTGCTTCATATTGTTGTTTAGGGGTCTTTAAAATAGGAATGGCATAGTTAATCACATCATCGTACCGTTCATCGAGGTAATACATTGACGTAATATAATACGGATAACTAGCTTCGTATGTAGGTGATCCTTTCAGTTTTTCAAAATTGCTCAGTGCAGTTTTATATTCCTTATTCAGGTAATTGATATAGG
The DNA here is from genome assembly GCF_900564155.1 of Pedobacter schmidteae. Classification (NCBI taxonomy): domain Bacteria; kingdom Pseudomonadati; phylum Bacteroidota; class Sphingobacteriia; order Sphingobacteriales; family Sphingobacteriaceae; genus Pedobacter; species Pedobacter schmidteae. The sequence continues at coordinate 5,893,607 of NZ_LS999839.1, read as the reverse complement.
CAAAGTAGTAGGTGGCACTTTCCTGAAATGGGGATTTTTCTTTCTTTACTGCTTCAAACAAAGGCTCAGCTTTCTCCGTGTCTTTCAGTTCAAAATAAGCGTAGCCTTGTTTAAACTGATATTCCAGTCGTTGTTTGCCGGATAGAGTAGAAGGATCGGTCTTTTCAAACCATTCCAATGCTTTCTGATAGTTTTTTTGTTCAAAGTAAGATTTACCTACGTGGAAGTAAGCCAGTTTGGTATTGGGATTTAAAGGGTAATCTTTTATAAAATTCTGGAATAAACTTTCAGCATCGCTGTTACCCAATTCCAATGCACATACAGCGGCATAAAACTTAGCATTTTCTTTCAGCATCGACAGTTCAGCATTACTTTCGGGTTGAGTACCCGGTTTTTGCCTTAACTGTTCAACCAGTCTAAACTGCTGTGCAGCGGCTACATATTTCTCCTTATCCAGCAGTTCTAAGCCTGTCTGGTAATTTTTGTTGAGGTTAACTAGTACACTTGTTTGCGCATAACCGGCCGTAAAGCCGCCTGCTAACAGTAGCGGAATAAATAGGTATTTTTTTGACATCTGATTTCAAATATGGTTGGTACTAATATAAATATAGTATTGGGTCTTATTAACATAAGAAATTAACATGTGTTGATAACACAGGTTTAACGGTTATAAAAGAAACTTCGTATTGATCCTTTAAAAATATCTGATAAATATAATAGGAAAGGTACGGGAACGGTCGTTAATCGTTTTGAGCAGCCAGCAGATACAATACTGCCATACGCACGGCCACGCCATTTTCAACCTGGTCCAGAATGATCGATTGTTTGCTATCAGCCACGTCACTGGTAATCTCTACCCCTCGGTTTATTGGGCCGGGGTGCATGATTATGATCTCTTTGTTCAGGTTATCGAGAATCTGTTTGTTCAGACCATACATCATCGCATATTCTCTTAATGATGGGAAATATTTGATATCCTGACGTTCTAACTGTATGCGTAGCATATTGGCAACGTCGCACCAGTTCAGTGCTTTTATCAGGTCGTGTTCAACTTTTACGCCCAAACTTTCAATATGTTTAGGAATTAATGTTGTTGGGCCGCATACCATTACTTCGGCACCTAGTTTTTGCAAACATAGAATATTTGAAACCGCTACCCGCGAATGCAAGATGTCGCCCACAATCACTACTTTTTTGCCCGCAACTTCACCCAGCCGTTCGCGAATAGAGAACGCATCTAATAAAGCCTGAGTTGGATGTTCGTGTGCACCGTCTCCGGCATTTACAATTTGGGCTTTAATGTGCTTGCTTAAAAACTGACCTGCACCGGCGTAAGGATGGCGCATTACCACCATATCTACCTTCATGGCCAGAATATTGTTTACCGTATCAATTAATGTTTCGCCTTTACTTACAGATGAAGAGGAGGCCGCAAAATTAACCACGTCTGCCGATAGCCGTTTTTCGGCCAATTCAAATGACAGCTTGGTACGGGTAGAGTTTTCGAAAAATATATTGGCAATGGTGACATCCCTTAACGTAGGTACCCTCTTTATGGGTCTGTTAATCACGTCTTTAAAATTATCTGCAGTTTCGAAGATAAGTTCGATATCATTCCGGTTAATATCTTTAATGCCTAAAAGATGTCGGGTTGATAATTTTTCTACTGCCATATTATTTATTGCTTTCTGATATTAAGATAACTTTGTCTTCTCCTTCTGTTTCTTTCCAGCTTACTCTTACCTGCTGTGAATCAAGCGTATCTACCTGCTGGCCAATGTAATCTGGTTCAATAGGGACATGTCTTGAAAAGCGCCTGTCAATCAGCACCATTAATTCAACTTTAGCGGGTCTTCCATACGCAAGCAACGCATCCAGTGCTGCACGAATAGTACGCCCTGTCCACAATACATCATCAATCAGGATTACGTTTTTGCCTTCAATTATAAAATCTATGGTATTACTGCTTGCCGAAACCAGTCCGTCCTTCCGTCTGAAGTCATCTCTGAAAAAGGTAATGTCTAAATTACCTTTCTGGATAACGCTTTTTTTCAAGACTTCTTTGAGTTCATGTTTCACTCTGTCGGCAAAATAGCTGCCGCGAGGCTGTATACCAATTAAAACTGTATTAGAAAAATCGTTGTGATTCTCAATTAATTGATGACAAAGTCGTTTAATTGTGATCTGGAATTTTTGACCGTCTAGCAGGGTTCGTTTTTGCATTGACTTTAAGATTATGCAAATATAGCCAAAATTTGTAACCTCAAATGCATAATTGGCTTTTAAATTTAAAAAAGATAAATTGTATGACTAGATGCCTGTGCATAAATATTTTAAGGATTTAAATAACGTTTACTGTAATTTACTTTCATCAGGTCGAAACGTTTAAACTGTATTTTTAGCCTATTCTGGAAGTCAGTATAGTTTCTTTTTTCTTTAGGGCTCCAAAGGACTTCACTCAATGCATCTAAGCGCGGAAACAGCATATATTCTACTTTGGCAGGGTTGCTGATGTATTCAGACCATAAATTGGCCTGTCCGCCCCAAATGTATTTGGCTTCTTCGGCATTTAATACCGCTGGAACCGGTTCGTAATCATAAACTGTTTTTAATGGCAAAAACCGGGCTGCCGTGAGTGAATCATCTTTTACAAACTGGCTATGATTAAAGTACATCATGTTTTCGGGGGTCATTATCACTTTATGTTTTTGTTTTGCTGCTGCAATGCCACCTTTTTCACCTCTCCAACTCATTACAATAGCATTCGGAGCTAATCCGCCGTCTAAAATCTCATCCCAGCCAATGATGGTTTTGCCTTTGCTGTTCACAAATTTTTCTATTCGGTGTATGAAATAACTTTGCAGAGCGCTTTCATCTTTTAAGCCATTTTCCTTCATAATTTTTTGCGAAAGGGGAGACTGTTTCCACCAGATTTTTGAAGCCTCATCGCCGCCAATGTGGATGTAAGGAGAAGGGAAAAGGTCCATAACTTCGGTAAGTACATTCTTTAAAAAATCAAAGGTTTGTTCAGTTGGCTGAAACACATTATTTAGTTTATTAAAGATTCCCCACGTTTGCGCTACCTGATACTTTTTTGAAGGTTCCGTTCCCAGTTCGGGATAGGCGGCCAGCACAGCCATACTATGAGCTGGCATTTCAATTTCCGGGACCACGTTGATGTAGCGGTCGGCTGCATATCTGATTACTTCTTTTACCTCTTCCCGGGTATAATAACCGCCGTATTTCAAACCGTCATTGCCCGTCCCAGGGTACAAACCAATAATGGTGCCATTGCGCCATGCGCCAATGCTTGTCAATTTTGGATATTTTTTGATCTCAATTCTCCATCCCTGGTCATCGGTCAGGTGCCAATGGAAATAGTTTAACTTGTGCAGTGCCAGGTAATCAATGTATTTTTTAACAAAAGCTACGTCGAAGAAATGTCTGCTTACATCCAGGTGCATACCTCTGTAGCCAAAACGCGGATAATCAACCACTTCAAATGGTGGGACAGATAGGGGAGCACCAGGGGTTTTCTCGACTGGTAACATTTGGATTAGGGATTGAATTCCATAAAAAACTGCTTGAGGAGAATTGCCGCTAATTTTGATGCTTTGCGGATTTACAATCAGCGTATACTGGCCTTCCTTTGGGTTTTTAGATGCATCAACACTGAGACTAATGTCTTGTTTATTTCCTGCTCCAGCATGTTTAAGGTCAAAGCCATAGTATTTTAAAAGATAGTCATTGAAGAAGTTTGCAGACCGGGTTAAGGTACCATCGGCCAGAAGCCTGGTTTGGGGACTGATGTTAAAGAACGCCTGTTCAATTCTGTGTTTAAACTGAACGGGTTGCGGAATAATACCGTTGAACTGTGAGCTGGCCGATTTTGCAAATAGGAGGCCAATGAGTAAAAGTCCTGTAGCTATCTTTTTCATAAAACTGGTAATTGGTTGATCAATTGTGTGTGGCTGCAAAATAGCAAAAAAAAAGCATCCCGGTTAGGGGATGCTTTTAATATATAAGTTTTAAAGATTACTCGCCTTTTTTGGCTTTGTTTTCTTCACCTTCCATTTGTTGTTTTAATTGTGCAAGCACACCTAAATCACCTAATGTAGATTTTTCAACTGAATCTTTAACTTTTTTCACTGCACTGCTAGAAGCTTTAGCTTCTTTTTTCTTAGCATTACGCTCTTCTGCAACAGCTTCAGCTTTAGCCTCTTCCCAGATACGGGCATGAGAAACAACGATACGTTTTGCATCTTTGTTAAACTCAATGATTTTGAAGTCATTGGTTTCTTCAGCTTTGATGGTACCACCGTCTTCTTTAGCCATGTGTTTAGTTGGTACGAAACCTTCAACACCATAAGGTAAAGCAATAACAGCACCTTTATCAGTTACTTTAACAACAGTTCCCTGGTGGATTGAATCTAACGTGAAGATCGTTTCGAAAGTATCCCAAGGGTTTTCCTCTAATTGTTTGTGACCTAAGCTTAATTTGCGGCTTTCAACGTCTAATTCTAAAACAACTACGTCTAATGTATCACCAACTTTAGTGAATTCGTTAGGGTGGTTAACTTTTTTAGACCATGAAAGATCAGAGATATGGATTAAACCATCGATACCTTCTTCGATTTCTACGAATACACCGAAGTTAGTCATGTTTTTAACTACAGCAGTATGTTTGCTTCCGATAGGATATCTTTCAGCAACATTTTGCCAAGGATCTTGAGTTAATTGTTTGATACCTAAGCTCATTTTGCGATCATCTCTGTCTAAAGTTAAAACTTCAGCTTCGATTTCATCGCCAACTTTCAGGAATTCCTGAGGGCTGCGCAGGTTTTGTGACCACGACATTTCTGAAACGTGGATTAGACCTTCAACACCTGGGATGATTTCCAAGAAAGCACCGTAATCAGCAACAGTAACAATTTTACCTTTAACTTTAGAACCAACAGCTAAGTTAGCATCTAAAGATTCCCAAGGGTGAGGAGTCAATTGTTTTAAACCTAAAGCAATACGTTTTTTCTCGTCATCAAAGTCAAGCACTACAACGTTGATTTTCTCGTCTAAACTCAATACTTCTTTTGGATGCTCTATGCGGCCCCAAGAGATGTCAGTAATGTGAAGTAAGCCGTCAACACCACCTAAATCGATGAACACACCGAAGTCTGTGATGTTTTTAACAGTACCTTCCAATACCTGACCTTTTTCAAGTTTAGATACGATTTCAACTTTTTGGCTTTCTAAGTCATCCTCGATTAAGATTTTATGAGATACAACTACGTTTTTAAACTCGTGGTTGATCTTAACAACTTTGAATTCCATTGTTTTACCCACGTATACATCGTAATCGCGGATAGGTTTGATGTCAATTTGAGAACCAGGTAAGAAAGCTTCAACACCCATGATGTCAACGATAAGACCACCTTTAGTACGGCTTTTAACAAATCCGTTGATGATTCTGTCATTGTCAAGAGCCTCATTAATCGACTCCCATGATCTTTGGGTTTTAGCTCTTTTACGAGATAAAATTAATTGGCCGTTAGCATCTTCAGGGGCTTCCACGAAAACGTCAACTTTGTCGCCAACTTTCAAATCAGGTGTATCACGGAATTCAGAAGTAGATACCAAACCGTCTGATTTAAATCCTACGTTTAATACCACATCTTTGTTGTTGATTGAAACAACTGTACCGCTGATGATTTCACCTTGGTTGATTTGATTGAAAGTATCGGTATACATATCTTCAAACTTTTTACGGTCTGCATCACTGTAATTTCCGAATGCTTTGTCGTCTGCATCCCAGTCAAAATCTTGATCTGGAGTTGCTAATGATGATTTGATCTGTTCGATCGACACTGAATCAGCTTCTGACTCAATGGTTTCTTTCTCAGCCAGACGAGCGTCTGCGCCTTGTAATTCGGCTGTTTTAGCCTCTAGTTCTTTTTCTGCTACTTGTTTTTTAGCCATTAAAATTAAATCTCCTTTTCCCGTGAGGGACCGCAAAGATAGAAATTAATATTTTTACACCAAAGATTTTTTTGATAAATGTTGTTGATATAGAACAGATTGTAAAGAAAAGCAAATGGTATATGCTTATTACAAGTTAGGCAACCCGGGCTTTAAACTTATCGCGGTAATCTTTTGGGGTCATGCCCGAACTTTTCTTAAAAAGCTGCCGGAAAGCTTTAAGGTCGTTATAGCCGGAATTCAACATCACCTCGAGAATACTTTGGTTGGTTTGTTCCAGTAATTTTTTGGCAACCTCTATCCTCGTTTTCTGGAGGTATTCTATCATTGTATTTCCGGTAGCCAGTTTAAATCTGCGTTCAATATTTCGTCTGCTGGCAGGTATCTGTTGCAGGATATCGTCAACAGTAGCTGCCTTATCATACATGCTTTCGATGCATAACTGTGTTTTGGCCACCAGCTCATCTCCATGATCCCGGTCCGGAATAAAGGTGCCAAAATAACTCTGCTGACCACGGTTCATATCTATAGCAAACACTTTTGCCATTCTTATGGCAATTTCCCTGCTGCCATAATTATGAATTAATCTCAGCAACAAGTGAAAGGTACTGGTAGCTCCGCCGCTGGTGTATATCCCATGATCGTAGGTTACGATTTCGTTTGCCCTTAAAAAAACATCGGGATAGCTATTGGCAAACGAGGTGCTGGCATGGATGTGGGTAGTTGCACTTTTTCCATTTAGCAGACCGCTGGCACCAAGCAAAAATGCGCCGGTACAAAAACTAGCCAGTTCAACACCCGCTTCATGTTGTTGGTGTAGCCAGGGTAAAAACTCAAGGTTCTCCTGAATAGCAGTTTTCAAATCTGAGGTGCCGAAAGCGGGAATCAATACCAATTCGGGAGTACCTGCCGATTTCAGGGGCTGAGGTTTGTGTGTATTAAATACAGGTATTTCGTTAGTGCTATTTTCGGCATAAATTACGCTCAATTTAAACAATGGTTCTTCGCCATTGGCTATATAATGGCTATTTACAGTGTCAAATACATCTAATATAGCTGCTACGCTTAGCAAACGGTACTTATTGGTCAACAATAACGCAACCTGTGTCATTTTTTTCTGTTTTGGGGAATGCAAAATAGGAAAAAAACGTCAGAAAAAGAAAGGCCACCCGCTATGGAACAGGTGGCCTTAAACTAAAAACTGATGAAACTACTATTTGCCAGCTTTTTTAGCTTCCACTGGTTTAGCCTCAGCTTTAGCAGCGGCTTTTTTAGCTGCTTTTTTGTGATGTTTTACTTTTGCGGTTTCTGTAGTTGCAGGTTTTGCAGCTGGAGTTGTGTTTTGTGCAAATGCGCCGAAAGTTGTTGCAACTAATGCAAGCGCTAAGATTGTTCTTTTCATGTTTATAAATTATTTAGTGTTTTTTGTTATACCAAAGTTGCAAACACTACATGAAGATTTGATGAAGAACAATTCAGGAAGGAAAAATGATGCGAACCAGTGTTCCTTCGCCTTTTTTTGAATCGATATTGATTTTGATATCATGAAATGAAGCAATACTTCTGACTATCGCAAGCCCTAATCCATGACTATCTTCTTGCTCTGATTGCAGCTTTTCGAAACGAATAAATGCTTGTTCGACTATTTCCGGATCCATTCCCCGACCGGTATCAGCCACAACAAGCGTGTAGCCCGTCAGTTTTTTTTCACTGTAAATACTGACCGATCCCGAAGGTATATTATATTTTATGGCATTGTTTACCAAATTCATAAGTAAGGTATGAAAAAGCGATCGGTTTCCGGTAAAGTTATAATCTTCGGGCAGGTTGATGTGTATTTTCAGCTTCATCATCAGCAACCGATGCTCCAGTTCTTCGTAAACCTCTTCTACAGTATGCCTTACAGAGATGGTGTCAGGTTTATTGTACTGATTGTTCTCTACTTTAGAAATCAACAACAGGCTATTGATAATCGCTTTTAGTCGGTTCAGGGTTTTTAGACAGGCAAATAATTTGTTTTCGCCTTCCTGGCTTAGGTGTTCATCATTGAGCAGGTTCTCCAACCTTGTATTCAAGACGGATATTGGGGTTAGTAATTCATGCGACACGTTAGCTATAAATTCCTTCTCGATCAAAAATAGAGTGGCAATTTTATTCATCAGTACGCTGATACTCTGATCGAGTATCCGGAAATCGTCGGTGGTAGTTTTTACAGGTTGATAATTGAAATTGATGGGGTCATTTACTTTGTTTAGTTTCTGATCAATGATTTGATAAAAAGGAGCCAGTAAGAATTGCATAAAACCCAGATCGATAATCAGTGTTAAAATTACGGCGGCAATTAATATTCCGAAGGTAAACATGGATATGGTACGCTCCAGCTGGGCCAGGGTCGACATGGTTTCGCCTAGTTCCAGACGGTAACTTTTTCCTTCATAATTAAAATCGGTGGTCAGAATTTGAAACTCTTCCTGATTTCCTTCTATGCTACGCAATTCCTGAGTAAACTGTTGTTTCACAGGGTGATCTACTGTTTTTATTTCTTTCAGGATAATGTATTCTTCACGAAGCAAATTATAGTCGGTAAACGTCTTTTGTAGCAACAGATCATTTATTTCAATATTTGACAGGTTGGTAATTAGCCTGATTTTTTTTTGCAACAAGCGTTGCTGGATGTGGTTGATGGAAATGTGGTTGATGGAAACCAATATTAAAATGCCAAGCATGGTAATGATGGCAATTTTTGTCAGGGTGTTATATAAAGCAAGTTTAAATTGCAATTTCATAGCTGCATTGCTTTAAATATTAATGCGGTAACCGATGCTTCTTACGGTTTCAAACCAGTCGATAGGGGCCTGGGCTGTTAGCTTTTTACGCAGGTTTTTTACATGTACATCAACAAAATTCGAGTCCGAGTTTACCTCCAGTATATCACCCCAAACATGTTCGGTCAAATTTACCCTTGATATGACTCTGTTTTTATTTAGCACCAGGTAATTAAAAATTTCGAATTCTTTGTTGGTAAGCGCTATGCGTTGGTCGCCAAAGCTCAATTTGTGGTTTTTGATGTCGAGCACAAAACCATGAATATTTACTTCATTAAGGATCAGTTTGTGTTTACGGCGAATGATGGCGTGCATTCGGGCCAGTAGTTCTGTTAAGGAAAATGGTTTTGCCAGATAGTCATCTGCTCCGGCTTCCAGACCTTTAATCCGGTCATCCACATCGCCACGGGCGGTCAATATAATTACAGCATCCTCGCGTCCAGGCATTTTCTTTAACTGATGGAGCAATTCAAAACCATCGCCACCGGGCAAACTAAGGTCCAAAAGAATAAAATCGTAAGTGTTTACGAATATTTTTTCTTCAGCAGAGGACTTTTTCCAGGCATGCTCAATTGTATAGCCTTCTTTGCCTAAAAAATCGGCCATTTCCAGACCCAGTGTTTTTTCATCTTCAACAATCAGGATATTCATAAGCTAAAGTATATCAATATATGTGATTAGAGAATGAAGCTAACTAAAAGAATTATGAATAAAAAAAAGAAAGCGCCTATGGGCGCTTTCTTTTTTTTATTGTTTCCAGCCGCCACCAAGCGCCCGGTACAGGTTTACTACTGCTTGTAGCTTTTGTAACCTATCGTTGATGCTACTTAGCTTTGCAGCAAGCAAACTTTGCTCGGAGGTTAGTACATCTGTATAATTCGTAGCCGAGCTGTAACGCAGCAGTTCTTTAGTAAAATCTACTGCTTTTGTCAGCGAAGCAATCTGTTTTGCCCTGGTATTTTCTTTTTCCTCTGCAGTTTGATAAGCGTATAATGCATTCGATACCTCTTGTCCACTGGTCAACAAGGTTTGCTGGAAGCTGTAAAATGCAATTTGTTGTTGCGCTTCGGCAGTTTTTAAGCGGGCCTTGTTTTGTCCTTTATTAAAAATAGGCTGGGTAATGCCTCCTATTAAGTTATAGAATATGGAGTGGTCAAAGAAGTTTTTAAGGCTTAAGCTTGACAAACCGCCACTTGCTGTTAGTGTTACAGCAGGGTAGAAGGACGCCTTTGCTACATTTTTATTTTCAAAGGCCGATCTGAAGGCAAATTCCGCTGCCTGCACATCAGGTCTGTTTTGTAATAATTGTGCTGATACTCCTGTTTGCAGGTTGCTGTAGGCTACCTGTTGATCAAGTGTCGAGCGGTCTATCTTTCCTGCACCTTTACCTAAAAGTGTACTCAAGGCATTTTCAGTTTCCCGTATGCTTCTCTTCAAATCAGGAATTGTAACCTGGGCGGCATATAAATTGGCTTCACTTTGTACCACAGCCGCACCATTTACCACGGCACCTTCTTTTAGTGACTTCATGGTTTCCACATCTGTCTGCCTTATTTTAATCGTTTGCTCGGTAATCGACAATTGTTGGTCAAGGGCTAATAAGTTATAATAAGCGTTGGCAATATTGGCAATGAGTTGCGTTTGCACAGCTCTCTTTGCTGCATCAGTTTGCAGTAATGAAGCATAAGCCGATCGTTTTGCGCTGCTTAGCTTGCCCCATATATCGGCTTCCCAACTGGTGCTTAACTGCGCTTTATAAAGCTGCGTTTCGGTATTGATGTTAATGCCCGGAGGGAAATTTAACGAAGCAACCGACTGTTTGTTGTCGGCTGCAGACAAATCTGCCGTTAAACTTGGCAACAAAGCTGCTCTGCTTTGCATCAGGGTAGCCTGGGCAACTTTAATTCTTTCAATGGCCTGTTTCAGGTCCAGATTTCCATTGATTCCCTGCTCAATCAGTAATTGCAGACCTGGGTCGGCAAAAAGAGTTTTCCATGGCAGGTCAGCAATTGTAGTGCTGTCTGCCGTGGCGTGATCACGGTATAAATCATTACTGTTCAATGCCGGACGCTCATATTTTTTGGTGACGCAGGCCGTTAAGCTCAGTATAGAAAAACCGATGATGAAATAATATTTATGATATCTGGTGTTCATGTTCTTTAAATTAGTGTTCGCGCGTATCAACTTCAGGGAAATCAAATGTTTTCTGTGGACCATAACCTTCATCAAAAGGCGATTTGTTGCTTACCCTTTCCTGCAGACTCTGGAATACAATAAATAAGGTTGGAATCACAAATATTCCGAATATAGTTCCGATCAACATCCCACCTACAGCGCCGGTACCAATAGAGGTATTACCCGCTGCACCTACACCGGTTGACAACATTAAAGGCAGTAAGCCGAGGATAAAGGCAAATGAAGTCATCAAAATAGGACGCAAACGAGCTGTTGCGCCACTGATGGCTGCGCTTACAATGCTCATTCCTTTTCTTCTTCGTTCTACTGCAAACTCCACAATCAGAATCGCATTTTTGGCGAGTAAGCCTACAAGCATGATCAGGGTGATCTGAGTATAGATGTTATTGTCGACCTTAAAGATCTTATCGAAAATAAATACCCCGGCCAAACCAATTGGTAAGGAGATCAATACCGCAAGTGGCAAAATGTAACTCTCATATTGAGCACATAAAAGGAAGTATACAAAAATTACACAGAGTAGGAAAATGAATACCGTTTGGCTTCCGCTGGACATCTCTTCACGCGAGAGACCCGAAAATTCATATCCGTAACCTGTTGGTAGGTGAATTGCCGCCTCTTCCTGTACCGCCTTCAGTGCATCGCCCGAACTAAAGCCTGCATTTGGACTTCCTGTTACAGAGATGGAAGTGAACAGGTTGAAACGGGATATGGCTTGCGGGCCGTATACTTTTTTCAGCGTAATGAAATTACTGATTGGGGCCATCTGGCCATTTGAATTTCTAACATAAATGTTGTTCAGTGTCTCCTGGTTTGCACGGTAAGGTGCATCAGCCTGGTACATTACGCGGTATTGCTTGCCATATTTGTTAAAGTTAGAAGCATAAACACCGCCATAGTAACCCTGCAAAACGCTTAATACATCGCTTACACTCAACCCGGCCTGTTTAACCATAGCTACATTCACATCAATTTGATACTGAGGGAAATTTGGGTTGAACGAAGTGGAGGCATATTGAATTTCGGGCCTTTTGCTTAGTGCGGCAAGGAATTCAGTTGCGATGCCATTAAATTTGCTGATATCGCCACCGGTTTTGTCCTGCAACTGAAATTCGAAACCTCCACTGGTACCAAAACCCTGGATGGTAGGAGGTGCAAAAAATATAATCCGTGCTCCTTTAATGTTGGCTGTTTTGGCAAACAGTTCGCCAATAATTGCTTTTACGTCACGCTTACGTTCATCCCAAGGCGCAAGCTTTCCAATTACCATACCGTATGAACTGCCCGAACCGCTAATCATGCTTCGACCGACCACGGTTAATGAATTTCTGATCTCAGGGATGGTATGTGCAATGCTATCAATCTGTTTGATAACAATGGCTGTTTGCTCTTGCGAAGTTGCAGGAGGCAAAGAAATGTCAGACATGATGGTACCCAAATCTTCATTGGGCACAAAACCCTTTGGTGTGGTGTTCATCATCCAAACCAGTGCCACGCTAAAGATGGCCAGGCCTAAACCCGCCAGCCATTTTTTGCGGGCCAAAAAGCTCACCGAGCGTTTGTACCTGTGGGTCATTGCATCAAAAGAAGCATTGAAGGCGGCATAAAAACGTTTCATGAAGTTTTTAGGCTTGCCATGATCGTCGGGATGTGGCTTCAATAATAAGGCGCAAAGTGCCGGACTTAAGGTTAAAGCGTTAATTGCCGAAAGGATAATGGCGATGGCTAGCGTTAACCCGAATTGTTTATAAAACACACCTGATGAACCCTGAATAAAACTTACCGGAATAAATACTGCGGCCATCACCAGCGTGATGGAAATGATGGCACCAGTGATGTCTTCCATCGCATCAACTGTAGCTTTTTTGGCAGATGTATAGCCATGATCCAGCTTGGCGTGGACGGCCTCTACCACTACAATGGCATCATCCACAACAATACCAATGGCCAGCACCAACGCAAATAAAGTAAGTAAGTTGATGGTAAAACCAAATAAACTCAGGAAAAAGAAAGTACCTACAATAGCCACAGGCACACTGATAGCTGGGATCAGGGTAGAACGGAAATCCTGTAAGAAAATAAAAACAACCAGGAAAACCAGGATAAAAGCTTCTATTAGCGTATGAATTACTTTTTCGATCGAGGCATCCAGAAAATCGTTAACGTTTACCAATGAGGTATAGTGTACACCCTTCGGAAAACTAGCCGAAGCTTGCTCCAGTACTTTTAATGAACCTTCAATAACATCTTTTGCGTTAGAACCGGCTGTCTGGTTGATGGCGATACCCAATGCAGGTTTTCCATTAAACTTTACGGTACTGGCATAACTTTGGGCTCCTAATTCAATCCTTGCAATATCCTTTAGACGTAGGATCTGTCCGTTGCCCGCTGTTTTGATAATGATATTACTAAACTCGGTCTCATTTTTTAAGCGGCCTGAATATTTTAAAGTGTACTGGAACGACTGTTCACCCTGCTCTCCAAACTGGCCAGGTGCGGCTTCAATATTCTGTTCGGCAAGTGCTACGCTTACATCGTTAGGTACCAGTCCATAGGTAGCCATTACATCAGGCTTCAGCCAGATGCGCATAGTGTAATCCATTAAGCCAAAAGCAGTGGCATCGCCTACGCCGTTAATCCTTTTTATTTGAGGAACCAGGTTAATGTTGGCGTAGTTTTGCAAAAACTTTTGATCGTAAGAGGCGCTATCGCTATAGATGCCAAAAATAAGCACGTTACTGGCCTGACGTTTTGCTGTGATTACCCCCGCTCGTGTTACCTCGGCAGGCAGTAAACTGCTTGCCCTGGCCACCCTGTTCTGCACATTTACCGCAGCCAGATCGGGATTGGTACCCAATTTAAAGTTAATGGTAATGGTGGCTGTACCATCATTACTTGCTGATGAGGTCATATAGGTCATGTCCTCTACACCGTTGATCTGTTCTTCGAGCGGAACAACAACACTATTCATCACCACATCGGCATTGGCCCCTTGATAGGATGCCGATACCTGCACCGTTGGCGGCGCAATTTCGGGATATTGGGATACAGGTAGGGTAATTAAACCCAATACGCCCAGAATAACAATGATAATGGATATTACCGTTGATAAAACAGGTCTTTCTATAAATTTCTTAAACATATCGTTTGATTTTCGATTTTTGAGTTACGGTTTACGATGTGCTTACTTATTATTAAGATCGGCATAAACTGAATCTGCATTTTTCTCTTCCGGTTTTATCTCTGCACCGTCTTTTAACGACTGGAATCCTTCTAACACTATTTTGTCGCCGGTTTTAAGTCCTTTTGTAACTACATAATAATTACCTTTGGTAATTTCCATTACTTCTATTTCTGTGTTTTTTACCAAGCCTTTCTCGTCCAGTACAAATACAAACTTTTTACCCTGTAAATCGATGGTCGATTTTTGTGGGATAAGGATGATATTTTCCAGGTGCTGAGGAATGCGTACAGATGCACTTGCACCACTTCTTAAAAGGCTAACTGGATTACTAAAAGTGGCCCTTAAGCTGGCCGAACCTGTAGCTGTATTGATAAGTCCATTAATAGATTCAATTTTACCATTCTCGGCATAGGTGCTGCCGTCGGCAAGTACCAACGATACTGCAGGTATATTTTTCAGCTTCGCTTCAAGCGTGTTTCCTTTGTAATTGCGCGAAAAGCCCAACAGTTGTTTCTCATTTAATGAGAAGTAAGCGTAAATTTTTGAAATATTGGAAACAGTAGTTAATGGTTGCGCGCTGTTGCTGCTTACCAGGCTTCCTGTTTTAAAAGGAATGCTACCTATTACCCCATCAACCGGACTGGTGATACGGGTATAGCCTAAATTTACCCTGGCATTTACCAGCTCTGCTTTGGCTTGTGCTAAAGTAGCTTTTCTGCTTTGTAAAGTTAACTGGGCAGCATCCAAATCATATTTGCTGATGATGTCTTTTTCTACCAGTGGTTTTGTTTTATTAACCTGTAGCTGTGCCGCATTTACATCCGCTTCGGCACTACTAATGGCCGCACTTGCCGTTCTTACCTGTTGTTCATATTGAGGTGCATTGATGCTAAACAGTAGCTGACCTTTTTTAACAGTAGCCCCTTCATCTACATATATTTTCTCTACAAAACCGTCAACTTTTGGCCTGATATCGATATTTTGAATTCCTTCCAATGTGGCCGGATAATCTGTTTCAAGAGAAGTTGATTGTGCTTTTAAGGCAACTACCGGATAAGATTGTACTTGTGTTGGGGGGGGGACAGCCTTTTTCTGATCGCTGTTGCATGAGGCCATAATTAATAGGGCCGGTAATATTAAAAAGAGGGACTGAATTTTAGTTTTCATTTTACGTAATTATAGTTTGTGAGCAGCTTTCCTGTATTTTTTAAAAATCCCGGTATCTACTGTTTTAAAAGGTGTGTTATATGTTAGGGAAAGATGGTTTCAAAAATTAGTTGTTTTCGCTCTTCCATTAGTGCCGAATAGTCCTCATCATTCATGCCAAATAGTATTTTATGCAGGGGCGCGGTAACCAATGGATATGCCATCAGGGCAAATAAGTTCATCGAGAAATGCCTTGGGTTCATGGCTTTTATGGTGCCCTTGTCCATCTCCGCCTGGATTTGTTCCAAAAAGGCATTCACTTTTTTTACCCTTGCTTTTTTGGCATCAATCACATCATTTCTGTTCATCTGGGTGATGATAAAAAGTTCGCGATAGGGGAATTGCATGGCTTCTTTCAGAAATACAGAAATCAGGTTTCCTATTTTTTCTTTGAAGGGCATATCTGATTCAATGAGCTCATCAAAGGTCTTCACAAGTGATTCCTGTGCTTCGTTGAACACCTGATCAAACAGGGCATCTCTGGATCGGAAGTAGTAATTGACTAGCGTACGATTTACGCCTGCTGCATCTGCAATCTCTTGTGTAGTGGCATGTAACTTGCCTTCAGCGAAGAACAAATGCTTGGCTGTATCTTTAATTAATTGTTCTGTTCCAGTGTCTCTTGAGGTCATTTCTTGAGTTTGACAAAATTGTTAAACAAAAGTATTAAACCCATTTTTTAATTAAAACATCGGAATGTAATGTTTAAGTTAAGTCTTCAATTGTAACCAAATATTTGCAAAATATTGCTGATTGAAAGAGCTGGTGTTGAAGAAAAATGTATAGTTATGGCAAGTGCTGGTGTACCATATCCAGGGCAAAATGAAGCTGTTCTGATTCTGTAAGGTCGGTGTTATCCAGTATGATAGCGTCTTCTGCCCGGGTAAGCGGGCTTTCCTTACGTGTAGTATCTGCATAATCACGGTGAGCAAGATTTTCAAAAACATCCTCCAGACTGGTGGTAGTATCTCCCTTACTCTGTAGTTCCCTGAACCTGCGTTCGGCACGGATTTTTGGGTCGGCCGTCATGAAAAATTTAACCTGCGCATCCGGATATACCGTAGTACCTATATCCCGTCCATCCATCACAATGTTTTTGGATTTGCCCATTCGCTGTTGCTGCTTTACCATCTCCTTGCGTACCTGTTTATTGGCCGATACCTCGCTTACATTTTCAGAGACCGGCATCTGTCTGATTTCTTCTGATACTTCTTCACCGTTTAAGGTGATGTGCGACTGGTAGTCGCGCGAGTGAAAATTCAGCTCTATGTGCTGAAGGGCATCAACTACCGCCTCAGGATCATTTACATCAATGTGATTGCGCAGGAAATATAGTGTTACTGCCCGGTACATTGCACCGCTATCTATATATATAAAGCCAAGTTTTTTGGCCAGTGCCTTGGCCAGGGTACTTTTTCCACAAGAGGAGTAGCCATCAATAGCTATCACAAGGTTTTTTCTCATAGACAGGCAAAGTTAGCGTTTTGTAACATTGTTTGGGGTTAAAAATCAATTAAATGTTAGGGTGATTTAGTTGTGCTACTTTGCCCATATCAGTGGATTTATCCACTGTATGGTTTAATGATAAACGCTTGTTTTTAAAGCATAATGTTGTTTTGCGCTGCTATTGCCGGCGGCAAGTCTTTTTCTCCCAGCATTTCCCGTAAGTCTATCTCTATATTGCGGCTTATTTGTGTAATAGGAATATCATTTGCTCCCCCTTCAAAAGGGTTTTCAGTACTTTCCCCAATTTGATCAAGCGATAAAAATACCCAGCCAATAAGTACACTAAATGGTACTGTTAACCAGATTATGTTTTCTCCCATTTTTTCTACAAGCTTCGAAAATTCTCCAATAAAACCTAGGGGTAGCAATATGCACAAGGCATTGGTAAAGAATATGTTGATGCTTGAAAACTGCCGGGGATAGGGGAAGTTTTTAATTCTTTCACATTTTCCCTGCTGGTCATATAAATCTTTCAATTGATTTTCTAATGCAACGTAATTATAATCAGAAATCAGCCCCTTTTCATTTAGTTCTTTTAGCTGGCTGGATTGTTGGGCAATAATTTGAGTGGCTCTGTTTTTAGTGGATAAAATATGATGGCATTCGTGTTCACTTAAAAATGATTTCAATTCTTCATCTAAACTACTTTCCCATTCAGGTACTTTATAATATTTCAAAAATTCCCGGTTGTAGCTTTTACTTTTTATATTTTCCCAACTTTTTGTTTCTCTTAATTGAAAACGTAAACTTGTAAGCCAGGCAAAATGACGGTACATTATTTCTTTGTGCAAAGCTGTTTGTTCTTCTTTATTGTTGCTTCGTACAAAATCTTTAACCATGATACCAAAAGCTCGACTGCTGTTGATAATAGCACCATAAATTTGCCTTGCTTCCCAGGTACGGTTGTAGGTTTGTGTATTTCTAAACCCCGAAATAAATGCAGCGGCAGTTCCCAGTAAGGCAATAGGTACCCAGGGAATGGCCAGCCATTTTATATCTAAAAAATAGAATAATGCAGTTGGAATAACGCTCAACAAAAACATTCGGTAAATCTTAGTTCTTGTCCAGGGAATAAAGTGTAAGAGTTTGTAATGACTTGAGATGTTCATTTATTTTGTATTAGATGAAAATTTACCTAAAGAGTTGCTTTTTTTCATCCTAAATTATTTTTAGAAAGTGGATATTGCAAATAAAATATTAAAAAAAATAATTTATCTGCTTGTATAACTGTTGTTTGTGTATAGTAATGCGCCTTGAAAAAATAATACCCTTTAAAGATCTTCTCAAAATAAATATTAAATTTGTAGAGCACAAAATGCTGTTTCTCAGTCCAGCATATTTGAAAAATAATCCGATTTTTCATGAACATTTTCAGGTTGGCATAGCGCTTTAAATTTGGTGGATGAGTAAGCTGCTGCTTATTCGCACCTGGTTCGGGTTTGCTTCGTCATGGCTTCGGAAAAATCTAACCGGAAATTGTGAAAAAGCAGTGAGGTGGCAAAAGATTTCAAAATAGTCCAGACCAGTTCATTTTCAAAGCGAAAAGATTTTCATTCGGCCATCATTTTAAATTTGCAATTAATTACAATGTATTGAATATAGAATAGTCAGGAAAGCTGATCATTTTAATCTGGTTAGGGTGTGAGTTCGGATTGACAGAGATCTATTAAATAGCTATTTTTACCACATGATACCAGTTAAAGAAGACATCCTGAAAGTAGTAACCTTTAAAACCTCGCGGAGTGGGGGCAAAGGTGGACAAAATGTAAACAAGGTGTCCAGTAAGGTAGAACTGATATTTAACATTACCGATGCACCGTTTTTTAGTTCCGAAGAGCGTGCCTTGTTGATAGAAAGATTGGCCAACAGATTGGATCAGGATGGAAACCTGCATGTTGTGTCGCAGGAAGACCGTAGTCAATTGTTAAATAAAGAAAAAACAATTGCCAAACTGCTTGCGCTACTCAAATCGGGTTTACATGTTCAGAAAAAAAGAAAACCGACTAAAATCCCTAAGGCCGTTATTAGAAAACGGTTGGAAAATAAACAATCAGTAGCTGCAAAAAAAGAATCCAGGAAACGGCCTCAATTGGATTAACAGCATTAGTTAAAGCGATAAAACATGCTGATGGATCCGTATTGATGGGCTTTGGCGGTGCTTTTTACCTCTTTGGTTTTAAATACCATTCCAAAATCGAACGTAAATCGTTGAGAACTGTAGTTGAAACCAATTTGCTGGGCAAACACAATCGGCTTTGCGCCAAATGTAACCGGATCATTGTTGTTGAACATGCTACCCTGTATGGTGGCGTCGTAAGCAACAAAATTTAGTTGCGGCTTTGCATAAAAGAATACCTCTCTTTTTACCAATGCTTTTGTTTTAGGATTGTTGCCAATTACCGCATTGGTATAAGCCGAGTTAAACAGCTGATTTAGGCCTCCGGCTCTAAATAAAATGCCAGCTCCCGCACCACTAAATGTGGTTCCGGCATTGGCATAGCCTTCAAAAGAAAAATCTGTTGCATTGTTTGAGGCACGATGCAACAGCCTGGTGTATTGGGCAGACAAGTTAACCGCTAAAGCATTTTTTATCTGGTACTGCCATCCATCCAGTGCATAAAAACCAACAACGTCGTGCAGCAGTTTCTGCCCGTCTTCTGCCAGCGAATTTGGGCCTGTGGTTCCCAGCTCAGCACCTAATTTTAAAATGCTTTCGTTGCTGTAAAAAAGATTCAGCACTCCACCAGCATATAAGTAGCCGGCAAAAGGACGGTCTTGTTTAGCAGGGTCTGGTGCATAGCCCGAAATTGGGTTATACATTTTTTGCCCTGCAGAAATTTCATATATCTTTTTTTCGAGCTTAGCACTTAATTTTTCCTGATCCAGCGCATGACGGAAATAGATAAACAGCCCGTTGGTATAGTAACGGTCGGAACCCTGTGCCAGGTATGAATCGTTATCGCTGCGGAATCCAAATTCATTTTTATAGGTTTGGGCAAATGTGTTGCTTCCAAGTAATAAGGCTATTGTAGCTGTAAGTAAAGATTTCCTGTTCATCGCTGAATTATAAAAAAAAACTCCGGTTAATTTACCGGAGTTCAAGATAGTATTTTTGTAATTAGAAAGTATAACCGAGACTCAGTCCACCATAATATGGTATGAAAAAATCTTTGCTAAACACCGGACTTAATCCTGCTCTGAACGAAAAACCACTGTCCTCTGGCTGCACGCGGTAAAAGAAACTCATTGTACCAATTACATTACTTTCATTTTTATTGAAAAGGACACTACTATCGCCACTTGTGGCAATATAGGTGGCACCCAAACCAATTTCAAAAAACTTATTTCCTTTACCAAGCAGATAGTTTAAAGAAAGTGGAACAGTAGTTACTTTATCTCCGTCAACGGAGAAATATCCAATACCAGCCCTGCCGCCTAAGCCGTCTCTCCGGTTGGTAAATCTTGAATCATAATTTGCTGTAAATGTTACACCCTGACCTCCAAGTTCGATAAAGATATTCTGTGCCCTTGCAGTAGCTGGTGTAGCGGTAGTAGCTTCCTGGGCAAAAAGTGATTGCATATTTAATACAGCCAGGAACATACTAAAAGCTAGTGTTAATTTTCTCATTTGTTTGTGTATTTATTTGTTTGGGAGGTAATACTAAATAAAAAGAAGTTAATCTGCAATTTTTGTAGGTTTAACAGTCAAATTCTGCGGGTTTTTTACCTTCTCTTTTGTCAAAGCAAGCTCTACCACCTCTCTCATTTCTGTAACGTAATGGAAGTTCAAGTCTTTGATATAAGATTCTTTGATCTCCAGGATATCTTTACGATTAGATTTACATAAAATGATATCTTTTATATTGGCACGTTTGGCAGCCAGTATTTTCTCTTTTATACCACCCACAGGCAATACTTTACCACGTAAGGTAATCTCGCCGGTCATAGCCAGATTAGATTTTACTTTACGCTGTGTAAATGCCGAAGTTAATGCAGTAAGCATAGTAATACCTGCCGAAGGGCCATCCTTAGGTGTGGCGCCGGCCGGAACGTGAACATGTACATCCCATTGGTCAAACAGTGCATAATCAATGTTAAAGATGTCGGCATGGGCGCGTAGATAAGCCAACGCAATTATGGCCGATTCTTTCATCACATCTCCCAGGTTACCGGTAAGGGTTAGTTTTCCTTTACCCGGACTTAAGCTGGCTTCAATAAACAAAATGTCGCCCCCAACCTGTGTCCAGGCCAGGCCGGTTACTACACCGGCAACCTCGTTACCCTCATACAGATCTTTGTCGTACAAGGGAGCCCCTAAAATGCGTTCTACATCTTCCTGATTCAGATTTGGATCATAGGTTTCCTCCATGGCAATTTTTGTAGCCACGCCACGTACCAATGAACCTATTTTTTTCTCCAGTCCACGTACGCCCGATTCGCGGGTATAATCTTCAATTACTTTTTCAATTAAAGACCCTTTTAGTGTAATGTCTTTGCTTTTTATACCATGCTGCTCTTTTTGTTTAGGCAACAGGTATTTTTTTGCAATTTCTATTTTCTCCTCAATGGTATATCCATTCACTTCAATAATTTCCATACGGTCTAACAAAGCCGGATGTATGGAGCTTAGTGAGTTTGCGGTGGCAATAAACAATACGTTGGACAGATCATAATCTGTTTCTACATAATGATCATTAAAGGCATTGTTCTGTTCAGGGTCCAACACCTCCAGCAGGGCCGACGAAGGGTCGCCTCTAAAATCAGAGCCTACTTTATCAATCTCATCCAGTACAAATACAGGGTTAGATGCACCTGCTTTTTTGATGGATTGGATAATGCGCCCTGGCATTGCACCAATATAGGTTTTGCGGTGGCCGCGTATTTCTGCTTCATCGCGGATACCGCCCAGGGCCATACGTACATATTTACGATTAAGCGCTTTGGCAATTGATTTACCCAAAGATGTTTTTCCAACTCCAGGAGGGCCAACCAGGCACAGAATAGGAGCCTTCATATCGCGTTTCAGTTTCAATACCGCAAGATACTCTATGATACGCTGTTTTACCTTTTCCAGTCCAAAGTGGTCTTTGTCCAATACACGTTGCGCACGTTTCAGGTCAAAATTATCTTTGGTAAATTCGTTCCAGGGTAAGTCCAGTAATAGCTCCAGATAATTGATTTGTACAGAATAGTCTGGTGCCGCAGGATTCATCCGACCTAGTTTTTCCAGCTCTTTGTTAAAATGTGTGGCCACCTGATCGGCCCATTTTTTCTTCTGCGCACGGCTTTCCAGGGCTTCATATTCCAGATCTGACGAATTGCCACCCAATTCTTCCTGTATGGTTTTTAGCTGTTGATTTAAGAAATAATCCCTTTGTTGTTTGTCCAGGTCGGTACGCACTTTTGATTGGATCTGGTTTTTGAGTTCCAGCATCTGCAGCTCCAGTGTAAGTAATTCCATAACCATGGTTGCGCGTTCCCGAAGATTCGTCATCTCCAGCATTTTCTGTTTGTCAGCTACATCTGCGTTCATGTTTGAAGAGATGAAATTGATCAGAAAAGAAGTACTCTCTATATTTTTCAGCGCAATACCTGCTTCGCTCGGAATATTTGGTGATAGCTGAATAATCTGGCTCGACATTTCCTTAATAGAAGCAACAAGGGCTTTAAATTCCTTATCAGATTTATGTTTGGTTTCCTCAAACTTGCTGATGGTTACTTTAATATAGGGTTCGGACTGTACTTCTTCTAATAAACGAAAGCGCTGCTTGCCTTGTATAATTACTGTGGTATTGCCATCTGGCATTTGCAGCATTTTAATAATGTGCGCTACTGTGCCCACATCGTTCAGTTGCTCAAAGGTTGGGTCTTCTATAGAAACATCGCGCTGCGAAACCACACCAATGATTCTGTCACCCTTGTAGGCTTCTTTGATAAGCTTGATAGATTTGTCTCTGCCTACCGTAATAGGTATCACAACCCCCGGAAAAAGAACCGTATTCCTTAACGGAAGGATAGGCAAAATTTCAGGTGTCTCCTCATTATTCATCTCATCTTCATCCTGTTGAGACATCAATGGGAAAAATTCGGTGTCTTCATTTATGATAGGTAATGCATTGCTAAAATCGAATTGATCTCGTTTACTCATTAAAAAGGTCTTTCTAAATAAAAAACGACAATCTGACAGCATGTCGTTTAAAAAATATTAATTGTATGATATCTGAATAATTTCAACTCCTGTGCCAAAAAAAGAATGGCTGCTTTTGCCTGTTAAAAAGTCATGCTCCAATAATAATTAATTAATAAATCATATTTTGAATAATTTGACGTTTTAGTTAGATATTTGTAAATGGTATGATAGTTGACAATATACAATCATATAAATATATTTATTTTTTAAATAGAAGTTAATGAACTATTTCAAGCAAACGATTTTATTGTTATTTCTTTTTTCTACCGGTACTGCATTTGCACAAAATAGTGGGTACGATAAGCTGGGTATGCAGGCGATGATGAAGGGAGATTATAAAGGCGCGGTAAATCAACTGGAAAAGGCCGATACCAAAAGTCCAAATAATGCTAATGTGTTGAAAATGTTAGGATATTCTTATTTTCAATGTGGAGACTTTGAAAATTCTATTGATACGTACAGCCGCTTGATTGTGTTAAAACCAGCTGACTATTCTGCGTACTATTACCGTGGAAAAGGCCGACAAAATGTAGCCAACGATCCGAAAGAGTCGTTAAATAATATGCGTGAGAGTTTTTACCTTGCCGCTATTAAAGATTTTACAAAGGCCATTGAGATCAATGGGGAAGAAGATGCTCAATTGTTACAAAATAGGGCATTGGCTTACAAGGATTATGCTATATACAAGTCTTATAAAATTAAGACCAAAGCCGAAAAAGCTGCTTGTATAGCTATTTTTAACAATTCTGTTGCTGATTTTCAGAAAGTATTGCTGGTTCAGCCACAGCGCAAAGATATTTTGTCTTTAATCGACTACGTAAAAGCGCAAATCACCAGTTTGAAATAAACAGTTTTGGAATAGGATGTCGAGATCCTGACCACACATTAGCTGCAAAGCAAAATAAATTCAGGATCTTTATAATATAAACAAACGAAGGATGTTCATTTTGAACATCCTTCGTTATTTAAGCCTTCCGGTAATACTGTAATTCTTTTCAGCCATCAGTTTGATGTGCTGCTTTTTATTGATCTGATACAAGCTGTCGGGATAATAAGAAAGTGTATCGGCAGAGGTATAGAGCATATTACTATATCTGATTAGAATGCGAATGCCTGATACCTGTCCATTTTTTTTAGTGATCAAAACTTCCTTTACAGGGATTTTTTCCTGGTCTGATCGATACTGTTGCTGTTGCCCTTCGGTATGTGTACTGAACAGACCTTTCCAGGCATTTCGGTTGATATCTGCATCGGAAAAAACGGTGAATTCTTTTGTCCAGTCTGCAATGCGGATCTTTTTAGTTTCGGCCGTTGCGTTAACCTCTACGGTTTTTGTGATCAGGGGATTACTTTTGGTCAAACGTAAGGCTTCCTGTTTAAAATAACCTTTAAGGTCAAAATAAGCTAAGGTGTCTTTTTGGTTTTTTACGGTTGGCGTGCAACCATAAAAAACCAAAAAGATACTGCACAGCAATAAAATTTTTCTCATTATACCAGGCTGTTACCAGTCATGATTTCCGGTTTAGGGATGTCCATTATACTCAGAATGGTGGGGGCAATATCACCCAGTTTACCATCAGCAATGGCTTTATAATCACGATCTATTAAAATACATGGAACAAGATTGGTGGTGTGGGCTGTGTTTACCGAGCCATCATTGTTGATCATAAATTCTGAATTACCATGATCGGCCAGAATAATAAATGAATATCCATTTTCAAGACCTTTTTTTACTACAATCTCTGCGCAGCTATCTGCTGTTTCAACAGCTTTAACTACAGCGTCGAATACACCGGTATGGCCCACCATATCGGGATTGGCAAAGTTTAAACACACAAAATCTGCCCAACCGGTTTCCAACTCTTTACAAATGGCTTCAGTAATTCCCGCTGCACTCATTTCCGGCTGCAAATCGTAAGTTGCTACCTTGGGTGAAGGGATCATGATCCTTTTTTCGTTTTCAAATACCTGCTCTCGTCCGCCCGAGAAGAAAAAAGTAACGTGTGGGTATTTTTCTGTTTCGGCAATACGTATCTGGTTTTTATGGTATTTTTCCAATACTTCGCCTAGTGTCTCGGTCAGGTCATCCTTTGTAAATATGACTTTTACGTTTTCAAAGCTCTCATCGTAAGTGGTCATGGTTACATAGTATAAGGGCAATTTATGCATGCCAAAATCCGGGTAATCATTTTGTGTGAGCACGGCGGTGATTTCCCTGCCGCGATCAGTTCTGTAATTGAAACAAATCACCACGTCATCGGGCTGTATAGTGGCCAGGGGCTGTCCATTGCTTTGAGTTACTACAATAGGTTTGATGAACTCGTCAGTTATTCCATCTTTGTACGATTGTGCTATGGCTGTTGCCGGGTCGCTAGTGGCTGCACCAGTACCTTTTGTCAGCAAATCGTAGGCTAGTTTTACTCTTTCCCATCTGCTATCTCTGTCCATAGCGTAGTAACGGCCTATCAAACTGGCAATTTTAGCAGATGAAGATTGGAGGTGATGATCCAGGTCTTTGATAAAATGAAGTCCTGAATTGGGATCAGTATCTCTTCCATCCATAAATGCATGAACAAAAACGTCTTTTAAACCTTGTTCTGTAGCGGCGTCGCAAAGTGCTTTCAGGTGGTTAATATGTGCATGTACACCTCCGTCTGAAGCCAGACCTATGAAGTGAACTGCTTTATTGTTCTTTTTTGCATAATTGAAGGCGTTCAACAATTCCGGATTTTGAAACAGACTTCTATCGCTTATAGCTTTATTTATTCTTCCAAGCTCCTGGTATACAATTCTGCCCGCGCCAAGATTCATATGGCCAACTTCAGAGTTTCCCATCTGACCGGCAGGTAAACCTACGGCTTCACCAGATGCTTCCAGTGTTGAATTGGGATAATTTTGGATTATAGAATCGAAAAATGGGGTATTGGCTGCATATGCAGCGTCAGAATTGTCTTTCTTTCCATATCCCCAGCCGTCAAGAATCAATAGTACTACTTTTTTGTTGTTCATCCGTGGTTCTCTTTATTTTTAATGTGTCATTGAACAATAGCAAATATAGGTCTATTGAATCTTTTTTTTGAACCAATTTGTGTTTGATTATTATTTTATGATCTATAAATGGCATAATTTATGTGAAGTTTTTATATTAGCTATATAGAGATGATAAAGCCCTTACTTTTTTTATTTGTTTTTTTTACTCAAATTCCTTCCTCTTATACGCTTCAAGGCGATGTTATAGATAATTTGTCTGCACATTTTAAGGCGGGAAATGCAAAAGAGATTGCTGCAAGCTTCTCTTCTTCTGTAGAATTAATCATCATTGACGACGAAGATGTATACTCTAAAGCTCAGGCCGAACAGATTTTGAGAAACTTTTTTACCAAATATCCTCCGGTTAAATCGTCTGTGATCCACCTGATCAATACCAATCCGAATTATAGATTTGGCATACTTTCGCTGCAAACAAAAAGTGGTAAATTCAGGGTTTCCATTACCATGAAAAAATCGGCCAATGCTTTTTTTATTACAGAATTGAGGATAGAGCCTGATAAATAATAGTAAAAATGCTATTTTTGGGTTTAAATATTAATTTTGGATAAACAACTTATAGACCAATTCATAAGAAATGCCATTGCCGAAGATATGGGTGATGGTGATCATACCTCTCTTTCAACCATTCCTGCCGATGCACAGGGTAAAGCTAAGCTGCTGATTAAAGAGGATGGTGTGATTGCCGGTGTGGAACTTGCACTTGAAATTTTTAAACAGGTAGATGCTGATCTGGTAACAGAAGTATTTATCAATGATGGTGCCATGGTTAAATACGGCGATATTGCTTTAACTGTTTCTGGAAAGTCGCAATCTATTTTGCTGGCTGAACGCCTGGTATTGAACTGTATGCAACGGATGAGCGGTATTGCAACAAAAACCAATCATATTGTTCAAATGCTTAGTGCTTACCATACGCAATTGTTAGATACGCGCAAAACCACACCTGGATTAAGGTATCTGGAAAAATGGGCAGTTCGTATAGGTGGTGGTGTAAATCACAGGATTGGATTGTATGATATGATCCTTATAAAGGACAACCATGTGGATTATGCGGGAGGAATTGCCAATGCAATTCATGCTGCGAATACCTATTTGAAGAATAAGGGAAAACAGTTAGAGATTGAGATTGAAGTAAGAGACCTGACTGAGCTTAACGAGGTTCTTGAAACGGGGATGGTCAATAGAATTATGCTCGATAATTTTAGCTTTGCTGACTTGAAAGCTGCAGTACTTTTAATTAATAATCAGTATATTACAGAGGCGTCGGGTGGTATTACAGAAGAAAATGTAGCACAGTATGCGGCTTGTGGAGTGGATTACATTTCTATGGGTGCTTTAACGCATTCTGTTAAGAGCTTAGACATGAGTTTAAAAGCCTTTTAGGTTATGATTTCTATCTATTCTATTTCGGCAGTTCTGCTGGCTTATTTATTTGGCTCTATACCTACTGCAGTATGGCTGGGACAAGCATTTTATGGGGTTGATGTACGGGAATATGGGAGTGGAAATGCCGGTGCAACCAATACCTTTAGGGTTTTAGGTAAAAAAGCAGGCATCGCAGTAATGACCATTGATATTGCTAAAGGCTATACGGCAACAAAATTGGCCTATTTTATAGGATTATCAGTTACCGGTCCACAAAATTCAGCTCAATTTGTTAATTATGAACTTGCATTAGGTGTAACCGCGGTAATGGGCCATTTATTCCCCATTTTTGCCGGATTCAGAGGTGGAAAAGGAGTGGCTACACTTTTTGGAATGATTTTGGCAGTTAATTTCCCGGCAGCAATGCTTTGTGTTCTGGTCTTTATTACAGTACTATTGGCTACCAATTATGTATCACTCGGTTCTATTTGTGCAGGATTTACCTTTCCATTAAGTATCGTGTTTTTACTACATTCTTCTATAAAATCAGAAGTATTGTATGGAATGTGCGTTTGTGTACTTATTTTGGTTACCCATCAAAAGAATCTGGAGCGCCTGTTAAAAGGCAAGGAATCTAAAGTGTACTTATTTAAAAAGAAGACTAACCTGACATAAAAATTGTGGTGTGAAACATCTTGTAGCTATTAAAGTTGCGCTATTGGACACTTGAAAATAAAAAAAACAAACTGATGAAAAGAACATTAATTGTTGGCTTAACTGTTGCGAGCTTAGCCTTCTCGTCCTGCTCAACTGTACCGCTTACCGGTAGGAGCAGATTAAATCTGGTAAGTGATGATCAGGTTTTGCCAATGGCATTTCAGGCATACAATCAATTTCTTACCGAAAATAAAGGAGCTGTTTTATCTGCTTCTAATGCACAGGCATTAAAGGTGAAAACTATTGGCAATAAGTTGATCGCTTCTGTAAAAACTTATATGAACAACAACAATTATGGCGACTTGATAAAAGATTATAAGTGGGAAGTAAATGTTGTAGAAAGTAAAGAATTGAACGCATGGTGTATGCCGGGTGGCAAAATAGTGGTGTATACAGGTATTTTGCCAGTTACCAAGGATGATGCAGGTCTGGCTACGGTAATGGGGCACGAGATTGCTCATGCGATTGCCGGACATAGTGCCGAACGCATGTCGCAGGAAATGGTTTCTCAGGGAATTGGTGCTGCCGGTAGTGTAGCTTTATCTAAAAATCCCAAATCACAATCACTGTTCAATACCTTGTATGGGGTAGGAACACCTTTGGTAATGTTGAAATATTCTAGAAACCAGGAGTTGGAAGCCGATAAACTGGGACTGATTTTTATGGCTATGGCGGGTTACAACCCTCAAAATGCGGTTGCCTTCTGGCAAAGGATGTCAGCGGCTTCGGCAGGTAGTCAGAAACCAGCAGAGTTTTTGAGTACTCACCCTAGTGATGCCACACGTATTGCTCAGATACAAAGGGCAATTCCCGAAGCTCAAAAATATTACAGACCGTAATTGATGTGATGAAGATAAAACGGGTTGTATCAAATTGATACAACCCGTTTTATCTTTCCAGGGTTTGGATTATCGCAGATGCTTTCAGCATACACTCTTCATATTCTGATGCTGCATCAGCAGCGTAGGTAATGGCCCCTCCAACCTGGAAGGACAGGTATTTTTTGACGGCATCATATAATATACTTCGGATGATGACATTAAAATCAAAGTCTGCATCTGGAGTGAGGTAACCCAAAGCGCCCGAATAGGCACCGCGTTTGTTTAACTCACAGGTTTCTATCAGTTCCATCGCTTTTATCTTAGGCGCCCCGGTCATAGACCCCATTGGGAAGGTATATTTTATGGCATCTATAAAATGCAGTCTGGGGTTTAAATCGCAACTGATGGTCGAAATCATTTGGTATACCTGTGGAAAAGCATAAATTCCGAAAAGTTCTTCCACTTTTACAGTCCCTTTTACCGCTGCTTTTGTAAGATCATTCCGGACCAGGTCTACAATCATTACGTTTTCGGCCTGCTCCTTTGTGTCTATCCTAAGTGCGTCTTTAATTTGTTCATCTACTTTTGGGTTTGGGCTACGTTTCGCAGTTCCTTTAATGGGCTGGGAGATAAGCTTGTTCCCACTTTTGCATAAATATCTTTCGGGGCTGGCAGAAAGGATATACTGATCTTTTATTTTAAGGAAGCCCGCAAAAGGGGTTGGCGAGATTTTACATAACTCGTGATATATTGCTATAGGGTCAATTACTGCATTTTCCGAAAAGAATTCCTGACAAAAGTTAACCTCATAGATGTCGCCACGAGCGATGTGTTGTTTGAGTTTTTCCACGGTTTCAAGATACAAGGCTTTCGATACCCTGCTGTGGATATGAACATCGGGTTTGTTCCGTTCAGTTTCCAGGGGATATTGATCAATGATATCCATAATTTGGCCATCGCCAATTAATATCTCTACCTGATTTGCTTTAACGGCAATCAGGTATTGTGGAACAAAGAAATACAATTCCGGAAAATTGGTATAGGCTGAATTTACAGACTCCAGTTGCTCCGTCTCATTTTTCAGTTCATAGCTTAGTAGGCCAAACATCCAGGTCTTGTGGGTGTCGTAAAAGGCCTTTAGCTCATCAAATTTTTGTCCGGAGCAGGCATTTAGTGTCGCCTTTGTACCTGCAGCTATTAGCAGGTCAAACTTTCCATACGGATCGGTATAGCCATTGGAGTCGAGGATGGAGCACACTTCAAAAGAAGCAGCCCATTTTAGTGCTTTTTGCTTAAAAGAAGGTAAGTTATGAACTCTCATTTCAATTGCGCAAATGTAAAAAATAAGGATCAGAATACCACCAATAAAAAAGAGCTGTAACCTTACAAAGGATACAGCTCTTTTTAGGAGTATGATGTTAAGTTAATTTAAATCAACTCGAGTGTTTGTACTCTATCTGGTCCTACAGAAAGATATTTAACCGGAACTTCCAGCTCTTTCTCCAGGAAAGCGATATACTCGCTTAGTTTTGCAGGAATATCAGCTACCTGATTTACTTTAGTTACATCAGTTTTCCAGCCATCAATGGCTTTTAATACAGGTGTAGGTTTTACAGTTATGATATCGTATGGCATGTAATCAATAGTTTCGCCATTGTGTTCATAATGTGTACAGGCATAAATGGTGTCAAAACCATCCAGCACATCTGCTTTCATCATAATCAGTTCGGTAACACCGTTTAGCATGATGGCATATTTTAATGCGGGTAGGTCAATCCATCCGCAACGACGCGCACGTCCTGTAGTTGCACCAAATTCATGACCAACCTGACGTAGGGTTTCGCCTACTTCATTGTCCAGCTCAGTAGGAAAAGGTCCACCGCCAACACGGGTACAATATGCTTTAAAGATGCCATATACATGACCAACCTTATTTGGAGCAATACCCAATCCGGTACATGCACCAGCAGTAGTGGTATTAGAAGAGGTTACAAAAGGATAAGAACCAAAATCTACATCCAGTAATGTACCTTGTGCACCTTCGGCCAATACAGTTTTTCCCTCCTTTAAGTAACCGTTTACGAAATGCTCACTGTCAACATGAGGAATGTTTTTGATGAATTCAATTGCTTCGAAGAAAGCGGCTTCTTTTTCTGTCAAATCATATTCAAACTCATAATGAGACAGTATTTCTTTATGTTTCTCTACCAGTTTATTGTAGCGGTCTTTAAAATCAGGTAAAGTAGTGTCACCCACTCTAAGTCCGTTACGTCCGGTTTTGTCCATATAGGTAGGGCCAATTCCTTTTAGCGTAGAACCAATTTTATTGTTGCCCATTTTTTGCTCATTTGCTGCATCCAGCAATTGATGTGTAGGTAAAATAAGGTGCGCTTTACGAGCTATTACCAGTTTGCCTTTGGCCACAGGGTCGTGTCCTGCTTTTTTAAGGTTATCCAGTTCCCTTTTCAAAATGATGGGATCAATTACCACACCATTTCCAATCAGGTTCATTGTTTTTTCGTTAAAGATACCGGAAGGAATGGTATTTAATACGAATTTTTTGCCATCAAACTCTAAAGTATGGCCGGCATTCGGACCGCCTTGAAAACGAGCTATCAAATCATATTGTGGACTTAGTACATCAACAATTTTTCCCTTGCCTTCATCGCCCCATTGCAGGCCCAGAAGCACGTCTACTTGCGTCATTATTTAAATTTAAAAATGGAAATATTATAATTGGTTAACTTGCATGTTTAATGTCTGTACCCTGATTGTTCATGGCTGCTTTAGCAGAACAATCGAAACAAACGCCATATAGATTTAAAGAGTGGTGTTTGATCTCAAACTTCAACAAATCACCCACCATACTTTGTATCTGCTGGATGCGTGGGTCGCAGAATTCTACTACTTTTCCGCAGTCAATACAGATGATATGATCATGTTGATGATAGCCGTAAGATTTTTCAAACTGGGCCATGTTTTTGCCAAACTGATGTTTGGTAACCAGATCACATGAAACCAACAACTCTAAGGTATTGTATACCGTAGCCCTGCTCACACGGTATTTCTGATTTTTCATGTGGATATAAAGTGTCTCTACATCGAAATGGTCATCTCTTGAGTAAATTTCTTCTAAGATGGCAAAACGTTCCGGTGTTTTTCTCAGACTTTTATTTTCGAGGTAGGCTTCAAATATTTTCCTAACTAACTCGCTGTTATGGTTTGTCGACATAGTTTTTAAACTCCTTTCAAAGGTATCAATTTTTTATATAAACGCTACGATTTATTGATATTTTTAGGCATCAAAACGGGTAACTCCTGTTACACCTTTCACTTCTAACAGATTTTTAATCAGGTTATCCAGGTGCTCTTTGTCATTTACAAAGATCATGATTGACCCATCAAAAATGCCATTGTCTGTATCTACAGTGATAGAACGCATATTTACTTTAAAATCGTTTGATATCACTTTAGTAATATTGTTGATCAGACCTACATCATCAATACCAATAATGTGCAGCCCGGTTAAAAAAGTAAGTTCTTTCTGGCGGTTCCATTTTGCTTTCACTACACGATATCCATAATTGGCCATCAACTGGGCTGCATTTGGACAATTGGTACGGTG
Source organism: Pedobacter schmidteae (assembly GCF_900564155.1). Lineage (NCBI taxonomy): Bacteria > Pseudomonadati > Bacteroidota > Sphingobacteriia > Sphingobacteriales > Sphingobacteriaceae > Pedobacter > Pedobacter schmidteae. Next base: position 5,860,948 of record NZ_LS999839.1, on the reverse strand, counting down.
TATTTTTATGCCTTCATTAACGGTAACAAAGCCAAAAACATCATCTCCAGGTATAGGGTTGCAGCAGGCCGCCAGGGTATAATCGATTTTTTGAAGGTCTTCCCCAATCAGCAAGATGTCCGATTCAGGCCCCTTCACCTTGTGTAGCAGGGCGTCGATCTGTTGATTTTCGTTTCGCTCTGCCCCCCGGTTTTCTATCTCTTTCTCACTGGCCAGGTAGTCTTTCAGGTCTTTTAATTCAATTTTACCTTTGGCTACTGCAATAAAAAGTTCCTGTGTAGAGGGAAGTTTAAAGAAATAGCTGAGCTTGTTTAAATTGTCGGTATTGTAGGTAATCTTCAGCGATTTCATTTTGCGTTCCAGGGTTTCCTTACCCATTTCGGCAATTTTTCTTTTTTCTTCTTTTAAGGAAGACTTAATTTTTGATTTTGCCTTTGCGGTAACTACAATGTTCAACCAGTCTTCTTTTGGTGATTGTTTACTGGAAGTAATGATTTCTACCTGATCGCCATTTTGTAATTTGTAGGATAGAGGAACCAGCTTATGGTTTACCTTGGCGCCTATACATTTCGCTCCTACATCAGTATGTATTTCGAAAGCAAAATCCAATGCGGTAGCCCCTAAGGGTAATTGCAGCAAGGCTCCTTTTGGCGTAAATATGAAAATCTCGTCCGAAAAGAGGTTCATTTTAAAGTCATCCAGAAAATCAAGGGCATTGGCTTCGGGGTTGTTCAGCATTTCCCTTACTTTCATGATCCATTGATCCAGACCATTATCATTGCTCGACTCTTTATATTTCCAATGTGCCGCAAAACCTTTTTCGGCAATTTCGTTCATCCGTTGTGTCCGGATCTGAACTTCAACCCATTGTCCTTTCGGCCCCATTACTGTGGTGTGAAGCGATTCGTATCCATTTCCTTTTGGCGATGATACCCAATCACGTAAACGGTCGGGGTTTGGCCTGTACAGGTCGGTCACTATAGAGTATGCTTTCCAGCAATCGGCTTTTTCATTTTCAGGCGGACTATCCAGTATAATCCTGATGGCAAAAAGGTCATAAACTTCTTCGAAAGGAATGTTTTTGCTTTTCATCTTGTTCCATATGGAATGGATAGATTTTGGCCGGCCATAAATATCGGCCGTTAAGCCTTGTTCTGCCAGTATTTCATTGATCGGTTCTACAAACCTTTTGATGAATAATGTCCGTTCGGCCTTTTTTTCATTCAGTTGAGTAGCAATGTACTTATAGGTATCGGGCTCCAGGTATTTCATGGAAAGGTCTTCCAACTCAGATTTAATAGCATATAAACCCAGGCGATGCGCCAAGGGGGCATACAGATAAATGGTTTCGGAAGCAATTTTGAGCTGTTTTTGTCTTGGCATGAAATCCATAGTCCGCATATTATGCAGTCTGTCGGCCAGTTTGATCAAAATCACCCTTACATCATCAGCCAGGGTCAGTAACATTTTCCTGAAATTCTCGGCCTGCAGCGAACTGTTGTAGTCAAAAACTCCAGATATTTTTGTCAGGCCATCTATAATTTTAGCAGTTTTTTTTCCAAACTCGCGTTCAATATCCTCCAGGGTAATGTCGGTGTCTTCTACCACATCGTGCAATAGGGCACATACAATGGAGGTAGTACCAAGGCCTATTTCTTCGGCTGCAATCTGTGCTACGGCAATGGGGTGATAGATATAAGGTTCGCCCGATTTTCTGCGCATATTTTTATGGCTTTCTAGCGCCATGTCGAAAGCTTTTCTGATTTCTTTCTTGTCACCTCGCTGCATTGTTGGCTTACAGGCACGCAAAAGGGCACGGTATCTTTTCAGTATTTCTTGCTTTTCCGCTTCTAAATCAATCACTAACGCGTTCTTCATCGTATTTTGGTTATTCCCCTTAATATAAGTTTTTTTACAAAGATCGAAACAATTATGAACAATAATTCTACCAAAAGGGTGTTTGTCATATAGTGGCATTTATAAATGCGCAAAATAATCCATATGGCGGGTATTTTTTGGAACAGAACCTTTACAATTGAGCAGTGCTAACTTTGTATTATTTACGTAAAAAATATACCTATTTATGTCTAAATGGCTATATTAGGTCAGTAATAAAGCAAAAATATAAAATTAGCCCTAACTTTGCAGGAGTTATAAAATTATGAATTTTTATAGGTTGTTTATTCCTTTAATTGTCATTATTACAGGTGCTTGTGCTCAGGCGCAGGTGAGTTCGCTGCCTGTCAAAATGCCGGTTTTAGGAAAAAATGATACCATCAGAGTTGCGGGAACGAATGATAATGGGGAGATGATCCCGTGGATTGCTTTAAAGGAGGTGACAATTTATGGATTTAGAATATTTAAATCCCCAGCCGAACAAGCTGCATTTAACCGGTTGCGCTACAATGTCATGAAAGTAATGCCTTATGCCTTGTTCGCCAAAAGACGCTACGAACAGTTGGAAAGAGATTTGGCCGTAACGGGGGATAAAAAAGAACAAAAGAAACTGGTTAAACAATGCGATAAGGAAATTAAAGAAATGTTTAACAGAGAAATTAAAGAACTGACCATTACCCAGGGACAAATTTTGACAAAATTAATTGACCGTGAGTTGGGCAGAACTACCTACGATATTATAAGAGAAACAAAAGGAGGCGTTACAGCGTTTTTGTATCAGTCTGTTGCCAGAGTTGTGGGGCATAACCTAAAAAGCACCTATAGCGTGGAGGAAGATAGAGATATAGAATCTATCATCGTCTCGTCGGGGTTTTATCAATAATACTATGTTGGACCAATCAAAAAGCGTGCACCAGTTCAAGGTGAAATTTATCAATGGAACCGAAAAGAACCTCTCTGAATATAAGAATAAAGTGTTGCTTATTGTGAATATTGCTTCGGGTTGTGGATTTGCACCTCAATTGGGCGAGTTACAACAGTTGAGAGATCAACTGGGGACCGAAAAGTTTGAAATACTTGGTTTCCCCTCCAATGACTTTGGCCGGCAGGAGCCTTTGGAAGGTGAAGCCATACATACATTTTGCGAGCTAAATCATGGTGTGCAATTTCCCGTATTTGAGAAGATCATGGTCCGTGGCGAACAGGCGCACCCATTGTTTAAATTTTTAACGCAAAGTTCCACACCACGCTGGAATTTTCATAAATACCTGATCAATAAAGATGGAGAGGTAGTCGATTACTTTTTTCCTTTTACCAAGCCGCTATCGTCTAAAGTAAAAAAGAAAATACAGCGGCTGTTTTAAATGCTAAAAATACATGATGAAATTAGATATATTGGTACTCGCCGTCCATCCGGACGATGCGGAACTGGGATGTTCCGGAACGATTTTGAAACACATTGCATTAGGAAAAAAAGTTGGTATAATTGATTTTACGCGAGGAGAGCTGGGAACCCGGGGGTCGGCAGAAATCCGCGATCATGAAGCGGCCGATTCGGCAAGGATTATGGGACTTCATGCCCGTGAAAATTTGCGATTCAAAGACGGTTTTTTTGAAAATAATGAAGCTCATCAGTTGGAGGTGATTAAAATGATCCGTAAATATCAGCCCGAAATTGTGCTGACCAACGCCTTGCATGACAGACATCCTGATCATGGCAGAGCCGGAGATCTGGCAAATGATGCTTGTTTTTTGGCAGGACTGTCTAAAATTGAAACGCAATTAGATGGTGTAATTCAAACAGCATGGAGACCTAGGCTGGTATTTCAATATATCCAGGACCGCTATATTCAGCCCGATATCATTATCGATATCACACCTTATATGGAAACAAAAATAGCGTCTATAAAGGCCTTTAAAACTCAGTTTTTTAATCCCGAACTGGATGAGCCTGATACCTATATCTCATCGCCGGAATTTTTTGAAAGCGTAATAGGTCGTGCGCGGGAGTTTGGTAAATCGATAGGGGCAACCTATGGCGAAGGTTTTACATCCCGTAAACTTTTAGGGGTTGATAATCTGTTTGATTTGTCATAACAACTGCCATCATGTTGAATTTATTTCAGCATCGCGACAAGCAGAAAAATAAATAAACCAACAAAAATGGCCATATTTTGTTCTCTAATAAAGAATATCATATGGCCAATATCTTTTCGTCTTTAAAAAATGCTTATACCCTTTTTAGAACTGTGGATTTTCAGAAACTGGAAAGCCTATCTAAAAAGGTAGATCTGACAAAAATCGTAGATTCCGTTTCCAATCTGGATGAAACCCAGTTACAGGGGCTCATGAAAATGATGGGAAATTCTGGTAAGAAGAAGGATTTGCCGCCTATTGAAGGTGATTTTTATCATCTCGGAGAGGAAGCTTTAAAGGATGAAGACCGGGCTTTGCAGCTCAAGGTCCGTGCTTTTCTCGAAAAGGAGGTCAAACCGGTTGTCAACAAATACTGGCTTAAGGCAGAGTTCCCTTTTGAGCTGGTTCCTAAAATTGCAGAATTGAATATCTGTGGGTTAACTTATCAGGGTTATGGATGCCCAGGTAAATCAAATCTGATGGAAGGAATGTTGGCTATGGAAATGGCCCGGATAGATACCTCTATCTCTACTTTTTTTGGCGTGCAAAGCGGCCTGGCCATGGGATCTATCTATTTGTTGGGCTCAGAGGCACAGAAACAACAATGGCTGCCCGATATGCAGCAAATGAAGATAATAGGTGCATTTGGACTAACAGAACCTGAGGTAGGATCGGGAGTAGCTGGAGGCTTAACTACTACAGCAAAAAGACGGGGGAGTAAATGGATCTTAAATGGTCAGAAGAAATGGATAGGCAACGCTACTTTTTCTGATGTCACCATTATATGGGCAAGAGATGTTGATGATAATGAGGTAAAGGGGTTTCTGGTGAGAAAAGGAACAGCAGGCTTTGCAGTTGAAAAAATGCAGGACAAAATGGCGTTGCGTATCGTACAAAACGGATTGATCACTTTAAGTAATTGTGAGGTAGATGAAGAAGACCGTTTGCAAAATGGAAATTCATTTAAAGATACCGCAAAAGTGTTGAAGATGACCAGAGCAGGAGTGGCCTGGCAGGCGGTAGGATGTGCCAGAGGGGCTTACGAGAGTGCGTTGCATTACACTCGTACCCGAAAACAGTTTGGGAAACCAATAGCTTCCTATCAGTTGATTCAGAATCATTTGGTTGAAATGTTATCCAATCTTACTGCCATGCAAACCTTATGTTTTCGACTTTCGCAACTGCAGGATCAGAGACTATTAACCGACGAACATGCTTCATTGGCCAAAGTATTTTGTTCTATGCGTACCCGCGATGTGGTAAGTAGGGCCAGGGAAGTAATGGGAGGCAACGGCATCTTGCTTGAATACGATGTAGCTCGTTTTGTCGCAGATGCCGAAGCCATTTATTCTTACGAAGGGACCAAAGAAATTAATACCCTCATTGTAGGACGTGCCATTACCGGGTTTTCGGCATTTGTTTAATCCTCATTAATTGAACGGGTTCTTTTCAATACTGACATTGCCCATTGCCGATTTCTCATACAACGCTATACAATATTGATTGAACTGGGGATCAAAATTTACCTTTCCGGCATTAAGATTTTTAGGTACCGGGCTGCCTTCCAAAAAGAAGTAAACTTTGGTATTGCCTCCTTTATGGTGAGGCATAAAGTTTCCATAGGTTTCCATTTCGGTAGCCGAGGTATCCTTTACAGTAACCGCAAATACATGCTGTATGGGGCCGGTATTGTTCTCGTTTCGGTAATGTGCAATTTCTGTATAACCACCTTTCAGGTCCTTAATCCCAGGTTGCATAAATGTGCCCTTTACCATCCAGGCCACCAATACAAGTATCAATATAACTAAAAATGTACTAAATTTTTTGTTGCGCATTATAAATCAGGTAATATACGATCCATTACAGCAAGACCTTCATCTATGTGTTTTTTCTCGATGCATAATGCAGGTCTGAAACGGATAGTCTGATTACCGCAACCCAAAAACATGACATTATTTTCTAGTCCCTTTTGGATAAAGCTGTCACGCATTGCTTTATTGGCAAAGTCGAAAGCACATAGTAATCCTTTTCCGCGAACATTGCTCATCTTATCATATTTGAGGGCAAGCTGATGCAGACCGTCCTGTAAATACTGACCAACAATTGTGGCGTTTTCGCAAAGATTATCTTCAGCTATAATCTGAAGTATCTGCGAAGATCTGACCATATCAACCAGGTTACCTCCCCAGGTAGAGTTGATACGGGATGATACTTTGAATACATTTTGTGGTACCTGGTCAACTTTGTTGCCTACCAATATGCCACATACCTGCATTTTTTTACCGAAGGCGATAATATCCGGACGTGCTTTTTCACTGAAATGCTGATGGCACCAGAATTTTCCTGTAAGTCCAACGCCGGTTTGTACCTCATCGTAAATTAGAAAAGCCTCGTGCTCATCTGCTATTGTCTTTAGCTGTATTAAAAATTCTTCACGTAAGTGGTTGTCACCTCCTTCAGATTGTATGGGCTCGACGATAATGGCACAAATATCATCTTTGTGCTCGGCAAAGGCTTGTTTAACCTGTGCAATGGATATGGCTTCAGTTTCAGCAGCTGTTTTTAAATTTTCATCCTGTAAAGGGAATTTAACAACAGGAACAGCTACCCTTGGCCAGTCAAATTTTGCAAACCATTTGGTTTTGTCGGGCAAGGTATTGGTTAAACTTAAGGTATAGCCTGTGCGGCCATGAAAGGCCTTTTCAAAGTGAAGAACCTTAAAACCCTTCTCTTCCTGATATCCTTTGGCAAAGTTTTTTTGCACTTTCCAGTCCATCGCTACTTTTATAGCATTTTCGACAGCCAATCCGCCTCCTGCTATAAAAAAGGCATGCGGTAGATAATCCGGAATGCCGTGTTTGGAGAAAGTATCTACAAATTGAGCATACTGCTGGGTATATACGTCCGAGTTGGAAGGATTTGCCAATGCAGCCTCCAATAGATTTTTTTTGAAGGCTTCGTCATTAACCATTTTTGGGTGGTTATATCCCAAAGGTACGGATGCAAAGCAAGTAAAAAAATCGAGTAAGGTGCGTTTGTTTTTTGAATCATAGATATAGGCTCCCTGGCTTTTTTCCATATCGTAAGTCAGATCAAAGCCATCGGCTAAAATGTGTTTACTCAAAGTCTCATTTACCTGGTCTGGAGCTACCGTTAGTTCATACATAATTTCTGTTTTTGGTACGCTCCAAATGTAACGAAAACCGCCAAATTAACAAATCCAGGCACTATTTTGCGCTTTTTGTGCAAAATATAGGTTTAAACGATTTAAAGTATGTTTTTGAAATGAAATGAATTTTGGTCTGACAGATTCCCATAAATATTTTACAAAATATAGGGTCCTATTTAGTCATTTTTTGATTTGGCATGGTCGAAATTTAGTTTATCTTCCAGGCCTAATCTAAATGGGAATGAAATATTATCTTTGCAAATCAGTTAATACTTATATGTATTTCAAAACCAAACTTTCGTTATCGATTATTTTACTATTATTTGTTTCCTGTGAAAAATCAAATGATAATATAAAGCAATGTTGGATCTGTACAATCCAAAAAAAGGATCAAAGTTTAACAAAAGAAAAAGTGTGTGACAAAACAGGTTTAGAAATAAATGAATACTCATTTCAGCGGGTATTGGAGACGGGGGCGAGCAAGGTGAATTGCGAGCAGGAGTAGATTTAAATAGAAATAACGGTAGACGTAATCTCAATTTAATTTTTTAATATTGGCTGTATTAAATTCTTGTTTTTTGCAGGGCTAACAGATTATGAGGGATTTCAGTAAGTATTCAGACCAGGAACTCGCCGCTTTTTTGCGGTCTGGCGATGCTGCTGCATTCAAGGCTATCTATAAAAAGTATTGGGACAAACTGCTTGTTGTTGCCGGTAAACGACTGGATGATTTACATGAGGCCGAAGAGGTGTTACAAGATATTTTTTTGAACCTCTGGTTAAGAAGGGCAGACTTTCAGCTCCGTATCAGTTTTGATAATTACTTTGCCGTCGCAGTGAAATTCCAGATCATCAACAGACTGGCAAAACGTTCCAGAGAATCTTCGAGAAATAAAGCATTTGCAATTGATAGGGTAGAAGCGACAGAACCTGTTGCTATTCAGTTCGATTTGGCGCTTTTAAAACAGCAGGTCAGTGAGACGATTGATGCTTTGCCTTCCAAATGTCAGCTGGTATTTAAAATGAGCCGGGAGCAGGATATGTCCAATAAGGAAATTGCTAAAACACTGGAAATTTCCGAGAAAACCGTCGAAAAACATATGACAAGCGCGCTCAAAACTTTGAGAACGCGTTTCGGGAATCTGCTTCCTGTGTTAATGCTATTGATCAGGAATTGATTTTTATCAGATAAATCATTTAAAAAGGTAGGGTTGTTTGAATTTGATTTGACTATCTATTTAAACAACCCTAATGAAAGTACCTATTTCTAATGAACGGATCAACCTTTTAGCACAAAAGTGGCAGGAAGGGAGCATTACAGAGGAGGAACTACTGGAATTTAATTCCTGGTATGCTTCTTTTGATGAAGTGCTGGAGGTGGACAATGGGGAGCGACGAGAACAGACAGAAAGCAGGCTCTATGAGTCCATTGTGAACAAAGCGCAGATCGGATCTCATCATCGCTTAACTTTATGGACACGAATTGCTGCCGCTGCGGTATTGATTATTGCAGTCGGAACAGGCTTGTACCTGTTTCAGGTATCAAAAAGCCGCTTAAAAGATGCGCAATTGAAAATGGCCGCCGCGTACCAGATCAAACCCGGAGGAAATGTAGCTTCGTTAGTTCTTGGAAATGGAAAAACTGTGCCTTTGAGTACTGCTAAATCTGGTATAGCATTGAATGCGGCGGGACTAACCTACGACGATGGAACTGCTGTTCAGCCTGATGCTATCATGAATCTGAAAGATGATCTCACAGTGATTACCCCACGCGGGGGAAGTTATCAGGTTGGGCTTCCCGACGGTACCAGGGTTTGGCTGAATGCCGCATCCAGTTTAACTTATAAAAATCCTTCAAAATATAAAGCTAAAACAAGGACCGTTGAGTTGAGTGGCGAAGGTTATTTTGAGGTCGCGAAAAATAAAGCCTTTCCTTTTGTCGTGCTTTCCGGAGGGCAGCGCGTAGAGGTTCTCGGTACTCATTTCAATATCAGTAGTTATCCTGATGAATCTGTTGTTAAAACTACTTTATTGGAGGGAAGTGTTAGTGTAGAACCTGTCGGTTATGCCATTGGTTCACATATTTTGAAACCAGGTGAGCAGTCTATTTTTAAAGGTCGAGCCATTCAGCTTAAACAAGCAGACATTGAAGAAGTTATCGCATGGAAAAATGGCTTTTTTAGATTCAATGAAGAATCTTTAACCAGCGTTATGAATAAAATATCCCGTTGGTACAATGTCGATTTGGTATATGAAGGCGGGGTTAAAAAGTATCAACACATAGCCTTAGGTGGTTTTGTGTCCCGCAATAAAGATTTAGGTACCGTGCTTAAGGTTATTGAACAGACCGATCAGGTACATTTCGAAGTCAAAGAAAAAAAAGTAAGGATTATACTGTAGCATTTGCGGTGAAAACAAATGAGTCAATTAATTAAACCAAAAATAAACCAATATGGAATTTTCAAAAAGAGCACCTTAACACCATAGAAAATAATGCTAAGATGAAACAGGAGCGCTACCAACGCCCCATGTTTCCGTCTGATTGCTAAAAAATGTATTCACAAATTTCAACCATTGCGGAATTGCCACTCATCTGAAAAAAAGCAGGCAAAACGCTATAACCAGAATATCAAATGTATAAAATTTTTACCAGAATTTTATGTACCCTTCGTGGGTACATAGCTCAGCTTCCGTTGCCGATAAAGCATGTTTTCAGGCTGTCGGAAGCCAATAAAAGCAAATGGATTATGCGAATTAAACTCGTCGTTGTTTTATTAATTGTGGGGATTGTCCAGGTCAGTGCGGCTTCATATGCGCAGAGGATCACCTTGAATAAAACAAAGGCAACTTTACAGACTGTATTTGATGAAATTGGCAGACAAAGTGGCTTTGATTTTATTTATGACGCCCAGATTTTAAAAAATGCGGATCCGGTTACCATCAAGGTAAAGCAGGAGAGTCTGGAGGAGACACTAAAAAAGTGTCTTGACGGACAGCGTCTCACTTTTACAATTGAAAGCAAAACAGTCATTATAAAGCCCCGTGATCGCTCTTTTCTGGAGAAAGTGAGCAGCTTTTTGGCGGCGATTGTTATCAGTGGCCGTGTGGTAGATGAGAACTCGGCACCGGTACCCGGTACAAGTGTAAGGATAAAAGGAACGGATAAGGTTGTGGTAACCGATAGCGACGGAAGGTTTACGATTACCGTTCCTGACGAAAAAACAATTTTGTTGTTCTCTTATATAGGATACAGCTCAAAAGAACTACCCGTAAAACAGGGAATGGTAGTAAATATGCAGGCCGAACTGAACAGACTTAATGACTTGGTTGTAGTAGGCTATGGTAGTACCAGACGGAAAGACCTGACCGGTTCTGTCTCTTCGCTGAACATGGAGGAGGTAAAAAACGTACCTTTTGTAAGCCTTGATAATGCACTTGCGGGAAAAGCTGCAGGTGTGCAGGTGGTACAGGGAGACGGTTCGCCGGGTGGAGTAGCGAAAATACGCATCCGGGGCGGAGCATCTTTATTAGGCGGAAATGATCCGCTCTACATCATTGATGGCGTTCCCGTTACCATTCAAAACAGATTTCTAAATACCGCGGCGGAAGTGATTAATCCCGTTGAGGCTACTTTAGCTAATGAGGCTGGTAATTTAAGTGGTACCAGCGTATCCGGCTCCTTCGCCAGAGGGATAAACAGTCTAGCCGGATTAAATATCAATGATATTGAAAGTATTGACATTTTAAAGGATGCGTCTGCTACTGCCATATATGGTTCAAAGGCAGCTAACGGGGTGGTAATCATCACTACCAAGAAGGGAAAAGTGAACCAGAAAGCTGTGCTGGAAGCAAATTATTATACCGGATTGGCTTCGCCAATAAAAGAAAAGCTGTTGAATAAAGATCAGTATATCATGATCATGAAAGAAGCAGCGAAAAACTTTAACGATATCAGGGCTGAAATAGGGAGAGCTCCGAACGCGATCGCAAGTAACATATTGAACAATCCAAATTTTTTCGGGACTAACAATACCGATTGGCTGGGGTTGGTATTGAGAAAAGGAATCACTCAGAATGCAGATGTCTCTGTCAGAGGTGGTGGAGTTGCGTCAAGCTATTACACTTCATTATCTTATACCTCACAGAATGGTGTCGTTAAAGGATCAGATTTCGATAGGATTTCCGGGAAAATTAACCTGGACAATCAACTGGGTAAGAAATTCAGGATCATCACTAATTTAGATTATGGCTTTACGAAAAATAACATCAGTAATGGTGTGTACCCCCAGGCATTAATGGCTCCGCCCACCATCGCACCTTACAATGCGGACGGTAGTATACATGTCTTCACCAATACCGAATTGGGTACCGCACTTCCCGACTCCAGGCTATCCAGCATCCAGAGTCCGTTAGCCCTGCTTACCGCGATTAATCAGGGTAAAAGCACCTCATTGATAGGCTCACTGTCATTAGAATATGAATTGCTGCAGGACTTGAAATTTAAAAGTACCGTATCGGTTAATCATAGTAATTATCATCAGCTGAATTATGCACCCAGTATATTGGCGCTGGGAAGTCAGACAGGGGTAAGAAGTTCGGCCGGTGGAGTGGGTACACAAGGGCAGACAGAAAGCAATGTTGTTTTTTTCGAAAACACCTTTACCTGGAACAAGCAGTTTAATGAAGAAAACAGGTTAAATTTACTTGTGGGGACGTCTTTTGAAAAAAATCGTTTCAACTCATTTTCGGCAAGCGGACAGGGATTTCCTGACGACCAGTTTTTAAATGGTTTATCCTCAGCGGCAATTCCTCTTCCACCTTTTAACGCATCCGGACAAAATGCCCTGCTTAGTTTTTAT